>JBAWCO010000773.1:0-4559 GCA_049590315.1 Occallatibacter sp. | reverse complement strand
CCCATGTACTCATCGGGAAACACTACCCCTCGAAAATACCGGTTTTATGTCAAGAAACAGGGGTTTTGGTGTCATTTCGTGCGAAATTGCCCCCGAATTGACCGTCATTCCCCGTCCGGCGGCACCTGTTCCAGCAGCCGTTTCCAGGTCTTCTGGTTCTTGCGGAAACCCTTCTTCATGTCTTCCAGAATTCGTTCGAAATCGGAATTGGTTCGGAGACGATTCCATGCGGGATTGATCTGAAACCACGGGTAGTTCTCATTGCCCAAGTAGATCGCCCGCCGCAGCCAGTGAAGCGCTTCGCTTGAATCGCCCTCAACGGCAAAGTAAGACGCAAGCCGGTATGCCATTTCGCTGTCGGCTTCAGCCGCGGCCATGGTGTCGTCTTTGAGTAGCGCGGCGGCGCGTTCCCGCTCGCCCGCCTGCACGTAACACAACGCCAGCGTAGGCACTGCAATGCGCAGCGAATCGTCGTCGCGGACCACGCCTTCCAGGATCTCGATTGCCGCGTCCAGATTGCCCAGCCGCATCTGCTGGTAGCCGGCCGAAGTTCTCAGAAGCGGATGGCGCGGTTCAAGGGCGAGGCCCTTTTCAAGCTCGTCGCCTGCCAACTCAATCTGGTTCTGATAGTGATACACGCGCGCCCGATGGTTATAGAGGATAGCTGCATTCGCCGGATTCAGCTTCAGGGCTCGGCTGAACTGGTGCAGCGCCTCTTCATACATTCCATCGCCGCGCAGCGCCAGCCCGGCTACCATGTGCACATTCCAATCGTTTGCTGCACCGGCGAGCAGATTCGCAATCCCATGCCGTGCCGACTCTTTTTCGCCGCGCGACAACAACATATAAATCCGATAGAGGTTGGCCTCGGTTGACGCTGGATCCAGCTTCAGCGCTTCATCGAACGAACGCCGCGCATGCATCACATGAATTTGCCCGCCGAATCCGTGTCGCACATACTGCAGTTCTGCAATACCCAGTCCGCACCACCCCGCCGCAAATTCCGGGTCCTTGCTTGTGACGCTCGTCAGCAGCGCATGCGCCCGGTCAAGATCGACGCGCGAGCCCGTTCGCACCATGAACGAGCTAAGCAGAGCGCGCCCCTGCAGATACTCTTCGCTTACCGGTCCCGGCAGTGATCCGATTGCCCCATTCGCCCCGTTTGCCCCGCTTGCCGCATCGCGCGCGCCTCTCCGTCTCGCGTCCATCTGGTCCCCCCCGCTCAGCCCGTGCAAAGCGGCAAACACTTCGTTCGAAATCTCCGTCTGCACCGCAATCAAATCCAGCGAAGAAACGCGGATGGCGCCCCCGGACCGCACGCTTTGCGAAGCTACATCCAGAAGTTGCCAGTTCAGATCGAAGCCCTCATCCGATCGCAGAAAACTTCCGACCAGCACAAACGAAACCAGCAGTTTTTGCCCAACGGAAAGCGGATCCATCTGCGCAATCTTGAGCGGCATCAGCGTGCTCGACGGGCGCACCACAAGAGCAGGAATCCGCGCCAGCCGCGCTGCGATCGCATCGGCGAGTGCAAATCCGTAGAGCGGCGCAACTTCTGTAGCGCCCAGATTGGTGAACGGGAGGACCACAAGGGAATTCTGCGGGGCCTTGTCTACGGCCGACTCGCGAAACCGCTCCGCGAGCATCGATAGAAGCCCCGTATTCCGTTTCTCAGCCTCGGCAGGCGTGGTTGGCAGGTTCGCCGCCGCATCGCCGGGAATAATCCCCGTCTCGATTTGCAGCGCCTTCATGATCGTCTTCAACGCCTCGCGCACTTCGGCCGCCGATGCGTATCGCGTCCCTGGATTTTTTTCAAGGCAAGCAGCGATCACGCTCTTCAGTTCCGGCGAAATGCCTTTTACAATTCCGCTCAGATCCTCCGGCTCCAAAAACTGGATGGCGCGAATGACCTGGTAGTCCTCGTTTTCGGGCCGCGCAAACGGGTGCCGGCCGGAAGTCAGCTCATACAGAATCACACCGAGCGCCCACACGTCCGATTGGACGCTCGACTGCCCGGTGACAAACTGCTCCGGCGCCATGTAGCGGATGGTTCCGCCGCGCGCTGTGTAAGTCGCCGCCACGGACGCGCCTTTGTCCATCGCCGGCTTCGATGGGTCGAAGCTCGCTTCGTCGGGCCGCAGCCGCCGCGCAAGACCGAAGTCAAGAATCTTCACTAGGCCGCCGTCGGTCAGCATCACGTTCTGCGGCTTCAGGTCGCGATGAAAGATGCCAAGCGAGTGGGCAGCCTGCAATCCATCTGCAATCTGGATTCCCACTGACAACACCAGTTGCAGACTCGCAGGCCCACTCGCAATCAACCTATCCAGCGACTGCCCCGGAACATACTGCATCACGATGTAGCCTTCGCTGCCGCTCTCGCCCACTTCGTAAATGCCGCAGACATTGGGGTGCTCGATGGCCGAAGCCAGACGCGCCTCGCGGAGGACTGTCGAGCGCATCTGCTCTGCAGAAAGTAGGCCTGTGCGAAGAATCTTCATCACCACCGGACGCTGCAGCAGCGTATCCGTGGCCAGGTACACCACGCCGCTGCCACCTGCGCCCAGCCGCCGGAGTATTTCGTAATGTTCGATCGTTCTGCGCTTCATCTCTATCTATAAGTGTACCGGCACATCAATGAAGCGCGTATCAATCTCCGGTTCAATGTATATAAGCCCCTCGAATCGAACGGCTTCAATCTCGCTCGCCAAATCTGCCAATCCCAGCACCGTTTCGCGAATGCGCGGAAAACTGATAAGGGAAAACTGACCACTGACAACGGTCTCTTTCAGTGTCCCCTTCTGACATCCCCATCACCTACCGGCTCGGGCGGCAACTTCGCCAGCCGCTTTTGGCCGCGCCGTCCGAGCAGGAACATCATCAGCCCAAACACCAGCAGCACAAGCCCCCACCACAGATTCGCATTGATCCCAAGGCTCGCCGCATAGATTGGTGAGCCGTTTGTAGCCAGTCCAAACGCGCTCAAGATGACGCCCACCAGCGTAAACATCAATCCCATGGGAATGCGCAAATCGAGACTCATTGCTCTCTCCTATCCGGTCGTTGGGAAGTCAGGAAAATCATCAGTAAAAGAAAATGTTCAGCGCAATCGCGCCTAGCAAAACCGCAATGCCCAACGTCTCGGGCCGTTGCCACCAAAGCTCATTCTCCGGGCGTTTCGGCTTCGGCGTCAACGAGTGCACCAGCCCCACCAGCTCCGATTCCGGCCTGGGCTTGGTGCAGTAACTCACGATTACCGTCACAATGAAATTGGCACTGAATGCGAAGATCGCCGTCCAGAAATTCTGCGCCATGTCGCTGGGATAGTGGTGCAACACCGTAATCCATCCGCCGTGAATCCCCGGCCGCGCCTCAATCGGGAGCGTCAGCCCGTGATGCAGCATGGCCGTCGCCGTGCCCGCGATCAGCCCTGAAAATGCGGCGTGTCCCGTCGCCCGTTTCCAGAACATGCCCAACAGGAACGTTGCAAACAATGGCGCATTCACAAAGCTGAACACCAGTTGTAGCGTATCCATGATGTTGTTGAAGTTGATGGCCGCATAGGCCGTCCCAATCGACAGAGCAATGCCTCCTACTGTCGCCCACCGACCCACCGCCATGTAATGCCGGTCGCTGCCGCCTTTGTGAATGTAACTCTGATACAGGTCGTACGTGAAGACAGTATTGAATGCAGTAACATTGCCCGCCATGCCGCTCATAAAACTCGCCAGCAACGCCGTCAATCCCAGACCAAGAATTCCGGTCGGGAAAAAGTGGAGAAGCATGTTCGGCGTGGCCATATCGTAATCCAGCAGCGGTTGCCCGCTGGCGGTAAGCATCGGCTTGCCCGTCACCGGATTGATTTTCGCCGGAACGAGTCCCCTGCCCTGCTCAACCTCCGGCCTCACCACCGTCGTCTCGCGAATGATCGCTCCATTGACGGTATGTTCCACGGTCTTTGTGTGCGGTGTCGGCAGCCCGATGGCCAGCAGCCCGGGGAGAATCACCAGAAACGGAAACACCATTTTTGGGACCGCCGCAATCAGCGGTACACGCCGCGCCGATTCCACACTCTTCGACGCCATCGCCGTCTGAATCACAAGGAAGTCCGTGCACCAGTAGCCCGACCCCAGAACAAACCCCAGCCCCATGCCCAGGCCGATAATTTCGATGCCCATCGGATTGGTGCTGGCATGCGCCACGCCCTTCCACTCGTGCATATATTGCATGGGAACGGAAGCCTTCAGCCCGCTCCATCCGCCGATGTTCTTCAACCCCAAAAGCACCAGCGGCAGAAACCCGGCGATGATCAAAAAGAACTGCAGCACTTCGTTGTAGATCGCGCTAGTGAGTCCGCCCAGGAAGATGTACGCCAGAACAATCACTGCTGAAAGCACGATGGAGAAGGTGAAGATCCCTTCTGTTGGCCAGCCCATTGAGTAGAATAGCCCGTCAAAGACGTGCAGCGCCTGGATCAGCCGGGCCATGGCATACATTGAAATTCCCGAGCTGAATACCGTCATGACCGCAAATGAACATGCATTCAACGCGCGGGTCTTTTC
>JBAWCO010000772.1:0-6259 GCA_049590315.1 Occallatibacter sp. | reverse complement strand
ATTGGATAGAGCACCGGCCTTCTAAGCCGGGGGTTGTGGGTTCAAGCCCCGCCTCGCCCACCAGCCTTAAAAATCAATAACTTACAGCAATCTTCGTCCTCCAAGAAATAGTACAGGCCGGGGTGTTCCAGCGCAACAATTCTCATCTCTTTTCTTCCAGAGCAGGGGAGCGCGGATGGGGCGTGTACCTGCACTCAATGTGATGTCGTTTGCCGTTACCAGTTATTTTCGAAATCGACAAGCCGACGACTTTACCTGCCGCGCGGTGACACTTTCAGCGTCAGGGAGTGGATTAGCAACGGCAAGGGCTGGCTATTCCTCTCCCAACAACAACGAGCAAATCGCAGCGCTGCAGCCGTTGTTTCGCGCGCTTGCCCGCATTGCCGTTTTCGCCGCGCTCAGCCTGCCCGAGAAAGATAACGGCCTGTGGTTCTGCATCGACGACTTCGATGCTTTGGGAAGGCTCGAAGGCCTTCAAGACGCAATGGTCCGGTTCCGCAAGCACGGCGGCCGAGTGATTCTCAGTCTGCAAATCATCGCCATGATCGAAACTCTGAGCGCGCTTCGCGGATGCTATCGTCGAAAGTGCAGGCAATCGGCTCATCCTGAATTGCAGCAGCGGCAGAGAAGGAAGGGGCAACAGGAAATGGGTCCCGGATCTCCATCGGACAGCGCAAAGTGCGCCGCGTCCTGACGAGCACCAGCCCCTAGGCGATACCAGATCGTCACCTGAGAGAAAGCACATGTCGCCTATTCCAATCCGCCTTTCGATACCAACAAACGATGATGACTTTGAAGTGCTCTGCCGAGATTTACTTCGCGTCCACTGGGCTGCACCACACTTGAAAATATTCGGAAAGCGGCGAACACGGCAATTTGGCATCGACATTTTGGATCTCAGCGGCCAAGAACCGCTTTGTGCTGGCCAGCCCAGTCGCCTACGTTGCCCTGTCGGGCGATGACTTTGCTCGACCGCCCGCAGCCGGCATCACGATCCTCGCGCGTACCAGGGCCGGAGTGGATGGAGCCGCTGCCGTACGCGACGTGGTGTCAGGTCTTGATCCGAAGCTGGTGCCGTTTCACGTTGAGACGCTGAGCGACCAACTTGCCATGAGCCGCCGAGGGATTCGATCGGCCATGTGGACCTACGGTGGCATCGGAGGATTCGGGCTGATCCTGAGCGCCATCGGGCTGGCTGGAGTCACCGCTTACTCGGTCGCGCTGCGCAAAAGGGAAATCGGAATTCGAATGGCTCTGGGAGCCAACAAAGGCCAGGTGTTGCGCCTGGTCTTGCGCGAGGGCATTGCGCTCATCGCCGTGGGAACGGTGCTCGGCTTTCTCGGCGCGGTGTTGCTATCCAAAGCGCTTGAAGCAGTAACCAGCGTCCTTGCCGATGCGCTGGCAATGGGCACCAACGATCCGCGCCTGCTCGTCGGGGCGCCCGCTCTGTTAGCCGCTCTGGCTCTGATTGCCTGCTATCTTCCCGCGCGCGCTGCCGTCCGAATTGACCCGCTGAAAGCGCTGCGAACGGAGTGAGATGCTGGGAAAGGAACTCCGAGCCTCTCACGCCTCAAGAGCATCGATCGTCCTCAAAGTCAGGGTGCCCCATCGATAGGGACGAAGGCTTCGTCCAACACTCACTGGCTCCAGGTGCGCGTGAACACCGCTGTACGCCACCATGGGGCCCGTTCACAAAATCGAGCCAACAACATCTCAACCTGCCTGAGACTCGCATTCCGCTTGTCAGCGGAAACTGCTTGCGTGTAGAGGTCCATCGTGGTGCGCAAATTTGCGTGGCTGAGCAGTTCCTGTGCGACCTTGACCACTCCCAGACTACGGAGATTCGTCGCCAGGGAGTGCCGCAAGCTGTGCCCGCCGATTATCTTGACGGTGATGTCAGCCCGCACCAGTGTCGGGCGTATGGTCTTTTTCAGCACCATGTCAGGCATCAGTGTTGGGTTCCACTCATTCGGAGCGAAGGGAAGAGGAAATCAGCTTCGCCATTGAACAGCGTCGCGCCTCTCCATTCTGCCAGGACACCACAAACTGACTCGTGCAAAGGAACAGACTTGCGGCTCGCTTCCGTCTTCGTATCCACGAAATGATTCTGCACACATTAGCGAGTTACGGCAATCTCCATTGTGAAGAAATTGACATCGCACCATCTGAGTGCGAACAGTTCGGACTGGCGAAGAACTGCTGAGCCTGCAATCATTTCGGCGCTACACTGATAATCTCGCTGGTACAGAGGATCGGGCAGACCAAATGGACTTTCCGGAGCCGTAAAGGCATAGCAAAACCAGAGTCGCCGTATCCCGGAGTCTCAACTATCAAGTCGGTGCCTCCCGCAAGAAGCACCGACTTACTCTAAAATCGCCCGGACATACCGACTCTGGTTCTTGTCTTAACCCAAATTCAGTGCGTTCACGGAATGTTGATGGTTGTAACGCTGTACGCCGGCAACGTAAGCGTGAGCGTTGAACCGCTCACTGCCTGCGTCCCAATCGAAACTGGCTTGACCGGGCTCTGCCCCTGAGCAGTTGTGGCCGTCATCTGGTACAAGCTGGCCGTACCCGAGAGCGTCATGCCGGTAATGGCCGCTACCTGAGATGTATTCGCGCGATTGATGGCCACCATGACGACACGGCCAGACGTGGTTGTGTCGGTGCTTACGTAAACCGTCACAGCGCCTGGGTTGCTCGAGGTTGTTTGCACCAATTCATCGCCGAAGTTCGAACCGGCGCCATCGAAGTTGCGGTAGGCGCGGAAGCCCGCGAGCTCGTAATCGTAGGTTCCGCTCGGCGGCCAGAGCATGCCCGCGAAGAGACCGTTGCTTGCATAAACGCCCAGCTGATCTGCCTGTGCAACCGTTCCTGCGATGTTGTTGAATCCACCCGTTTCGTACTCGCTGATCGAGAGCTTGATCGAGGGGAATTCTGCCTTGATCTTCGCCTGCAGCCTGGGCAGGAACTGGATGGGAGCGCCTCCGAGCACTGAGTTGGGCCACGGGTTGCTGTTGCCGGGATCGGTAAAGGTTGGATCCCAGAGGTTGCGCGGTGCCTGCACGATCAGCTGCATATCCGCATCCGACAAGGTCGCCGCGGTCAGGCTGGTTACACGAGTGCTGCCCGCGTCGTAGTCCTCCGGATACCAGTGGAAGTCATAGACATCCACAAGCGGCTTTCCGAAGGTCGCGGAGGCCGTGCTCAGAGCCTGGAAATATTCGTCAGTGAACCAATTTTCGCCAGTTGGGGTGGTGCCGGTGACTCCGCCCTGGAAGTTGTAGACGCCGAGAAAACCGTAATGCGACGGTCCAAAGATAATCATGTTCGGGAACTGAGTCTTCAGAGCCTCGGTCATGGTCAGAGTCTTGGCAATATAGGCGGCCGGCGTAATTTCCGTCGCTCCCTGTACTTCCAGATGCGTTGAGTTCCAAAGATCCGGTTCGTTGTCGATATCGACAAAAGCCGGTGTGGACGTGGTGCCACTGAAGAGTTCCTTGGTGGTGGAAAGCTGGTTCATTGCCCACACGAACTCATCCGAGTAGACATTGCCAGTGTCCTCGCCACTGACTACCACAATGGGCGGCGTAGTCGTAAAGGGAGCGGAGCTTACTGTGCTCTTCTGATCGACGATTGTCTGGAACCTTGCCAGATCCGGCGCATTGGCTGTGGGGACCGGACCGGACTCATCTGCGGATACCAGCCCTTGCATTGGCACCGTGAAGAGGGTGGCTTCTCCTGCGGCAATGTTGGCATTGATCGAGGGATACACTGCAAATCCTGGAATCGTACTGGAGGTCAGGAAGTTATCGCTCTCGTACTCGAAGTCGCTGCCTGCGTTGGAGGCGTTCGTTGTCCAGTTATAGGCTGTCCAGCGATTGCCGCCCATGCGGAGGACGGTGACATCCGGAGCATTGGGAATCGATGCATTGGTGTTTCCGTTGATTCCGTAGATGTACGGCGAAATTGCCTGGGTTTGAGCGGGGTTGACAATGACCGTCACATTCGGAGCCACTGCGCCGGGTTCAGCGAAGACCTGAGTTGAATCGGCACCGGCGCCGGCCGTATTCACCGCCGCGACCACATAGTAGTAAATCGTGCCGTTCGTCAAGCCGGTGTTGGTGAAGCTTGTTGTGGTCGACGTACCGACCGTCGTGTACGGTCCGCCATTCGTGGTCGACCGTAGCACGTTGTAACTGGTGGCGGTCAAACTCGGCGTCCACGCAAGCGCGATCTGTGCACTGCCTGGTGTGGCTGTCAACCCGGTCGGGGCCAGCGGAGGAGCACCACTCAGTGCGCCGCAGAGCGTGCCATTCACCGAAAATGCCGTCGGAACCGCATTGCCGCCAACCAGGTTTCCATTGAAGCCTATGTTGGTCACGCTTCCACCCGCGGGGACAGACCCGTTGTAGCTCTCATTGGTCACCGTCACCAACGCGCCGGTCTGTGTTTCAATGCCATTCCAAAGAGACGAGATTGTCTGTCCATTGGCGAAGGTCCACTGTAGCGTCCAGCTGGTCCAGTTCGTCGTTCCCGTGTTGTCGAGAGCGATGGTCGCACCGAAAGCACTGGAGCTTTGCGGCGTGATCGTGTAGATAACATTGCACGCCATGCCGGCGTTCCCGGTTGAGACGGTAATGCTCAATGCGCTCGATGTGCTAGTTGCGAAGGTCGTCGATCCTCCGTAAGCAGCCGTCAGAGAGACAGGGCCGGCTGTCGCGAATGAGGTCGCAAGTGTTGCCACGCCCGAGCTCAACGTTCCAGTTCCGAGCGAGGTTGTGCCCGACATGAAGGTGACTGTGCCGGTGGCCGTCGAAGGCGAAACCGTCGCAGTGAGCGTGACGCTGGCGCCTACCGTAGGCGTGGTGGTGGATGCGGCGAGCGTAGTGGTGGTGGGCGTCTTGGTTGCTGTACCGACCGTGATTGAGATCGCGCTCGAGGTGCTGGTCGCGAAAGTCGTCGATCCCCCGTAAACAGCCGTCAGTGAGATGGGGCCGGCTGTCGCGAATGAGGTCGTAAGCGTTGCCACACCCGAGCTCAACGTTCCAGTTCCGAGCGAGGTCGTGCCTGACATGAAGGTGACTGTGCCGGTCGCTGTCGACGGCGAAACCGTGGCGGTGAGCGTAACGCTTGCGCCAACCACCGGAGTGGTGTTCGATACGGCGAGCGCAGTGGTAGTGGCAGTCTTGGTTGTACCGACGGTGATGCTTACGGCGCTCGAGGTGCTGGTCGCGAAGGTCGTTGATCCAGCGTAAATAGCTGTCAGTGAGTCCGTTCCAGCTGTCGCGAATGAAGTCGCAAGCGTTGCCACACCCGAGCTCAGTGTTCCAGTTCCGAGCGAGGTCGTGCCCGACATGAAGGTGACTGTACCGGTGGCCGTCGAAGGCGAAACCGTCGCAGTTAATGTCACGCTAGCCCCAACCGCAGGTGTGGTGGTGGACGCGACCAGCGCCGTAGTTGTGGGCGTCTTGGTTGAAGTGACCGCAATGCTTACGGCGCTCGAGGTGCTGGTCGCGAAGGTCGTCGACCCGCCGTAGACAGCTGTGATCGGGTGCGTCCCGGCCGTACTGAACGAGGTGGACAATGTTGCCTTGCCAGAACTCAGCGTCCCTGTTCCCAGCGAAGTCGTCCCATCAAGAAACGTAACCGTCCCAGCGGCTGTTGAAGGCGCAACCGTGGCGGTCAGCGTAATGCTGGTGCCAGTCGCAACCGTTGTGGAGGATGCGGCGAGCGTGGTGGTCGTTGCGGTCAACGACGTGTTGCAAGCTGTTCCATTGACCGCGAAGTTCGTAGGTATCGCGTTGGTAACGCCGTTCCACGTACCATTAAACCCGAATCCCGTGTAGCTTCCGCCAGCCGGGATGTTCTCCCACGTTTGGCCAGTCTGTTCGCTCACCGTGACGTTGGCTCCGCTCTGTGTTACGACACCATTCCAGGAACCACTGATGGTCTGACCGTTGGCAAAGCTCCAAGTCAGCGTCCAATTGCTCAGGGTTGTGCTTCCGGTGTTCTGTATGGAAATTGCAGCGCCGAAGGTGCTAGAGTTCTGGGGCGAAATCGTATAAACGACTTTGCATTGAGCGTCGGCGCGTGATACGCCAATGGCCACAAGGAGAGCCGCAAGCACGGTTAAGAGTCTGTTCGATCGACGAACGCGTGTGTATCTGGGGGAGGGATTGAACTGCTGAGACATGGCTTCTCCTTGTTCATCACATTGACCGTTGATGGCGGCCGTGCATGGGTGCTATCGCAATATG
>JBAWCO010000771.1:0-2061 GCA_049590315.1 Occallatibacter sp. | reverse complement strand
CTACCGAGGTCCCGCGAATGGCCAGCCAACAGGCAGTTCTGGAATACCTCACTACGACAAAGATCGGCGAAAAGGGGCAACTCACCGTCCCGAAGCAGTTTCGTGAGGATCTGGGTTTGGAAACCGGCGCGCCGTTCGCGGTCTTGCGGCTGGGAGATGGTCTCATTCTCCTGCCGGAACAGAAGCGATTCGATCTGCTCTGCCAGAAAATCAGCTCGACTCTGACTGGCGCGGGAATCACGCCGAAAGCACTTTTGACAACGTTGCCGGAGACTCGACAGCGGATCTTTCAGCGCCGCTACGGCGCGGCCGGTCCTGTGACGCCTGGGTCCAGTGGAAAGGTTGAGGGCCGCCGCGGGAAGTGACCCCTCCTCGAAGGCTTCGGCTCTTTCTGGACTCGAATGTCCTCACCTCCGGGATTGTCTCCGATTGGGGAATCGATAAGGCCATACTGTCCCTGTGCGCGGCAAGAATCTGCCGGCTGGTGCTGGCCGAGGCAGTGCGCGAGGAGGTGGAGGAGAATATATTGCTCCATGCGCAGCGTCTCCCAACCGCCGAAGCGGACGAATTGATTGAAGACTATCGCGGCCTTATCCGGCTTACCAGGCCTGAGTTGATTCCGTACCCAGACGGGGATTCAGTTCATTCGAATCGGCACCTCATCCGTCATGCTGCCGATGTGCCTGTATTGCTCTCCGCAATGGCCGCCAAGCCAGACTGGTTGCTGAGTCATAATACAAAGCATTTCACGCAAGCCGTGGCACAGCGAACCGGCTTACGCATCGCCACGCCGATGGAATTCTTCAAGACGCTTTCCTCTTTGCTGTTATAAGAGCGAAGAACAAGGGCCGCTCATGCCCGCTTCACAAACCGCAGCGCCGCAGAATTCATGCAATACCGCAGCCCGGTTGGCGGCGACCCGTCGTTGAAGACGTGGCCCAGGTGTGCATCGCAAGGCGGCAGGCCATCCCTTCAGGAAACCCGCTTGACGGCCTGATTGAGCGCCCGGACTTCTACTCCGTAGAGCGCCGCCAGGTCGGCATCCAGAAGTATCCTCTGGCCGCGAACCACAAAGATTCGGTTCTCAATGGAATTCGGTGCTATGGCGCTTTCGCCGGTCATTCCGCCTCCTGGTTTGAGATCACACACTGTGATCTCAAACCGAGCATGGTGGGCCGGACTCCACGACAATGCAGTCCGGAAGTTCGGCCTTCCTAAAGTTCCTGTGAATATCACTCTCGCTCAATTTGGAACCGTTGGCAACGGCAAGGCCTGCGGTGTTGGTTAACGCGAGGAGTCGCTGCACTAAGAACCGGCTGGGACAATGAGGGAGAGTAATTCAGCCTGCAACGGAGTGTGTGGTCCGCTCTCCGGAAACCAAGCGCTTCCCTGCACCTAAGCCAGCTTGGCGAAGCGCAGCGAAGCCGAGTTCATGCAATACCGCAACCCGGTTGGCCGCGGCCCGTCGTTGAAGACGTGGCCCAGATGCGCATCGCAGAGGCGGCAGGAGACGGCGGTGCGGACCACCATCAGCGATCCGTCCACTTCATCCACCACGTTCTCCTTGGCGATGGGCTGCCAGAAGCTGGGCCAGCCGGTGCCGGAATCGAACTTGGTGTCGGAACTGAAGAGTGCCAGGTCGCAGCAGATGCAGCGGAAGATGCCGCGCTCGTGCTCGTTCAGAAGATCGCCGGTGAAGGGGCGCTCGGTGTCAAAGCGGCGCGTGACCCAGTAAGAGGTCTTCGTGAGCTGGTTCTGCCATTCCGCGTCGGTTTTGATGAGGCGGGGAACGGTGACAGTGCGGGTGCGCGTCCCGTCAGCAGCGAACTCGACGATGGTGACGGTCGCGGGACCTTCGTTGGGGGCGAGAGGACGCGCCGCTGCGACGGTGGTACGGCGCAGGCCCCAGAAAGCTACGGCGCTGATTGCACCGGCTGCGGAGAGGATAAAGGCGCGGCGGCCCAGATCGAGGGTGCGGCGCGGCTCCACCTCGGGCTGGGCGTTGAGGATTTCGTGACTCATGGTATTCGACCCCGCTGTGAGACGCGCGGGGACGAGAGA
>JBAWCO010000770.1:0-6619 GCA_049590315.1 Occallatibacter sp. | reverse complement strand
CTCACTGGTACGCTATGTCACCAGCCGCGGTGTTTTGAAGGGAGCAAGTTAAGTGGGCGTCGGCATCGAGGTGACCAACCTGAACGCGTGGTACGGAACCAATCACACGCTGCAGGACATCAATCTGAACATTCCGGCCAACCACGCGACAGCGTTGATTGGTCCCTCGGGCTGCGGCAAGAGCACCTTTGTGCGCTGTCTGAACCGCATGCACGAAACCAATCCCATTGCGCGAGTCACCGGAACGGTGCGGATCGGCGAGTTGGATATCTATGCCAGCGCCAAGCCAGTGGAGATCCGCCGTCGTGTCGGCATGGTCTTCCAGCGACCCAATCCTTTCCCTACCATGTCCATCTACGATAACGTGGCGGCAGGGCTCAAACTGAACGGATACAGCAACCGGCGTTCACTCGATGAAATCGTGGAGAAGTCGCTGAAAAACTCGGCACTCTGGGACGAGGTCAAAGACGATCTCAAAAAGAAATCGGGCGCGAGTCTCAGCGGCGGACAGCAGCAGCGGCTGTGCATTGCGCGTGCTCTGGCCGTGGATCCCGAAGTACTGCTCATGGACGAGCCTGCCTCGGCACTGGATCCGGTTTCAACGTCGAAGATCGAGGACCTCATCTTCCAGTTGAAGTCACAGTACACAATCGTGATTGTCACGCACAATATGCAACAGGCAGCCCGCGTGGCCGAGAAGACGGGGTTCTTTTTGAACGGCCGAATGGTCGAGTTCGATTCAACTCATAAGATCTTTACCAATCCCAGCGACAAACGGACTGAGGATTACATAACAGGCAGGTTCGGATGACGCGCATACGCTTTCAACAAAGCCTCGACGACCTTAAAGAGAACCTGCTGGTCATGGCTGGACTGGCCGAGCAGGCCATTCAGCGCGCCATTGAAGCCTATCGCGTTCGCGACCTGTCGATCTGCGATCTGGTAAGCCGCAGCGAAATTGCCATCAATCGCCTGGAGCGGGACATCGACCAGGCTGCCTTGGATCTGCTGGCCATGGAGCAGCCGATGGCCATCGATCTGCGCTTCATTCTGGCAGTGATCAAGATCAACGCCGACCTCGAACGCGTAGGCGATGCGGCCAAGAGTATCAGCGACCGTGTGCGCAGCATGGAGCAGATGGCCATTGCTGAGCTGCCGGTCGATATTCCGAGGATGGCCGCACTAGCCGCGGACATGGTGCGGAAATGCCTGCAGTCATTTATTGAGGCGGATCCCGAAATGGCGCGCTCTGTGCTCACCATGGACGACGCCGTAGATTCGATGAATCGCGCGGCCTACAAGGCGCTGACCAAGGTGATGGAAGAGCAGAGCCACATTGCTCCGCAGGCTTTGAACGCGCTGATGATCTGCCGCAGCCTTGAGCGCGTGGCCGACCATGCCACCAACATTGCCGAGGACGTCATCTTCTGGGTACAAGGCGCGGACGTTCGCCATCATAAGAGCGTGAGCGGCGGACGGGACGCCCAGGCCGCGCGATAGGCGACATTGTCTGTCAGGCAAGTCCGGGCAGTCCTCCACGAGTTCGTTGCGCGTACTCTCATTGATCCATTCCACTATTCCGCCTAGCCCGGCGCGATACTCTTGAGGAGTAACGACGGGGCGGTAAATGAATACAGGCGAATCAACGCGCAACGGCGAGAGTCCCGCCCGGGTGTATTCCCGCGCGTTGCAAGCGCTCCAACGGGCGCAGGCGGTGGAGCGGCGACGTGAGGCGCGACTTGGATACGCGAAGCTTGCGATCGCCGTACTCACGCTGATTCTCGCGTTTGTGCTCCTGCGTTATCCCTCATTCATCGAATTTCTGGCTGCCCCAGTCGCTATCTTCATCGTGCTCGCCGTCATGCAGGAAAAGCTGATCCGGTCGCTGCGTTTCCGCGCGCGCTCCATCACTTTTTACGAGCGCGGATTGGCGCGGTTGAACGATCATTGGGCAGGCACAGGGGAGAGCGGAGACCGATTCCTCGATCCGCTGCATCCGTACGCTCGCGATCTCGACCTATTCGGCAGAGCATCTCTCTTTGAACTTCTATGTACGGCGCGTACTCGGGCTGGCGAAGAAACACTGTCCGCTTGGTTGCTGGCTGCCGCGCCAGTCGACGAGGTTCTTGCGCGGCAATCCGCCGTACGCGATCTCACGCATCGCCTGTCTTTCCGGGAGAATCTCTTTTTGCTGGGCGAGACGGTGCGTCTCGGTGTCCAGCCCAATGCGCTCGCAGCGTGGGGAGAACGCAAGCCGGTCTTTCCGTCGCGCGTTACTCGCGTCGTAACCACCGTGCTTGGGATCCTGTGGATTGTGAGCCTCGTCGCATGGGGTGTCTGGGGCTTGGAAGCAATTGCAGGAGCCGTGTCGCTGCTGAATCTTGCGTGGGCTCACCGGCTGTACACACGGCTGGATGAGGCAGCGGATGCGGCGGAGAAGGCTACGCAGGACCTGGAGTTACTCGCTGGAGTGCTTTCCCTGTTGGAGCGCGAGAACTTTTCTTCTGCGAAGCTCATAGGTTTACAAGTCGTTCTCAAACGCGATGGGGTACCACCTTCCGTGGCGATCCGGAAGCTCGCTCGTGTCGTCGAGCATCTGAAGGCCCGGCGCAATCTGTTCCTGCGCCCATTCGATATCTTCACTTTCTGGAGCGCACAACTCGTCTTTGCGGCCGAGCGCTGGCAGCAGGAGTTTGGTCCGGCAATTCGCGGCTGGTTAAGTGCAGTTGGGGAGTTGGAGGCCCTCACCGCGCTGTCTGCATACGCCTACGAACATCCCGATGATGTGTTTCCGGAGTTTGTCGTCGCTGATCCGGACGGCAAGCTTGCTCTCTTCGATGCGGACGATCTGGCGCACCCGTTGTTGCCGACACGCAAGGCCGTGCGAAACAACCTGAAGCTCGGCGATGGTTTGCAATTGATCATCCTGAGCGGGCCGAATATGGCGGGCAAGAGCACATTCATTCGCTCCATCGGTGCAAATGCAGTTCTCGCGCAGTGCGGCGCGCCCGTACGTGCGGCGCGGCTCAGGCTTTCGCCCCTGACCGTCGCTGCGTCGATCTGCATTCTGGATTCGCTCTCAGGAGGCGTCTCAAGGTTCTACGCGGAGATACATCGGATCAAGCTGGTCTCCGACCTGACGCTGGGTTCGGTTCCAGTACTATTTCTGCTGGATGAGCTGTTTTCCGGTACCAATTCACACGACCGGCTAACAGGAACGGAATTCATTGTGAGGAGCTTGATCGAGCGGAATGCGATCGGCATGGTGAGCACGCACGACCTCGCTTTGGCAAAGATTCCAGAGTCGATTGGCCAGCGAGCCGCAAATTTCTGCTTCGAAGACCGGTTTGAAGATGGCCAGTTGATCTTCGACTACAAGCTGAAGCCGGGAATCGTGCAGGCCAGCAATGCGCTGGAACTGATGCGGTCGATTGGGCTAGGTGTTGGAGGATAACTTCCTCTATAACTCCCACCAATCAAGCAGCAACATGCGGGGATAGTAGAGGCCAGCGCGAATGACTGCGTCTGCACCGTGAAGATTGCGCAGGATCGATGCATAGGTTTCAATCTGAGGCCCGAAGATCTTCCTGAGTTGCGGCAGAGCTGTGGCTGGGTTTTCCGCGTCGCCATGGGCCGTGTTGTAATCGACGATCCACCATGCCTCCTGTCCTTCATCTACAGGCGTAAGTCCGGCGCGGAAGACACGGTCTACACGCACGCTGGTCAAGGAGCCGCCGACAACTCCAGCCCAGCGGACCTCATTCGCGGCCTCACCGTGTGGCGACAGAATCCATTGCGCAGTGGGATCGTTGGTGGCGTCCAGCGTGAGCTTGAGCGCCTGCGTAGCGATATCGTCGGCCTGCTCCTGATCCACGCCCGTGGCTCGCACCTGTGCTGCAATGCGTGGTTCTAACCGCTGGAGAACCGCGCGGGCCGTGGGCCAGTCGCTCGTTGCGCGCTGTCGCGCCAGCTCTTCAAAGAGAGCGTGGACAGCGGTACCGAGGGCACGGGAAAGTAGTCCGCCTTCGTGCCGGTCATAGACGCGAGAGGAATCGATTCCGATGACGGCTTCAGCCGCCGCCCTCGCGATCTGTTCCCCGTGCGGAGAGCGATAATCCGACGGAAGCCTGCGCAGCAGCGTGGGTTTTCCCTGAGACGGCATCTCGAGCAGATTGCCCTCGCCGGATGCTGCGATGGACGCGACGTCCGCTGGGGCAGCCGCACGCGTGGCCTTCCATTCATCGAAACGGGCGCGAATCTCCGGTTCCAGAACTGGCCATGCCGTGGCAAGCAAGCTGTTCGATGGTTCGCACAGGGTCAGGTCTCCATTGGCTTCGACCTTGTATGTCGGGCGGGCAAACAGGTGAAGTTCGTCGCGTGCGCGTGTGCAGGCCACGTAGAGAATACGGCGGTCCTCCTGCGATTCGCGTTCCCGATAAACGCGATCGACCCAGGCCTTTGACCCTCCTTTGTCCGCCCCCTTGGACTGTTGTGGGGCGATAAGAAATTCTGTAATCTCACTTGAATCGTCCGGTTCGGCCAATCCGCGCTCCAGCCAGGACAGCATCTTCGGCTTACCGCGGCCCGCGCCTGCTTCAAGCTCGGGGACGATGACCACCTCAAACTCCAGGCCCTTTGACTTGTGGATGGTCATTAATTGGACCCCGCAGTTGCTCTCGGCGGCGGGGTCGGGAAGCGCCGTGAGTTTGTCCAAAGCCGCATTGAGCGCTGGACTGAGCAGGTCCTGCTCGCCGCCGGGCAGGCGGTCGAGGCAGCTCCACAGCAGGTCAAGGTTGGCGCGAGCAGCGGCATCCGCGCAGGCAGTTCCGCCAAGTCGCAGCCAGACCTGCTCGAGCCACGTTCCGAAAGAAGACGTTGGCTGGGCCGATCGAAGTTGAGGAACTGCGCCCAGAGCCTCAAGGACCCGATTCGCGCCCTTGCGCCCTTCCTCGCTGAGCAACTCGACTCGCTCGCTGAGCAAATCCGGGACAGGCCGCGCGAGCAGTTTAGCGTCGTCGGCAGAAGTAAGCAGATGGAGATCGTTCAGGGCCAGACCACACCATGGCGCTCGCAGCACGCCGAGCCACGCGACGCGGTCATGCGGGTTCAGAAGTGCCCGAGCAAGCGCCAGTGCGTCCAGCACCTCCGGCCGTTCAGCCAGCTTTTCAAGCTCAACGGCCCGGAAGGGAATGCCCGCTTCACGGAGGGCTTGAGCGATGGGAACGAGCAACCTGCGCGCGCGAGCCAGAACGGCGATGCGGTACTTTTGGTCAGTAGCGCGCGCGTTTTCCACAGCCTTCTCATGGCTGTGGATAACCGCGACGATTTGCCGGACCTGTTCTTTCCCAGAAGATTCTGCCTCTCCTGTGTCACCAGAGCTAACCGGCTTTTTTGCAATCGTTTGTGCGGAGAAACCGATATGCAGCTCGAAATTTTGATTGTGACAGTGCTCACTCTCGCGGGCAGGTTCAGCAGGCGAGAAAGTGACGCCGCTGCCATCGTCAGTCGCGAAGACCTGTGCAAAAACGTCGTTCAGTCTCTTGACCAGATTCGGCGCGGTCCGGAAGTTGGCCGACAAGGGAACGAAGTCCAGGCTAAGCGGTTCGGTGTTCGGCAGCTCAAGCCCGATTTCCTTCACGCGGGCGAAGAGCTCAGTGTCCGCGTCGCGGAAGAAATAGATGGACTGCATAGGGTCGCCGACGGCAAAGCAGGTGCGGCCAGCAGCATCGGGCCACGCAGCGATGAGGGCGGCAAGCAACTGGTACTGGCGCCGGCTGGTGTCTTGAAATTCATCCACAAGCAGGTGGCGGATGCCCTCCCCGAGGGCCAGAGCAGCATCGGTGGGGAGATCGTCAGGGCCAAGGAGGACGCGCTGAGCAATCTGTGCCACCTCCGTGAAGTCGACCGCAGCAGCTTCGGCAAAGACCACCTGGAGTTCGCCGGCCGCGTGACCCAGCAGAGTGAAGCATGCCTTCACAATCTGCCA
Source organism: Occallatibacter sp. (assembly GCA_049590315.1). Lineage (GTDB taxonomy): Bacteria > Acidobacteriota > Terriglobia > Terriglobales > Acidobacteriaceae > Telmatobacter. Next base: position 633 of record JBAWCO010000770.1, on the reverse strand, counting down.
GTCCTCTTCGGAGTAGTGAAGCGGAGGCAGGCTGCGGACCGCGCACAAAGCAGCTTCCAATTCCGGAACCGCTGCGAGGTCGGCGATCAGTTTCGCAATGCGCGCCTTCTCTGCTTTGTACTCAGCGGGAAAACCAAGTCTCTTGTCGACTTGCTTGCGAAGTGTGCCGCCGCCGGTGAGCAGCAGATTGGCCAGGCACCCACAAGCTTGCTGTGCGTCTTCAAGCTCCTGGGCGGAGAGGAAAGAGCCGCAGGGGAATTCGACGAGCTCCGCCAATCCACGATGCTGCTCACCACCAGGATGCTGGCAGGCAAATCGGGCAAGCTCGAGTGCTTCGTAGCGTGCACCGGGGACGTGATTAAGAAGCTCGTCGAGCCTGGTGAGCCCTTCACTGATCGCGTTGGCAAATGGCCGCTCAAGGCGTTGGCGAAGTTCGTTCCAGTCCGGGGCGCGGTCAATCAGGAAGCCCTGCATCCAGCGATCTCGGTTCCTGAGCATCTCCACCAGTTGGTCTTCCAACTCCTGCCAATTGTTGTCGCGCCAAAGCAGCAGTGCTTCAATCGCCGCGCTTAGTTCCAGCTTGGCAGAGTCGATTTGTTGAAGGGTCTGGCGAGCAGCGCGACGGTACAGATC
>JBAWCO010000769.1:0-4022 GCA_049590315.1 Occallatibacter sp. | reverse complement strand
TCATGCGAATGGGCTGTTGAGGATCGATGGTAATGGCGTAGAGAACAATCTCATGCTGACCGCCCTGAATATAAAACATGTCCAACAGATCTTTCATGCCCACGTCGTGTGCGGTGAGCGTGGGTGGGTAGTCGCGGGAGAAACGCGGGGTAGTGCGAGTAACGGTTCCCGTTGGACTGTCGTCCGCAGCGGCGTCGATGAGGATGATGCGGTCGGCATTCTGTAGCGGCTCCAGCAGCGTAAAGCCGCCGGTGCCGCCGTCAAGGCACTCCACGTCGGGAGGGAGCTGGTGCTGTTCAAGGGCCCGGACCGCGTAGACGCCGATACCTTCGTCGCCCATCAGGATGTTGCCGAGGCCGAGGACCAGCGTCTTGACGCGGCCGTTGGATTGGTGGTTACTTGTCACTTTTTTCCCGCTCCCGCTCGAACTTCCAACCGCCGATGATCGAAGATACAGTGCCGCGGCCTTCAATGTAGTCGTGATAGAAGGCCAGATAGATGTGGACGATGATGAAGGTGACAAAGAACCACAAGAAGGTGTGGTGCCAGAATCGGACGCCGAACTCGCCGCCCATCAGCGGAACAATCCAGTTGAACATCTGCGGCAGCCATGAGTTGCTCATGCTGGAGTAGAGCGCGAAACCAGTAATGGTTTGAAAGACAAACGCAAGAAAGGTAAAGAAGTAAATGAGACCTGCCAGCGCGTTGTGTCCAGTGGAGATGGGACCGTGCAACTTGGTTTCAAGTACGTCCGCCTTGATGACTTCAACAATCTCCTGCCGCTGTGTGCGCTTGAGCGGGAAGAAGGCGCTCCAGCGCGCGTACTTGTTGCCGACGAATCCCCAATAGAGGCGTGCCAGGAAGTTGAAGACATAAACGAAGGCGGAAAGGAAGTGGATGAAGCGAACCCAGCCGAACCAATACTGCTGATATGCCTGGGCCGCGTAAAACGGGCTGGATGGCGCCCCGATCAGGTAACCGGTTATGCAGAGAGCCACCAGCGCGACCGCGTTGATCCAGTGGTAAACGCGCACGGGCAGTTCCCACACATAGATTCGCCGATAGTCAACCGGATGCTCGTGAACCGGAGGTACTACTCTACCTGCACCAATGCCTGAAGCACTCATGGGCGTCACTCGAATGAAACCTGGTGAAGGTGCTTTCCCTGCGGATCGTACAAATGCACGGCGCAGGCCAGGCACGGGTCAAAGGAATGGATGGTGCGAAGAATCTCGACGGGTTCGTCGATCTTCGCAACCGGGGTGCCGATCAGCGCTTGTTCAAAGGACGAGCGCTGCTGCTTGGCATCGCGAGGAGAACCGTTCCAGGTGGTGGGTACCACGAGTTGGTAGTTCGCGATAGCGCCGTTATGAATCTTGATCCAGTGGGCCAGCGCGCCGCGAGGTGCTTCAACGAGGCCGACTCCCTCCGCATCTGCCGGCCAGCTCTTTGGTTCCCAGAACTCGCCATTGAATGTGGAGACTTCGTTGATCTTCACGCGTTCCATGAGCTGGCCGAAAAACTCCTTGAGCCAGATCATGGCGAGTGCTGCGTCGAGACCGCGAGCCGCAGTGCGGCCCAGCGTGGAGAACAATGCTGCGACAGGCACGTTGAGTTTGCCAAGCGTGTCTTTGACCAGACCCTGGACGTCTGTATGGCCGGAGGCATAAGCGACGATTAGCCTGGCCAGCGGGCCGACCTCCATTGCATTTTCTTTCCAGCGCGGCGTCTTCAGGAACGAGTATTTCTGGTGGCCTTCGAGAGTTTCGAAAGGCGGTTTGGGCCCGGTGTAGTTCAGGCTTGTCTCGCCGGCCCATGGGTGGATGCCAACACCGTCGCCACCTTCGTAGCTGTACCAGGAGCTTGCAATATATTCCTTGATCTCCTGAGAGTCGCGCGGATTAACCGGATGAACAGTAGTGAGATCGCGATTGAGCACTACGCCGCGTGGATACTTGAATGATTCCGGCTGACCATAGCCCTTGGTGGGATATTCGCCATAGCTGAGGTAGTTGGTCAATCCGCCACCCCAACTTGCCCAGTCCTTGTAGAAGGAGGCCACGGCGAGCAGGTCTGGGATGTAGACCTCGTTGACGAACTCGTCAGCCTGGGTGATGAGGCGCGAGACCAGGTTGAGCCGCTCAGAGTTGATGGCGGCTACTTCATTCATGTTGATGGAGCAGGGAACGCCGCCGACCAGGTAATTCGGATGTGGATTTTTGCCGCCGAATACCGCGTGAATCTTGACGATTTCTTTCTGCCATTCCAACGCGTCAAGATAGTGAGCGACTGCGATCAGGTTCACTTCGGGAGGCAGCTTGTAAGCCGGATGGCCCCAGTAGCCGTTGGCGAAGATGCCCAGGCCGCTGGCAGCGAAGGCCTTGATCTTGGTTTGCACGTCAGTGAAGTAAGCGGGCGTGTTCTTGTCCCACTTGGAGAATGACTGCGCGAGCTCCGCGGCCTTCTTCGGATCAGCCTTGAGCGCGTTCACGATGTCGACCCAATCGAGCGCGTGCAGATGGTAGAAATGCACCACGTGGTCCTGGATATAGAGGGTGGCCATCATGATGTTGCGGATAATTTCTGCGGTTGGAGGCACAGCAATGTTGAGTGCGCTTTCAACCGCACGCACGCTGGCGAGGGCGTGGACGGTGGTGCAGACGCCACAAACGCGCTCAGTAATGGCCCAGGCGTCGCGGGGATCGCGGCCGATGAGGATCTTTTCCAGGCCGCGGACCATGGTGCCGGAGCTGAATGCGTCGGTGATGACGCCATTTTCTACCACTGCTTCAATGCGCAGATGGCCTTCAATACGAGTAATAGGGTCGACGACGATACGTGTCATATATCCCTCAGATCTCCTTCTGATCGTCAGCGTGCACTTCTGCAATAACCGGACGCTTGCGGATGTTGGTGGCTACCGCGTGAACCGCAACACCGGCTAGCGTGGCGACGCCGACTACCGTGCCCACTGTGTCTGCCGTGCTTTCAATGCCGAAGCCGGGGAACGAGGCCAGATGCTGATAGAACGGACCGTTGTCCCAGAAGCCTTCTTCGCTGCAGCCGATGCAGCCGTGGCCGGACTGGATGGGATAGCTGGTGCCCTCATTCCACTTGATGACCGAACAGGCGTTGTAAGTGACCGGACCGCGGCAGCCCATCTTATAGAGGCAATAGCCCTTGCGCGCGTTCTCGTCGTCGAACGACTCCACGAAGAGGCCGGCGTCGTAGTTGGGGCGGCGGTAGCAGGTGTCATGAACGCGGCGTCCGTAGAACTCTTTTGGACGTCCCTGGCTGTCGAGGGCTGGAGTCTGGCCAAGGACGAGCAGGTGACTGACAACGCCCATCATGACGTCGGCGATGGGCGGGCAACCGGGCACGTTAATGACCGGCTTGTCGATGAGCTTGTGAATCGGGGTGGCGCCGGTGGGATTGGGCTTGGCGGCCTGGACGCAGCCGTTCGAAGCGCAACTGCCCCACGCCACGACAGCGGCCGCATCTTTTGCTACGGTTTGCAGGATCGACTCCGCGGTTTTGCCGCCGATCATGCAATAGACGCCATCGTTGCCTGTGGGTACAGCTCCCTCAACAAGGACGATGTACTTACCTTTGTTGTTCTGGATGGTGTCATTGAGGCTTTTTTCCGCCTGGAAGCCGGAGGCAGCCATGAGGGTTTCCGAGTAATTCAGCGATAGCACATCGAGCAGGACATCGAGGACGATGGGATGCGAGGCGCGAATGAAGGACTCGCTGCAACAGGTGCACTCCTGGAAGTGCATCCAAATTACTGCCGGTTTATCTTTCTTCTCGAAGGCCGAGACAACCTGCGCCATTCCGGATTGACCGAACCCTGCCACGGTTGCAGCTGCGGCGCAGAATTGAAGAAAGTCTCTGCGGCTGTAGCCCTTCTGCTGCATTGAATTCCAAATTGACTGACCCATGCCCTACCTCGCTCTGTGCCAAGCGTCGGCCGGAACCCCCGTAGGCTAGAGAACACAGTGAGAAGCCCACGGGAGTTTCGC
>JBAWCO010000768.1:0-2885 GCA_049590315.1 Occallatibacter sp. | reverse complement strand
GTTCTGAGGGCCGATGATCTCACTGAAAAAGTACCTTGATGCCACTACAGTCGACTCCCCGATGGAGGTCAAGCCGGAAGCTGTGGGCACTTTGCCGGCAGCGATTGCCGCTTACCGCTCTGCTTTGTTGGAGATGGGCGGTTGCAGTCTGGAGGCTTGCCCGGCACTCGGAGACGCTCTGAAGCGTGGATTGGGCAAGTTGAGCGAGCGCCTTTCGGCTGACATGAGTCCCGAAGCGGTCGTGGCCACGGATAGGGGCGTCCAGGAGCAACTTCTTGACTGGGGCAAACGGACAGCGTCTCACTATCGCCAGAAGACCGACGAGGTAAAGGGGCTGCTCATCGTCATGGCCCGCACCGCGGAGTCGGTGGGAGAGCGAGACCTACGCTGTGCCGGGCAGATCAACGAGGTGACCGCGCGCCTTGAAATGATCGCCAGCCTGGATGATCTATCGCAGATCCGCTCCTCGATCGAGAAGAGCGCAGGGGAACTGAAGGGCTCGGTGGAACGAATGGCTGCGGAGGGCAGAGCTGCCATCGAGCATCTCCGGGCCGAAGTCTCGGTGTACCAGACCAGACTGGAAGAAGCCGAAGAAATCTCATCCCGTGATGCGTTGACCGGAGTGCGCAGCCGCCTTTATGCGGAATGCAATATTGTGCGCCGGATTGACGCTGGGGCCTCGTTTTGCGTGGTGATTCTGGATATAGACGGGTTCAAACAAGTGAATGATGAGTACGGGCACCTTGTGGGAGATGAATTGCTGAAACAGTTTGCCACCGAGCTTGTGTCCGTATGCCGTTCAACCGATGTAATTGCGCGTTGGGGCGGAGACGAGTTTCTGGTTCTCATGGATTGCAGCATGCAAGCAGCAAACCTGCAGGTGGACCGGCTGCGGGAATGGGTTTGCGGAAAATATAAGGTCCAAGGCGGCTCCGGCACAATACACCTGACTATGAATGCCTCGATTGGTCTAGCCAAACATATCCCCGGCGAGCCCATGAAGCTGGTTCTGGACCGTGCGGACGCCGCAATGTATCAAAACAAGGCAGCCTCCCGCGAGACCGTGGCCGGGTCTAGGAAATAACCCACGCCGAGTGAGCTACTTCCGATCAAGGAAGATATTGGATTCCGTGGCGACCAGCCCGGACTTCTTGCTACTCTTTACCTCTATTTTTGATTAGAACAGCAGTTTTCAGTGTCCGCCATCACATGACGGCATTCATTCGCCCTTTTGGGGACATACCCTCCACTTGAATCCGATCCTGGAATCGTCCCACCTTCTTTTATCTTTCCAATCTTGTGTTCCGTCTCTTCTCGCGTGAAGGTGAAGGAGGGCCAAATTCTTAGCGCAAGTTAAGTTGGCTTGCTGGAGAGCGAGAAGCTGGATGAGAGCACGCAGAGGCGGAAGGCGCTCTCCAGCGGAAAGGCTGACATGAGATTACTGATCGCCGAAGACGACAAAGCGCTCGGGTTGTTTCTGAGCCGGGGACTGGAGGCAGACGGGCATCGGGTCCGGCTTGCATTGGACGGCGGAGCCGCCGTGGAGGCTTTTAGCCAGGAGCTTCCTGACCTCACCATTCTGGATCTGAACATGCCGGTAAAGGACGGCGAGCAGGTGCTGAGGGAGATTCGCGCTCTTAACTCCGATTTGCCGGTGCTGGTGCTCACGGCCCGGCAGGAAGTGGATACGCGGGTTCGGTGCCTTGACTGGGGCGCTGACGATTTGATGATCAAGCCCTTCAGCCTGCATGAGTTGCGGGCGCGTTGCCGGGCTCTTTTGCGGCGCAAGAGAGAGGCCCGGCTGCAGTTGCGAGTTGGAGATCTGGAACTGGACCGGCTGGACCATACGGCGCGCCGCGCTGGCCGGCAGATCGAACTGACCAACAAGGAATTCGCGCTCCTCGAACACCTGATGCTGAACCGAGGCCAGTGTGTTTCACGGGTGCAGCTGCTGGACGCGGTCTGGAACATGGAACCTGCACAGACCACCAACATCGTGGATGTTTACGTCAACTACCTGCGCCGCAAGCTTCAGGACCCGCCGCCGGGACAATTGCTTCGGACCGTTCGCGGGCAAGGGTATGTGATTCCTTTGGAGGGCGATCTGGGCCTCAAGGCATCTGCGGCACTCGCGGTCATTTCGGCCGTCCCGGCAGCAACAAGTCTGGTTTCAGAACTGCATTAATTCATCATCTAACCAATTCATTCTTAGGAGATTATCCATGCAAAGCGTTCCAGTCCCGGTCTTTTCGGCAGCATCCCGCATCCGTCCGCGCACCGCCCTGGTAGCGAGCGCCGACTCGAACTTCCGCCAACGCATCTCTGAGATCCTCAGCGGCCTCCGCTGGCAGGTCCACGAAGCCGAGGGCGGCGCCCAGGCCTGGGGAGAAGCCACAGCCACCACTCTGGATGCGGTCATCGTCGACTCGTGGCTTCCCGATCTAGATTTGGCCGAGTTTCTCAAGGACTTTCGGGGATCGTTTCCCGAGGTGGATCTGGTGACCACGGGGAGTTCTCCAGTTCAGGACAGCGTGCGTGGCCCATACCGGCAAGAGCTGCTCTACGCCTTGCGGAAGTGCCAAGAGGCTGACACTGACACGGCCGCCTGGAATGTGGCGCCTGTACTGAGTAAGCCGACGGGAGAAACAGGGCGGCTGCTCACTGGTTTCAAGCCGGCGGAGAGTACAAACCGGGCATTGGGCAGCTCCACGGAGAGTCTGTCGATGGCTGCGGGGCAGCAGGCAGTGATCGCCATGCCTAAACAGATACGGCTGGATGCGGCGAATCGGGGAACCGAGCATGGGACAACCGAGCGGCTGCCTGAGCTGATTGGGAACGCACCTTGCATGCTCGAGATCAGCCGCCGGGTCCGCCTGGTTGCGCCC
>JBAWCO010000767.1:0-3377 GCA_049590315.1 Occallatibacter sp. | reverse complement strand
CGTGAATGAGACAGGCTTATCGGAGAGACTGAGAGAGGGAAGCGATCAATTGACTCGCTGCCGCCCTCTCGCGCAGTGTCCAACCGGCAATGAGCAAGCTCGGCGCCTGAACAGGTGCGGCGTCGCCAAGGGCTGAGAGGGTGGTGTGTTGAATCTGCTGGCCGGGCTGCGCGGCGCGGGAGATGAGGGCGCAGGGGAAGTCGGGTGGAAGACCTTGTTGCAGCCATTCGTGCGCAAGTAAGCGCACATCGCGGCCGGGCATGTAAACGACGCGGGTTGCGTCTTCAAGCGCGGGCACGGGCGACTGATTGTGGGAACTGGCGTGATGGCCGGTGGAGAAGATTACGTTCGACGCGGCGTGGCGGCTGGTCAGCGAGAATCCAACGGCAGCGGCGGCAGCGAAGGCGGCGGTGATTCCGGGGACAATCTCGAGTGGAACGCCGGCTTCGGCCAAGGCGGAGATTTCCTCGGCGGCGCGGCCGAAGATTAGTGGGTCACCGCTTTTGAGACGGACAACGCTCTTTTGGTTGCGAGCGTGGTCGATCATCAGTGCGTTGATTTCTTCCTGCGAGATGGTCTTGGTGCCGCATCGCTTGCCTACGTTGACGATTTCGGCGCTGGGCGAGGCCAGGGCAAGGATTGGCTGGGGAACGAGCTCGTCGTGAAGGATGACCTGGGCAGCCTGGACCAAACGCATGGCTTTGACGGTTAGGAGATCTGGATCGCCGGGGCCCGCGCCTATGAGGTAGACGGTGCCTTCGTGTGCGCTGGCGTCGTGCTCAAGACTGCGCGGCTGTGACGTGAGAGCCATTTGGCGCGAAGGGCAAGAGGCCGATTCGCAGAGTTGCCGATGGGCGAGTTGGTGGAGCAGAAGCTTGCGGGACTCGCTGCGGGGATGGGTTTCGAGGACTTCGCGGCGGAGCGCCCCAAGGTTTTCAAGCCACGGGCCGAGGTCTTCAGGGAGTTGTTCGTCGATTTCGCGGCGAAGGCGCTGGGCGAAAGCGGGGCTGGCTCCGGCGGTTGAAATGGCGATCTGGAGTTCACCGCGGCTGACGACGGAGCCGAAGAAAAAATCGCAGTTGGGAATGTCGTCGACACTGTTGCAGAGGATGCCGCGCTCGACTGATTCGCGATAGACGGCTGCGTTAACTTCAGGAGAATCGGTGGCTGCGATGACGAGCGTGTTGCCATCAAGGTCGGAAGGCTCAAATGTTCGCTCAATCCATTCAAGCTTGCCTTCCGCAGCCAACTCGCGGATTTCAATGCGCGCGCCGGGGGCGACGACGCGGAGCTGGATACCGGTCTTGAGCAGAGAAGAGATTTTGTCGAGCGCGACGGTGCCTGCGCCCACGAGGAGGCAACGGCGGTCATCGAGTTTGAGAAAGATCGGCAACATGCTCATGAAGTCGTCCTCAGTCCGCGACGCTGTGCGGAACGCGGCCGGTGGGAAGGTCGCGCTCGACCGCTGCCAAAACTTCGCCGGCGAGATGGGCGCGGAGTTCGTCGTTGGAGTGGCGGCTGAACCATGCGCGCAGATTCTCTGCGGGCTGGCGGTCGGCAAGGTATTCGCGAAGTAGACGCTCGATGGCGTCGGGAACCAGTTGCGCCGGGCAGCGATAGCCGACAGGGCGCGCGATGGCTGCGTGCTGACCCACTGCGCCACCTAGGCAGAAGTAGAAGGCGTCAGTGAGCTGGCCGTTGTGCTTGATCTTCTTGCCTTCGATGCCAATGTCAGCAACCCAATGCTGGCCGCAACTGTTAGGGCAACCGGTCACGTTGAGTTTTAGCTGCTGATCGAATCCGGGCAGCCGCTCGTCGAGTTCGTCGACAAGCCAGCGGGTGAAGGCCTTGGTTTCAGAAATTGCGAGCTTGCAGAACTCAGTGCCAGTGCAGGCGATGGCGCCACGCCAAAATGCGGAGCCTTCGACAGGAAGACCGAGGTTGCCGAGCTCGCGGACCAGTTCGACGGCCTTATTGTTGGGGATGTTAATGAAGACGAGATTCTGGGATACGGTGGTGCGAAGCGAACCGCTGCCGAAGCGCTCAGCCAGGTCGGCGGCGGCCTCAAGCTGCTCGCCCGTGAGGCGGCCGCGGAGGACCGAGGCGCCCACATAGCTGAGACCGGGCTGGCTTTGCGCGTGGACGCCTATGTGATCGCGGAAGACGTCGTCTGGGATCTGCTCCGGCACGCCGGGTAGCAGCGTGAAGTCGAGGCGGGACTGGAGTTCGCCGAGGAAGCGTTCCGCGGTCCAACCTTCCTTCATGAATAGATGCTTGAGGCGGGCGCGGTCGCGGCTTTCACGCAGGCCTTGCTGATCGCGGAAGATTTCAACCACGGCGCGAACAACCCGCAGGGCCTGATCGGGCAAGATGAAAGCATCCAGGCGAACGGCGAGATGAGGATCGGCGGAGAGACCACCGCCCACCCGCAGCGTGTAGCCGAGCTGGCCATTGTGCTTTGTCGCGGTCAGGCCGATGTCATTGATCTCCGGATTGCTGCACCACGAAGGGCAGCCGGTGACGGAGATCTTGAACTTGCGGGGCAGATTATAGTAATCCGAATTTCCATTGAGCAGATGGGCGACTTCAAGGGCAAGCGGCGAGGCATCAATGAGCTCGTCGCCCGCGACTCCGGCGAGGGGGCAGCCGGTCACGTTGCGCACCACGTCGCCGCAGGCTCCAGCCGGCGAGAGCCCGACGGCGTTGAGCGCGTCGACCACTTCGGGGAGCGACTCGATGGTGAGCCAATGAAGCTGAATGGCCTGGCGGACGGTGATGTCGGCAAGGTTGCGAGCGTATTTACGCGTGAGGTTGCCAATGACGCGAAGCTGGTTGGAGGAGAGAATGCCGTTGGGAATGGCGATGCGCATCATGAAGTAATCTGAAGCCAGGCCCTCTCCGCCTTTGCCACCGGTGGCGCCAACGCCATCGCCCTGTGTGTAGATCCCCCACCATTTGAAGTAGTAGGAGGCCCACTCGGGGACAATGCTGGAGCGGCCCTCACGGGCGAAGGCGCGGACCTCGTCGAATGTTGCCCACGGGTTCTTTTCGCGCTTCAGGCGCTCGGCACGCTGGGCCTTTGTTTCCTTCTCAGGGGTAGCTTGAGGCATGTTTTCCTTTTTTCGACAGAAATAGAAATCCCGCGGCAGCTATGGCTGCATCGCGGGCACTCGAGGAACCTTGAATTTCGATCAGAGAGTCAGACCCAGGTCACCCGCGCGCGCGAAGCAGCGTACAGAGGCGACAACAAGGCGTACCGACCATACAAGAATGATAGACACGTGTGGGGAGAAAAAGCAAATCCTGGTCGCGACGGGCGGCGAACCGACCTCGCGCAAAATCAGGCCGCCGTGCTGGCTAAAGAGTTGGCGTTCAAC
>JBAWCO010000766.1:0-3884 GCA_049590315.1 Occallatibacter sp. | reverse complement strand
CTCTAAGTGATTGTAACTAAGGGATTTCGTAGGCGTCGATGGCTACCTTCAGCACCCTTGAGCATTAAAAACACTGGGAAATTCGGTATTTTCCAATTTCAGCACCCTGGTCGCACCCTCGCGATTTGAGGAAAATTCGACGAAAGCGCGGCCCAGACCTCTGCCGCTCACAGGCAGAAAGCGACCTTATCACATCAAAGGTTTCGACAGAGAATGCACCCCATTCTTGCGACCGGCAAACTCGAACGTTCATTCCACGTTTTCAACACCCTTCAGCACCCCTCGTGCGCTCCCCGGGCCAATCAGCCTCGCCCTCTGCCGTTCGTAGCAAGGTCTTCAGGTTCTTGCAGCGTTGGATAACCAAACCAATGTTTATGGCGCTAAACTATGTTTCAGCAATAGGTAAACCACATTTGTGGAGTCGCACAGGGCGCGGCGTTTGAGAGCCGTTAGTTTGTAGACCCTCCTCGAAGACCGCTGTTGCGCCGGGATTAGGTATGACGAAGACTCGAAAACAATCGCAACCTCGTGGTCGAGCCGGTGGACGCGCCGGTGGAGCAGGATACGACTACCAAGACATCTACGTTGCCCTTCAGCTAACAAAGCTTCTCATGGGCGATCGCGATCCACTGATCGAAGTTCTGTGGGAAAAGAAAGCTATTGACTTAAAAGCTGGGCTGGGTCCCGGGCACGTACACGTTGACGATGCAATTGTTCGCGTTCGGAGTGGTCGCTGCATCTTCGTTCAAGTGAAACAATCCGCACCGCGAGGGGGGTGGTCATTACGGGAATTCACGCAGTCTGGCCTTGCGCTCCAGTTTTGGACTCAATGGCTTTCGAGGGCTCCGCAAGAACGGCCGACAACCATAATTCGACTTTCGAGCGCTGGAGACATCACACCTCTGAAGATGCTTATTGATGTTGCGCTCCGCTCAAGGACCCCGGCGGAGCTTCTGAGCGATGAGTCATCGGCGGAGACTCTCGAAGATCTTCGGACCCTAGCAAACGGACTTTCGACATCACCAGACTCGCAAGAGTTATTGGACTTTCTCAAATCGCTACAAGCAGAGCAACTTCCTGCTGCAGATGAGCTTGAGGGTCTGATAATCCGGTCACTTTCGCCACTCGGTATTCAGGCAGCTACCGTCGCTCAACATCTGATCAGACTTGTCGCACGAAGCAAACACGCTGGTCCATCTGCGCGATCCGCCTACGATCACGACACGTTGCTCAATGCCTTGAGAGAAGAAGGTATATCCGATGAGTCGTTGATCGGCGCAGGACTCTTGACCTCGGGCCGGGTTCATAGAGAGTCATTCTGGGAGACCTACAGAACAGAAGTAGTCAAGTCATTTCGTACGTTTCGAGTCTACGGCCTCAATGTCGAGCGGGCAGTGTTTGCCGATCTTCCTTCACTCTTTGTTCCATTAAAATTCGATCCCATTTCCGATCGGAAGAAAGCGGGTGAACGAGAGGCATCGAAACAACGAGAACGGCGTTCATTGACTGAATCGATTTTCGCGGAATCTCGCGATCGCCAGCCCGACGAGCTTACTGAGAAGGCAAGCACCTTTGAATTGTCCGCTATTCTCCGCGAGAAACGTCGCTTCGGCCTGATTGGCGGCCCGGGATCGGGCAAGACAACAACGCTCAAATGGCTTGCGCTCGTGTCCGCGATGGGGGGAGAGGAAGGCAAAGAAGCGCGTTCAAAGTATGGTCTCCCCATCGCCCCCTTGCTCCCACTGTTCGTCAGGTTTCGTAGACTCGCGGACCGAATACAGGCTCGCGGTCTTGATGGTATCGCCGGCCGAGTAGGTTTGGTCGCTGAATTTCTGGCGGCCGAGCTAGAGGCTGGGCTGGCTGGAAAGCTGCCCAACAAACGCGAAGCCTTGGAAATGGCGGAGGAATTACTTAGTTCGGAAAACTCCATTTTCCTTTTCGATGCTCTTGATGAAGTTCCGGATCCAGAAGTGCGAGCAAGGCTATTTGATGCGGTCGCTGATCTCATGCAGCGCTACCCAAATCCCCGAGTTGTCGTCTCGTCGAGGCCCTATGCCTTTCGGGAGGAGAGGGCGCCTATCGATCTTGCTCTATTCGAACCGCTGCCGCTCAATCGAGACGGGAGACGAGTCTTCGCTCAGCAGTGGTACCGCGCCGTCCGCAGCCACCTCGGAGATGGTTTGACCGAATCTGATGCGGAAAGTCGGGCCGAGGACTTAGCGAAGTCTGCGGAAATTTTGGTTGATCTCGCCGAAAACCCTCTTCTTCTTTCAATCCTCGCGCTTGTTCATTTCAATCGACAAGGGCTTCCGGTCGAACGAAGCGCTCTTTATGACCAAGCGACGCTTGCGATGCTCGGTCACTGGGAACGCGACCCAGCGGGTCGAGATCTTGGCAATGGGGTAATTCCTCCAGAATGGGGACCAACGCTACGACTTCCAGATGCGCTCGTTCGGCGAATTGTTGAGTGCCTCGCGCGTGATGTTCAGCGTCGCGATCAGGATGGTGGAGAGTTCTCGAAGGATATCGCCCTTGAAGCTCTTTCGCATGGATTAGAAGTAGCCGCGTCTATGCCACGATCCCAAGCCGGAGAGCGTGCGCCATCTCTGCTTCGACTTCTCGTGGAGCGCTCGGGCATTGTTCAGGAACGAAGCCCGGACGTGTTCGCCTTCGCTCATCTAAGCTTCCAGGACTATCTGGCAGCTCGTTGGTTTGTCGGTACCGGGGAACAGGGGTTGTCGGAACTCGCCACTATTTCAAGTGAGCCGCGCCATGCCGAGGTCATACGATTCGCAGTGGCAATTTTTGCTTCTGATCAACGTGCGGAAGCCGATGAGCGAGCGCTGCGCCTTGTGCACGAAGTCGGAACAAGAGACGCCGTTTTAGCTGCAGCATGTCTGTTAGATGCACCACGGCTGCAACTGAGCGAAAATGCCGTGGAGCAACTCGCCCGGCGCGTTTGGGGCGAATGCGCATCGATGTGGAGGAGAGAGCACCACCCGATGGTTGCTTCTCGCCTCGTATGGACTCTGCTCGAACGCTCGTCGCATGCCGACGACCTGCTCTTAGAGTTCCTTACGGTTGGTTCGAGCGGCCAACGCCGTCCAATGGAAGGAGAGATGGAGGTTTATCTCCTCGTCAGTCGCCCTCCGATACCGATCTCCGCCCGGTTTGGATGGGTATTACGACAACTCGAACGCTCTGGCGAACGCGATTCTTGGAGGCCACTGTGGAGTATCGCGGCACTCCTCCTAATAGAAGGACATGCCACAAAGCCGGAGCAGCATCTGGCGGCTCTCGTTCGGCTCCTTGGAGAAGAGCATTGGCGTGACACCGGTCGCGGGACACTGGGTGAGCGAGCGGGGCGCATTCTCCATGTCTTAGCGTGCGCCGATACGCGGCAAGTTGTTGGGCAAGCGCTTGAGAAAGCCATTAACTGTACCGACGAGAAAGGTAACAGTGATCGCATTGCCTACGGAGCTGCCAAATTCTTGGTGTCGCTGGGGATGGAAGTCAGGATCGATCCGAGTGAAGTGCTCATACAACGAGGACTAGAAGCGAGCTACAGACACTCTGAAGTGTCTCGAGATATCCGCACTTTGTTGAATGATGACCGCCATCAGGAATCGATTTTGGCGGCGTTACACCGCGGTCTAACCAGCGACAGCGATGATGTGAGAAAAGGTTCTGCCCGTACCTTGAGAGACGCTGGCGTAACTTCCCCTATTACGGTTCTGCTCGAAGGCGACGAGCAAGAAACAGCGCGTAGCGAGGATTTGAGAAGTCTGGTTACTGATCCTTCACAGAAAGCCTCAACAATCGCGGCATTGACTGAAGCGCTCTGGGATGAACGGGAAGAGATTGCCTGGCGTGCCGTTCAGGTT
>JBAWCO010000765.1:0-6289 GCA_049590315.1 Occallatibacter sp. | reverse complement strand
TTCATTACTCTCTGCAGTTTTCGCTCGCTACCCAACAATGCTTAATTCGGTGGCGCCGTCGTTCGTCCCTGCCGATTCCGCTCCCGTCGCCTTTCTTCAGCGCGAACCTTTTCGCCGTGAGTGAGCTTCAAAGCTGCCAAAAGACCCACAAAGAATCGCTTCGAGCATTCGTGACAGCGGGCCGGATACTGAAGCAGGAGTAAGCGTGGGATGTCCTGCCTTCTAAACCTCGAAGTTCTGATCTTCGTCGATCCACATCGGACGCATCGCATGCAGCTGCCTACTTCGGGGGTTCAAGGACCAGCCAAACCATTCAGAAGCGAAAAGGCGAAATCCTTCTTGCCTCGCTCATCTTTAGGCTGATCGGAAGCTCTAAATTAGCATGAAAGACGAGCCACCCTTCGAGAAATTTCGCCAAAGAGGTCTCATCTCCTGCACACCATCAATCCCGGTTTGACGTTAAGAAGGGAACAGCGTTCCAGCGCCAACCGGAAATGCAGTCATGCGGGGACGCCGCCGCGGAGCCCGCGGAACCGGCGAGGTCAACATCGCGACAATCTCCCTCAGTTCGGCCCGCGCGTGGCCTACCGCACCGGCAATCGTATCCAGCCGCAGGGTCGCGTCCGTGCCCGTCAGAGGCAGGCGCGACTGCGAATCACGCACTGATTCCGGTTGCGGAGTTTTCGCTACCTCCGGGCGTCGGCGGTTGGCCTGCTCAAGAGCCTGCCGGGCACCGGACAGCGTATATCCCTGTGCATGCACCAGGGTCTTGATCTCGAGAGCCAGCTCAACATCTCGCCTTCGGTAAAGCCGTTGGCCGGTGCCGCTCTTGTTCGGTTTCAGTTGCGGAAACTGCGTCTCCCAGAATCGAAGAACGTACGTCTCCACCTCGCAGATGCGAGCCACATCCCCAATCTTGAAATAGAGACGGTCCGGGATAGGCGGTAGGTCGTGGGCGCGCTTCTGGGAAAGTTGCGTAGCCATGGGGAACAATGAGCAGGATCGGCAAAGTTGCGCGCGGAGCCCCGCTCTTATCGCAGTATAGGCCATCATTTGCATAGCTTGTGAAGCAAAGTTGGAGTTTCAGCCCTGCCGGTACCTGGAAATGCACCTCCCCGACTAGAACCCCACCAGTCTGCGCTCTTTCAGTCTTCTTGCGGCCGCGTCACGGCACTCCGAACCGCCGAATGCTGAGGTGCGGCGCGCAGGTACTGCACCGGCCAACTGGCCTCTTCACCCAGTGCAGCGGCGGCGTGCAGCGGCCAATAAGGATCGCGCAGAGACTCGCGAGCCATCAGCACCAGGTCTGCTTCACCCTTCTCCACAATGTCGTTTGCCTGCACTGGATCGGTGATCATCCCCACGGCAGCCGTTGGAATCCCCGCTTCCCGCTTGATCCTAGCGGCAAACTCCACCTGGTAACCGGGACCCATTGGAATCTGAGCACTGGCAACCTGCCCGCCTGAGGAGACGTCCACCAGGTCCACCCCATGCTCGCGGAACAGCCGCGCCAACTCCACCGATTCGTCCACTGTCCAGCCGCCATTCGCCCAGTCGGTTGCGGAGATGCGCACAAACAGAGGCAAATGTCCCGGCCATTCGTTGCGAACCGCGTCCACCACTTCCAGAACCAGCCGCGTTCGATTCTGAAAACTCCCGCCATAATGGTCCGTGCGCTGGTTCGCCAGCGGCGACAAAAATTCGTGCAGCAGATATCCGTGCGCCGCGTGAATCTCGACGAAATCGAATCCTGCCGCCAGTGCCCGCTGCGCGGCTTGACGGAAAGCCTCAATCACCGCATCGATCCCAGTCTGGTCCAGCGCCCGCGGCACTGCGTATTTGCCTGAGAATGGCAGCGCACTCGGCGCAACCGGCTCCCAGCCTCCTTCGGCTGGCGGCACCAACCGCTCGCCGCTGAATGGCACCGACATGCTGCCTTTGCGTCCTGCATGGGCCAATTGAATCCCCGCGCGCGCACCTTGCGAATGAATGAACGTCGCAATCCGCATCAGCATTGGCACATGCGCATCCTTCCAGATGCCCAAGTCTCCTGGAGAAATTCGCCCCTCCGGAACCACAGCGGAAGCTTCCAGGATCACCAGCCCGGCCCCGCCCACCGCTCTGCTGCCCAGATGAACCAGATGCCAATCAGTAGCGAACCCGTCCTGAGACGAGTACTCGCACATCGGCGAAACTCCGATGCGATTGCGAAATTCAACAGACCGCAGTTGAAAGGGAGAAAACAGAGGATGAGTCATTTACCTATCAGATGCCCCGCAGTTTCAGCGGATGCAAGCCATTCCCATCAACAGATGTACCTCGAAATCACGAGCTAGGCGTTGTAATGCGCCACAACCCGCGCCACTTTGCGGGTTGCCGAAAGCTCCATGAACTCTCCTGAGCGACTGCCAGCTTGATTAGTGTAGTAGAGCACAACGCTGTTCAAGCCCCAGAGCACATCCACAAGATCGAAGCGCAGTTGCGGATAAGCTTCAAGTCCCCGCTGAAAATAGGCTCGAAGGTTTGCCTTCCCCAAAACCTTTCCTTCGGCGATCCCCAACAGCCGTGCGGCCACCGACGAGGTCAGCTCAACGGAGTCTTCATAGTGCGTCAGGATCAGCTCCAGATCGTGCGCATTCCAGCCGGCAACCCAATCCTCCGCAAAACTCCAAGCCTCATATCGAGTCACCGCCATCTCCTAACCGAACTATCTTCATGAGAACCAGCCAGCAGACTTGCTGGCCCGCTGCGTTTCACCGTCCCAGGTTATTTCTCCAAACGTGGTTCCCGCGCTCCAGCAGCCGATCGGAGCACTCCGGTCCCCACGACCCTGCAAAGTAATTCGGAAATACCTCCGGCTTCTTCGCTGCCCACGCCTGCAGAATCGGCGTATACAAAGCCCACGTCGTCTCCACGCCGTCGCGGTGCGAGAACAGTGTCTGGTCGCCCAGCATCGCGTCCAGCAGCAGCCGCTCATACCCGTTCGCACTCGACTTCCCAAACGCAGCCGAATAATCGAAGTCCATAT
The DNA here is from genome assembly GCA_049590315.1 of Occallatibacter sp. GTDB lineage: Bacteria > Acidobacteriota > Terriglobia > Terriglobales > Acidobacteriaceae > Telmatobacter. The sequence goes on along the minus strand of JBAWCO010000765.1, from coordinate 3,261 downwards.
TCACTGGGCAAACATTCATTCCCGGCGTACTCGGAACCTTGGCCCCAAACCGCAACGCAATGCCCTCGTCCGGCTGAATGCGAATGGTCAGCAGGTTCGGCTGAATCTCCTGGCATGGCCCGCTCCCCGCCATCCGATTGAAAATCAGAAGCGGCGGCTGTTTGAACTGGATCGAGATTTCAGTCGCCCGCTTGCGCAGCCGCTTCCCCGCGCGTAAATAGAACGGAACCCCCGCCCAACGCCAGTTTTCAATCTCCAGCTTCACCGCGGCGTAGGTCTCCGTGCCGCTTTCCGGATTCACACGCTCTTCGTCCCTGTAGCCGGCCACGTGCTCGCCGCCCACCAGCCCCGGCCCATACTGTCCGCGCACTGCGTTCAAAATCGGAATCGGCGGAATCGACTTCCAGACCTTCAGCTTTTCCTGTCGCACGCTCTCCGCTTCAAAGCTCGTTGGCGGCTCCATCGCCACAAAGCTCAGCAGCTCCATCATGTGGTTCTGCACCACGTCGCGCAGCGCGCCCGCCTTCTCATAGAAGGGCCCGCGCCCTTCCACACCCAGCGTCTCCGCCGCCGTTATCTGCACGTGGTCGATGTAATTCCGGTTCCATATTGGCTCAAAAATCCCGTTGGCGAATCGGAACACCAAAATGTTCTGAACCGTCTCTTTGCCCAGGTAGTGGTCGATGCGGAAGACCTGATACTCATGAAAAACCGCGTTCACCTGCTGGTTCAGTTCCTTCGCCGATTCCAGGTCGTGGCCGAATGGCTTTTCGATCACCACTCCCACCTTCCCTTGTTCCGGCTGCGCCATCCCCTGCGCTCCCAGGTTCTCCACAATTCCCGCAAAAAACTCCGGCGCGGTCGCCAGATAGAACAGCCGGTTCCCGCCGATTCCCTTCTCCGCCGCAATGCGGTCCAGTTCCGTCTTCAATCCCGCGTAGTCGTTCACATCGTCGAACTTCAGCGGAAAGTAACTGATGTGCTGCACAAACTCGTCCAGCTTCGGATCGCTTGCCTCCACGCTCCCAAACTCGATGATCCCTTCGCGCATATCCGCAGCAAACTCCCCGCCCAGAGGACGCCGCGCCACTCCCACAATCGCAAATTGTTTGGGCAGCAGATTGTTCTGCTTTAAATGAAACAGCGCCGGCAGCAGCTTCCTCTTGGTCAAATCGCCCGACGCACCAAAAATCACCAGGATCCCCGCCTCGGGAATCCGCTCCGCCGCAGAAGCAACCTGCGACAGGTCTTCCGCACGCACACTAGCCTGTATCGTCGCCATTACAACCTCCGGTTGTCAGATGACAGGTTACAGATTACAGATGACAGTCCGACCGTTCGAACTCGGGTCCTTAACTGTCATCTGCAATCTGTCATCTGTAACCTAGTCCTTTTTCACCGCATGTCCGCCAAATTCATTCCGCATAATCGCCAGCATTCGATCCGTAAAGTTGTTTTGCTCCCGCGACCGGATCCGCCGCATCAGCGACTCAGTAATGATCGGCGCCGATACATTCAGGTCAATCGCCTCCATCACCGTCCAGCGTCCTTCGCCGGAGTCCTCCACAAACGCCTCGAGCCCATCCAGTTTTGGATTCTTGCATAGCGCATCCGCTGTCAAGTCCAGCAGCCAACTCCGCACCACGCTGCCATAGCGCCATATCTGCGAAATCTGCGGCAAATCCAACCCCAATTCCTTCTTGGACTCCATGATCGTGAAGCCCTCTGCGTACGCCTGCATCATCCCATACTCGATCCCGTTGTGAATCATTTTTACGAAGTGACCGGCCCCGCCCGGACCAACATGTCCCCAGCCCTTGTCCTTCGACGGAGCCAGCGCTTCGAAGATCGGCCGCAGATACTCAACCGGCTCCGTGTCCCCGCCGATCATCATGCTGTAGCCCTCTTTCAGCCCCCAGATCCCGCCTGAAGTTCCCACGTCCACAAAATGGAAATGCTTCTCGGCGATCTCGTCATGCCGGCGCATCGTGTCTTTGTAATTCGAATTCCCGCCGTCAATCAGGATATCTTCGGCATTCAGCAGCGGCTCCAGCTTCGCAATCGTTTCGTCCACCGGCTTACCCTGCGGCACCATGATCCAGATCGCCTTGCGGCCCTTCAGATTCTTGGCCATATCCTCCAGCGTTGACACGCCCACATTGCCTGAGGCTGTCAGCTTCGCCACTGCTTCTGCGTTGAAATCGAAGCCCACCACCTGGTGGCCGGCCAACCGAAGCCGCTCCGCCATATTGCCACCCATCTTGCCCAGGCCAATTAGTCCTAGCTGCATCTTGCCTCCATTTGTAGTGCTGAAGGTCATCTCTCCTGGATTCCGGGGGGAAGGGAGAGTTCACCCGTCATGGAACAGTTCTACACGCGTCGTTGGGTCCGCCGTTAAAAATTAGATGAATGCCAAGTTGCAATGGTTCCAACGCCGTCCCGAATTGCGGCAAATAATCCAGCGCACTATCTTCGCTCGTTCTCTAGTCCCTCAGTCCCTTAGTCCCCGCTTTTCTGAGGTCAGACCACTCCACTACAATGAAGATACACCCGTCGTCCGCAGTGATAATATCAGGGAGCCTTGGGAGTGCTTATGCCAGACGCAACGTGTGATATTGGCCTCATCGGCCTCGCAGTCATGGGACAAAATCTAGTCCTCAACATGAATGACCACGGATTCAAAGTGGCCGTCTTCAACCGCACCACCTCCAAAGTTGACGACTTCATCGCCAACGAAGCCAAGGGCACAAATGTAGTCGGCGCGCATTCTGCCCAGGAGCTGGCATCTTTGCTCAAGCGCCCGCGCCGCGTCATGCTCATGGTCAAGGCCGGCGACTCCGTCGATCAGACCATCGACCACGTTCTGCCATATCTCGAACCCGGCGACATCGTCATTGACGGCGGCAACTCGCTTTACACTGACTCCAATCGCCGCTCCAAAGATCTTGCCGCAAAAGGAATCCTCTTCATCGGCACCGGCGTCTCCGGCGGTGAAGAAGGCGCGCGTTTCGGCCCCTCCATCATGCCTGGTGGCAATCCCGCCGCGTGGCCCCATGTGAAGGAAATCTTCCAGTCCATCGCCGCCAAGGTCGAAGACGGCACTCCCTGCTGCGACTGGGTCGGCGAAGACGGCGCAGGCCACTTCGTCAAGATGGTTCACAACGGCATCGAGTACGGCGACATGCAGCTCATCTGCGAAGCCTATGACCTGCTCAAGCACGGCCTCAATCTCACCCCCGACGAACTCGCGGAAGTCTTCAC
>JBAWCO010000764.1:0-18963 GCA_049590315.1 Occallatibacter sp. | reverse complement strand
TCTGTAGGTGGCCAGAAGCAAGAGCTTTGCCGGCGCGCGACGACGGGCAAGAGCGGAGATGAGATTGAGGGTGGAATCGTCAGCCCAGTCGAGGTCTTCAAAGACGAGGACGAGGGGTAAATCCGCTGACAATTCTTCGAGGGCTGCGCAGAGGTCGCTCAGGGTGCGCTCGGATGCGGCCGGGCGCGTGATGGAGAAATCTGCGGACTCAGGTTCCGGTTGGAGGGAGAGCCAGGCAGGGGCCCTGCGAGTGAGGAAGCGGCGGGCCTGCTCGTCATGCGGCGAGGCGCAGAGCTGACTTAAGGCTTCAGTGACGGGGTAGTACTCTTCTTTACAACCGATACCCTGTACGCACTGACCGCGGGCGACCCTGGCGGTTTGTGCGGAGCTGAGCTGGCGGCAGAAGGCGTCGATGAGGGCGGTTTTGCCGATGCCCGCTTCGCCGGCGATGAAGACAATGCGGCGTTCACCTTGAGCGAGGAGCTCGAATTGCGCTGTCAGTTGGACCAGGTCGTTTTCCCGGCCAATGATGGAGGGAGCCGCTGCGGAGGATGAATCTGTCGATGTGTCGTGGGGATGCTTCGTCTCAGCGTATTCGGCGACGGGCGCGACGAAGCAATAGCCTCGCTTGGGCAGAGTCTGGATGAAGCGCGGTTGTCCGGCGTCGTCGCCCAGGAGCTTGCGCAGCTCAAGCATGTAGGTTCTGAGGATCTGGGGTTGCACGTAGGTCTCGGGCCATAGGGCGTCGAGGAGTTCGTCGTGGGTGATGAGACGGCCGGGGTTCTCGACCAGGTAACGCAGCACCGCGAAGGGCTTGGGCGGGAGGGCGATTGTGACGTCGTCGTGGAGCAGGCACTGATTCGCCGTGTCCAGTTTAAAGGACCCAAACTGCTTCATTTCGACCGGACCTCCGCTCCATATCAACTCTACCGGTTCGGCTTTCGGGATGCCAGATCAGCCGGGTGGTGAGATGCAACTGCATTGTCATTCGATTGTCACCGGCCGGTCGGGGTTGCTGGGGCTGCGCTTCGGTGCGCGACTTGCCATGTGATTGGACGGATGAGATGGGAATTGGGGGAGTGGATGGGTTGGCCAGGGCTAAGTGGCTATGGGCGAGGAAGCTGGCTTGAGGATGATGGGAGGGTTTGGACTCGGGGTGTGATAAATCTCGGTGAAAATCGGCTAAAACAATAGCGCGCAGTCGCCGAATTCGCGACAGTGCCGGCGCAATCCCGACGACCAGACCAGGTCAGCGCTGAAAATGCGTATTGGGCTGTTCTCGTTAGCAATTCACATGGAAGGTGCAATGTACGCAACAGCCGGCGGAGCATCAAGAAACTTACGAATCAAGGCGACGGTGTAGGCCGGACGTTCTTCCATCAGCCAATGGCCAGAGCCAGCGACAACTTCCTCCTGCACGTTGTTCGCTACATGGCGCATGATTACTGCCTGGAGCGCACCGAAAGATTTTTCTCCTCCCACCGCCATGACAGGCATGGTTAGCTTGGTCTGTTCAAAGACCTTGTTGTCCTTTGCGTCCTGGGCGAAGGCGGTAAATTGCGCGAATCCAGCCCGCATACCTCCAGGCTGCGCGTACGTTGAAGCGAAGAAATTTCTGGTTGCTTCGTCCGGCTTCCCAGGATCGGCTGTGAAGTCGTTCCATATGCGGTCAAAATAGATGCGCTCGCGTCCGGCCACCAGGCGCTCCGCGTCGGGGCCGTGAAAGTTGAAGTGCCACACGCCGGGATTCTGCAGTATCTCGCTCCAGGGTTCGATTCCCGGAATGGGTGCGTCCATCACGACTAGTCGCTCAACCTTTGTTGGATGGGTCGCAGCGTAGGCATAGGCCACCATGTTGCCGATGTCGTGCGCGACGACGAAGGTCTTGTCGTATCCAAGGGTTGTCACGACGGTGCGCATATCCACGGCCTGCGTCTTTTTGTCGTAGCCGTCTTCCGGCTTGGAAGATCGCCCAATGCCGCGCAAGTTTGGAACAACGACGGTGTGGTCCTTCATCAAGTCTTCTGCGAGAGGCGCCCAAGAATCGCTGTTTTCGGCATATCCGTGAATCAGCAAAACGACAGGTCCCGTTCCTCCCCAGCGAACGAAAATATCCGCCCCAGCGGGGCTATGAATTGTCTTCGCCTGAAAATTGGAAGGCAGAGATGGTTGGCCATGGCATTCCATTACGACCATGATGCAGAGCATTGTTGCAAGAGCGCGGCACTTCATGAATGCCTCCAGAGATTGCAGGAATGGAATTCTTTCGAAAGCCGGAAACCAAGTTTGTGGTCGTGCGGGGATTGCAGACGGCCCAAGAATGGGTTCGCACCGCCGCAAAGAGTCATCAGATCGATGCACACAAAGGCACGAATGTACTGACTATAAGGCCATTCATGGAAAGATGGCTGAAAAATTCAAGAAGACTGCGGAGTGGTAAGGCGAGACTTGTGCTTGCCCTGATCGACGGGTGCGGAGAGGTGTTTGCGCGCGGGCAGAGGCGAATTCAAGTGGTGGGGCCGCTGCTGGAGGACGAGGCTGGTGTGGTGCATGAGGGGTTTTGGAGGGGAGCCTAGAGCAACAGTAGTATTGCGCGGTGGGCGGGAAGCTGGGAATAACAGGTGAGTCCGGACGGGGAAGCTGGATTTGGGGTTGATTCGCTTGTGATGGGGCGCACTGCCAGGTGTGGTGGTGGATGCGATAAAAGATATGAGCGATTTTTGGCTCTGAACTGGGCGCGAATCTGGATTTTCCCCCACAGAAAGAGAGAAAGCGATGGCCACCGTTGCCGGTGTTAGTCCTGTCGTTGATTTTCAGAGTTGCTGGGCCGAGCTTGAGTTGCCGGCTGCCGTGCGGGAGGTGCTGAGCGCTGCGCCGTTGGTGCAGACGCCGGAAACGCGGCAGCAACTGATGGATTGGGCGCTGGGGCGTGCCTCTGGAGAGACGGATTGGACGCTGGGCAATCGCGACGATCATGGGCAATATGAGGCGGTGTTTCAGACTCCGCGGATGGGCCGTATTGTGGAGGCGGTGGTGACCAAGGCGCGGAACGGGCTGGCGATTAATTTTCCCGATCCGGCGATGCGGAGACGGGACCCGGATGCGATGGTGATCGGGGATCACTTGCCGACGGACAAGCCTACCTATGAACAGCGGTTTGGCGAGGGTTTTGAAAAGACTCGGAAACAGACGCTTGCCTGGCTCAAGACGCAAGAGCTGGTGGCGATGCCGTTTTATGCGGGGACGGATGCGCTGGGGTATGGGAGCCTGCTGATTGTGCCGCGGCAGGCAGCGTTCTTTGCGGCGGCGTTGGCGGATTTGCAGGGGATGATTCCGCGGAGCAAGGTGCCGGCAGATTTCAAGGTGACGGGTGGAGTGTTGTTTGTTGCACCGCCGTTCCGGCATACGCATTTTGGCGGGCGACAGGTAGTGGTGCACGACCGGCAGGAGACGCACCAGGAGATTTTTGCGTACAACCTGTATCCGGGACCGAGTGCGAAAAAGGGCGTCTACTCAATGCTGCTGGATAAAGGCGAGCGCGAGGGGTGGACGACGAACCATTGCGCAGCGGTGGCGGTGGTGACGCCGTATGAGAACCAACTGATCCTGATGCACGAGGGCGCGAGCGGCGGCGGAAAAAGCGAGATGACTGAGCATATCCATCGCATGGACGATGGGCGATTGCTGCTGGGACGGAACGTGGTGACCAAGGAAGAGCGGACGCTGAATTTGCCGGAGGCTTGCCACTTGCGGCCGATTGCAGACGACATGGCGTGCGCACATCCCAAGAGCCAAGGGGCGAGTGGACGGCTGACGGTGGCGGATGCGGAGAATGGATGGTTCGTGCGCGTGGACCACATTCACAGTTATGGGACTGCGCCGAACCTGGAGCGGCTGTGCATTGATCCGCCGGAGCCGCTGATTTTTCTGAACCACTACATTGTGCCGGGGGGAACGTGCCTGACATGGGAACACGTCGAGGATTCACCGGGGAAATTGTGTCCGAATCCGAGAGTGATTTTGCCGAGACGGATGTTGGAAGACATTTTGGACGGGCCGCAGCGAGTGGATGTGCGGAGCTTTGGCGTGCGGTGTCCGCCGACACACCGTGATAGCCAGCTCTATGGAATTCTGGCGATGATTCATGTGCTGAGCCCGGCGTTGGCGTGGCTTTGGAGGCTGGTGGCACCACGAGGACATGCGAATCCGAGTATTCAGGATTCGAAGAGTGTGGGAATGCAGTCGGAGGGCGTAGGTTCGTACTGGGCGTTTGCAACCGGCAAGCGCGTGGACCAGGCGAACTTGCTTTTGAGACAGATTGTGGAGACACCGGAGACGCGGTATGTGCTGCTGCCGAACCAGCACATTGGCGCGTGGAAAGTGGGGTTCATGGCGGAGTGGATTGCGCGTGAATACCTGGCGCGGCGAGGAAGCGCGAAGTTTGCGCGCGAGCAGGTGCGAGAGGCGATTTGCCCGCTGCTCGGATATATTCCGAACCAACTGAGGATTGAAGGATCGATGATTCCGCGTGTGTTTCTGGCGGTTGAAGAGCAGATTCAGGGCGGGATGGATGTGTATGAAGAAGGCGCGCGGCAGTGGCGGGAGTTTTTTGCGAAGGAGCTGAAGCAGTTCCTGGTACCGGAGCTTGATCCGCTGGGGAAACAGATTATTGAGGCTTGCCTGGACGGGGCACACCAGGAAGATTATCGACGTCTTATTCCGCATCCGATGTTCAGGGATGAAGCTTAGGACGCCGGTAAGCAATCGAGGTTGAATCGTGAGGAACATGTTCATGGAGATGAAATGTGCCTCACTCGGACTCGACGGCACAGGCTATTCGTTGCGGAGCGCCTGCATCGGATCAACGGCTGCCGCTCGCCGGGCGGGCAGGTAGGAAGCCAGCAAGGCTGTAGCAAAGAGAACCGCTGTCACTGAGGCAATGACGGTGATATCCAAAGCCTGAACGCCATAAAGCGTGCTCTGCATGGCTCGGCCCACCATGACCGCGCCGCCAATTCCCAGCGCCAGGCCGATCAGGGCAAGTAGAGATCCTTCGCGGACGATGAGACCGATTACGTTGGCGCGGCTTGCGCCGAGGGCGATGCGCAGGCCGATCTCCTGTGTGCGCTGGGAAACAGTGAAGGCCATGACGCCATAGATGCCGATTGCGGCAAGCAGCAGCGCAAGCACAGCAAAACCGCCGTACATGAACAAAGTAAACCGGTCACCAACGAGGAGACGATCCTTGACCTCGTCCATGGTCTGTGTCTGGGCCAGGGCGATTTGCGGGTCCACAGAGTGTACGGCATCTGAAACGGAGCGGGTCATGGCTGCGGGATCATTGGCGGTGCGGACGCCGATGGTGACGCTGGGCAGGAGCGACTGGGAGAACGGCACGTCGATCTCAGGCTGATCCTGGCGAAGGCCAAAAGAGCGGACGTTGTGGAAGACGCCGACGATTTGCCATTCGACGAGAGGGCCAAGCTTGGGCAGGCCGGGGATGATCTGCTCGATGGCAAGCCTCTGGCGGAGCGGGTCCATGCCTTTCAGATAATGGCTCACGAACTCCTGGTTGACGACGGCGACGCGGACGCTGGTCGCGGTATCCTGATCGGTAAACGAACGCCCTTGAATGATGCGAATCCCGAAAGTGTTGAAATAGTCGGCGGTAACCGATTGAAAGGGAGAGCCGGGGCGTTGGGCGAAATCGACGACCGGCTGACCGACGACTGAAAACGGCATGCCATCGCTGGTGCCCCTCAAAGGTGTTCCGGTGACCACAGCGGCCGATGAGACTCCTGGAAGAGCTTGGATGCGGCCCAGAACTTGGCGGTAATAGGTATCGATCTGGGCGGGATCCTTGAAGCGCTCGTCGGCTTGAGCGAGATCGAATTTGAGCACATGATCGGTGCGCAGGCCAAGATCGACGTGGGCCAGGTTCCAGAAGCTATGCAGGGCAAGCCCGGCTCCGGCGAGCAAAGAGAGGGCCAGGGCGAACTCGCCGATGACGAGGACACGGCGCAGTTTGTTGTGTGCAGGGCTGCCACCGGAACGGCCTCCTTCTTTGATGGCTTCGGCTGGATCGACGCACGAGGCGTACCAGGCAGGGGCGCATCCGAAGAGCAGACCGCAGAGCATGGTGGCCGCAAGCGCGACGGCGAGGACGGGAAGATTCAACTGAAGCGTGGCCTCAGAGGGCAGCATGCCTTTCGGCATTACGGCAACCAGCGCGCGCAATAGACCCACACCGAGCACGCATCCCAGAGCGCCGCCGATGAGGGCCAGAACGCTGCTTTCCGTGAGGAACTGAGCAAAGACCTGGCTGCGGGTTGCACCAAGCGAGCCGCGCACTGCGATTTCTTTCTGGCGCGCAGTGCCTTTGGCCAGCAGCAGATTGGCGACGTTGACGCAGGCAATCAGGAGTACAAACCCAACGGCTCCCAACAGAAGCCAGAGGGTCCGGATTCGTTCTTTAGGCAGGAAGTCGTTCTGGAACGGGTCGATTTGCGCACCCCATCCACTGTTGCTCTTGGGGTTGTCGGCGGCGATGCGGGCGGTGACCGCGTCCATATCCGCCTGGGCCTGCTGGATACTGACGCCGGGCTTGAGGCGAGCCATGGCGATGAGCCAGTGGTAGTCGTGGTTGATCTGTTCCGGCCGGAAGGCCAGGGGGGTGGTGAGCTGCGTGTCGTAGCGATCGGCAATGCCAGCGGCCAGCACGCCGACGACGGTGTAGGGCTCGCTGTTGATGCGCATCTGCTGACCGATGATGTTCTGGTTCGCCCCCAACCTCTCCCACAGTTTGTGGGTCAAGACCACGACATGATCCTTGCCGGGGATACCTTCTTCGGGAAGGAAATCGCGGCCCATCATGATGGGGAAACCCACCATGTTGAAATAGCCTGGGGTTGTGCGGTTGCCATCCACCTGCTCGGGCTGGTCTTTGTCGGCCAGGTTGAAGTTGCCGCCGGTAACCGCGCAAATTGCCGCGAACGACTTGTTTCGTTGCTGCCAATCGAGGAAATCGCCGGCGGACATGCCGTTGCGGCCGCCCTGGATCTTGGACCACACCATGACCAATTGCTCGGGATGAGGAAGCGGCAGAGGCGCAAGCAGCGTGGAGTAGACCACGGTGTAGATAGCCGTGGTGGCGCCGATGCCGAGCGCGAGCGTGACAATGACGGCGAGGGTCAATCCGGGATTCTTGCGCAACATGCGCACACTGAAGCGAAGATTCTTGATCAGGTTGAGCACAGGGCCTCTTCTCTTGACCGGTGAGGAAGCAGCTTTCCGCAAAGGATCAGAGCATTTTCCATGCCAAATGGCAGGCGAGATTGCGGCTGGAAAAGCAATGATTTGCGCATCAGGCGTGGGCGAAATTGTGAATTGCTTGTTCGGAATCGTGATGCTGTGTGCGATTGCGGACAGTGAAGGTCAGAGGGCTGAGTGTTAGGAGGGGGATATCGGAGTCTAAGGCGGTCTGCGGTGCAGCATGGCGCTGGATTTTAATATCGGATTCTGGGAGGCTGTCACCGAGGCGTGAGATTCTGTTTCCATGGCAGGCAATCTCGACGGTTTTGTTGGCAGATGGGAGCTGGACCCCACAACCCTTCACTATGAGCGAGGGCGGCCGGGCCTGCGCGCCATCTACACCATCACGCGGACTGGCGAAGGTCTGACGTTCGACCTGGACGCCGATGACGCGGACGGCAAGCCGATGCATTTTGTCTACGGTGGAAAGGTGGATGGGGTGGACCGTAGCTATGAAGGCTATCCGGTCACTGTGTCTCTTGCGCTGCTGGAAGATGGGAGTATCGAAAGCGTCGCGAAGAAGGACGGCGTCGCGATTGACCGCTGGACGCGGACGCTGGTCGAGGATGGCCAGGCGCTGTTGATCTGTCAGCACAAAACCGACGAGGCTGGGAATCAATTTAGAAACGCAGGTTTGTATCGCAAAACCGAGTGACGACGCGGATAGAATTATTGATGGGCAGTTCGGGACTTGAAGAATCCATCTACAATACAGTGTTCAAAAATTGGGTCACTTATAGGACGCCTGAATGGAAGACACGGTGTTTCTCTCCGGACGTAATGATTCACTCATGGCCTTCGCAATGGAGAGAATTCGGATTCGCATTGATGAGTTCCAGGCGGGTGTAAATCTAAATAAAGAGCTCGATAAAAAACATTCAATGCGAATATCCTGGGTCCGAAAATTCGGACCTCCACCCCACGGACAAAGGCCTGTCCCTTCACTTCAGTAAGCCAAGACCGCTCGCCGGGGACCCCGGACCTCAGACATCCGAGGGCTATTCTTATCGGGAGCTATGGCCGCTGACGTACGCCAATTCGATGTGGTTGTTTTGGGGGCGGGGGCGGCGGGGTTGATGTGCGCGGCTACGGCGGGACAGCGTGGGCGACGCGTTGTGCTGCTGGAGCATGGCGGGCAGGCGGGACGGAAGATTCTTATCTCTGGTGGCGGGCGGTGCAATTTCACGAATCTGCACTGTGGACCGGGAAATTTCATTTCGGAAAATAAGCATTTTGCGAAGTCGGCGCTGGCGGGATATGGGCCGCAGGATTTTCTTGCGCTGGTGGAGCGGTACGGGATTCGGTGGCATGAGAAGACGCTTGGGCAGTTGTTCTGCGACGGGTCGGCGCGGGCGATCCTGGAGATGCTGCTGGCTGAGTGCGAGCTTGGCCGTGTGGAGCTGGTGCTGAATTCGCGCGGGATTCGGGTGGAGCGCGATGCTCAAGGGTTTCGCGTTGAGTGCTCGGCGGGGGAGTTCGCGGCTGAGTCGGTGGTGGCGGCTACGGGCGGATTGTCGATTCCGAAGATGGGGGCGACGGGGCTGGGTTATGAGCTGGCACTGCAGTTTGGGCTTGCTGTGGTTGCACCGAGGCCGGGGCTGGTGCCGCTGGTGCTGGGCAGAGATGAGAGGGAGTGGACCGAGTTGGTGGGGGTTGCGGCGGAGGTTGTGGCTTCAGCAGGCGCAGCTAGATTCAGGGAGAAGATGCTGGTGACGCACAGAGGGGTGAGCGGGCCGGCGGTGTTGCAGGCTTCTTCTTATTGGCGGGAGGGGGATGCGTTGAGCCTGGATTTTGCGCCGGATGCGGATGTACTGGGAGCGATGAAGGAGCCGGGCGCTCGGCGAGATCTGGCGGCGTTGAAGCAGGCGTTGGGCGAAGTGCTGCCGAAGAGGTTGGCGGGATTTCTTGTGGAGAGATGCGCGCCGGCAGGGTGGGGGAATGCGGCGCTTGAGGAATGCGAGCGGAGACTGCATCGGTTTGCGCTGCATCCGGTGGGGACTGAGGGCTTTGAGAAGGCGGAGGTGACGGCGGGGGGCGTGGATACGAACGGGCTGCAGGCACGGACGATGGAGGCGCGGGCGGTGCCGGGGCTTTACTTTGTTGGCGAGGCGGTAGATGTAACGGGATGGCTGGGCGGATTCAATTTTCAGTGGGCATGGGCTTCGGGGGTGGCGGCGGGGAAGAGCGCGTGAAAGGCAGCTTACAGCTCTCAGCTTACAGCCAAGGACCTGGAGACGACTGCTGTCAGGCGTCCGGGGTGGGGGGCTCTTCAGCGGAGGTGAATCGGTCGTCCCCTGTGTGGACGTGTTTGAGGAATCTATAGAGGACTTCAGGGCCTGTGCCGGAGATTCTTTCTCCGGGGTGGGCTTTGGCCTTCATCCAGGCAAAGAGAAAGATGAGCGGGATCCAGCCGCGAGTGGAGTTTTCGACGTGGGCTCCGATTTGATTGAGAGCGGGCATCAGCCTGACAAGTAAAGGCACCATTTCAGTTTGGAGGGTGGCTGGGTCGACGCAATGCTCGGGCGGGGAACTTACGAGGTATTCGCGGCAGATAAGCGGACGGATGGGGTGAATGGAGCAAGACTCGTCGACTAGAAACGGACAGGGAACGCCCTGGTGGTGGTAGTCGATGGCGAGGCGCTGATGGGCTTCATTTTCCGGCTCCCAGAATTCCTTCCCGGATTCGACGAGGCGGTCGAGCATGCCGCTGGCAGCGAGGGTTTGCAAGGTGTGATGGAAGCGCTGGGCGAGTTCCTGCTGCTGGGGCTCGGGAAGGCTGCGAATCCAGGCGGCGAGCGATTCCGCCTCAAAGATGCTGATGGGCACGAGCTGGCGACAGCAGGCGCCGCATCCGGCCTTGCAGGAAATGGGGCGACCGGCAGCGACGGAGGCTGAGGCCGCCATGCCGATGAGGGAGTTGTCTAGTTCGCGGAGGATCGGGAGGATCTCGGTGAGGGTGGTCTCTCCGGCGGGGACGACCGCAGATGCGGAGATTCGGCCATCGCCGACCGCGAGGGTGAACTCGACAGTGACGGTTTCAATAGTTGTGACCGGCTGCTCGTCCATAGACATGGAATTGTAGCGGAAGAGCGGGCACGTGGCGGGAATTACTGCTGGACAGGTTTAGGAGCGGCGAGCGCGGGCAGCGGGGTCTGCTGGGCGGGTGCGGCTGGAGGGGCGCCGGCCTTGGCGGGCGGGGTGAGGATAAAGCCTTTGCGGACGAGGGCGAAGCCCTGCTGTGAGAGCTCAGCCTGGAGGAGCTGATTTTGAGGGCCGGAGAAGATGTCGCTGGTTGAGCCGGCGATGGTGGCCTTGAGGTGATGCACGAGAACGGGCTTGCCGTCGAGGGTTCCCAGTTCGTCGGCGTAGGTGGCAAGTTGGATGGGGCTGACGGAGCCTGCTCCCTTGGGGATGACGGCGTAGAGACCGCGGTTGTTGTTGGCGACGGCGAGGGCGAGAACGGTGTCAAATGCGCCAGGGTCGAAGTCAGGGAAAAAGACGGCGGCGGGGTGATTCACGAGGCGCGTGGTAGTGCTCTTGCCGTTGGCGGAGATGTTGAGGAGGAGTTGGGCGGAGTCTGGCACGGCGGTAAGGGTGACGGCGGAGTTGTTAACAGTGGCGTTCAAATCGACATGCTTGATGGCGTTGGCCGAAGTGAGCTGCTCGGTTTTAGAAAAGCTGTAGTTGAGTCCCTGCATGGTGACTTTGACAACTGTGGAGGTGTCGTAGCCGTTGGTGGATCCTGTGAAATTGACGGTGGCGGTGCCGACCGCATGGCCGTGCTGGGAGATGACGAAGCTGCCCGATTGGGAGACTGCGTAGAGCGGCGCCATGGCTAGCACAAAAATGACAGCGATGAGCACGAATTTGAACGTACGGATTTGAATCGTCACACTTGTATAGACGCTGGTTGAGGGGTGGTAGTTGCGGTAGGGGCTGGGGGCAGTTGTCAGTGAACGGCAGTCCCTGGTGAAGTTCATGCCTCCCACCCATCGCGCGATGAAGCTGCGCGATGGATGGGGCCCCCAGACTTCTGATTGGCGCGCCTAACCCTTGGCTACAGCGAAGCGTTTGTTGACTTCGTTCCAATTGACAACGTTCCACCATGCGGCAAGGTAGTCGGGGCGCCGGTTCTGGTATTTGAGATAGTAAGCGTGCTCCCAGACGTCGTTGCCCAGGACAGGATATTGACCCTGGGTGAGGGGCGAATCCTGGTTGGGGGTGGTGACGACTTTGAGCTTGCCGCCGACAAAAATGATCCAGCCCCAGCCGGAGCCGAATTGCTTGGCGGTGGTTTCATTGAAGGTTTTCTTGAAGGCTTCGAAGTCGCCGAAGTCAGCGTTGATTTGCGCTGCGATGGGACCGGTGGGCGTGCCGCCAACGCCATCCGAGCCGACGGGGCCCATCAGGTTCCAGAAGGCGGTGTGATTGGAATGTCCCCCGGCGTTGTTGCGGACGACGTTGCGGATATCTTCGGGGACCTGAGAAAGGTCGCGGACGAGATCGTCGACGGACTTGGCGGCGAGGTCAGGGTGGCTGGCCAGGGCGGCGTTGACGTTGTTGATGTAGGCCTGATGATGCTTGCCGTGGTGCAACTTCATGGTTTCGGCGTCGATGAAAGGTTCGAGAGCCGCGTAGTCGTAAGGCAGCGGTGCCAGTTCGTAAGCCATGGGGAAATCTCCTCCGTACGGATTGTACTGCGGTAAGGCGGTGAACAAGTGAACGAGTGAAAGAGTAAAGAAGCGAGAAAGAGAACACGCTCCAAATCTGATGGCCGGATTGCAACTCAATCTTCACACGCGGCGACGACGCATTATGGTTCGATGGATGCTTGGACGGGCAGTGGGGTTGCGGGAAAGTTGTAAAGGCACGGATTAGGGGCCAAGGCCCAAGGGAATAAAACGCGGCAAAAGGTGGAGAGGCGACGAAACTTTCCCCTTGAAGGAAACATCGTTAAGATGGACGGCGGCGTGCGATCTTGCCGACGTTGCGCGGTTTTTCAATTCCCTAACAAGAAACGGATCATGCAGGCATGAGCGAGCAGTCTCAGAATAGTTCGGTGCAGTATCGCTGGCTTGAACAGCAGGGTGAGGCTTTTGGCGGTCCTGGCATGGCGCCACGGTGGACTTCAAGCGTGAAAGATGCGGTGGGAACGGCGTACGCCGCGTCAAGCCGGAT
This sequence comes from Occallatibacter sp., assembly GCA_049590315.1. Classification (GTDB taxonomy): domain Bacteria; phylum Acidobacteriota; class Terriglobia; order Terriglobales; family Acidobacteriaceae; genus Telmatobacter. The sequence goes on along the minus strand of JBAWCO010000764.1, from coordinate 6,474 downwards.
CTGGTTCACATGCAGTCACGGAGTGTTGAACGAGGTGTACCACCCGACCATCGACCGGGCACAGGTGCGGGATATGGAGTTTCTGGTCACGGACGGGGAGACGTTTTTCCACGAGGAAAAGCGCGACCTGGAGTCGACATTCGAGTACATACACCATGAGGCGCTGGGAGTGCGGTACGTGAATCGCGATCCGCAGGGACGCTACACGCTGACCAAGGAGATTATCTGCGATCCGCACCACTCGGTGGTGTTGAACCATGTCCGCATTGAGGGCGATGCGGATCTGCTGCCACGGCTGAAGGTGTACGCGCTGATGGCGCCGCACCTGGATGGCGGCGGGGCGGGGAACTCGGCCCGGGCGGTGGACGTTGCCGGGCACAAGGTGCTAATGGCGTGGAAGAACGAGTGGTCGCTGGCGATGAGTGCACGGCCGGGGTTCTCAAGGGTGAGTTGCGGGTTTGTGGGCGCGAGCGACGGTTGGCGCGACCTGATGGACAACTTCAGAATGGATTGGGAGTTTGGATCGGCGACGGGCGGAAACGTTGCGGTGATGGGGGAAGTTGACCTCAAGGGTCGGGCGGTGAAGGGCGCGATCGAATTCACGGTGGCGATCGGGATTGGGACGGGGCATCACACAGCGGCCCAGAAGACAATGGGGGCGCTTTCGACGCCTTACGAGGAGAACCGCAACCGGTATATCACGCAGTGGAAACGGGCAGCGAACCCCATGTGGCTGGCGGCGAATGCCGGTGATGGGGGCAAGCTGATGGGCGTGAGCCACAACGTGCTGCTGGCGCACGAAGACAAGACGTATTCAGGCGCGTTTGTGGCCTCGTTATCGATTCCATGGGGACAAATCAAGGGCGACGACGACCTGGGCGGCTATCACTTGGTGTGGACGCGGGATATGGTGCAGACGGCGTCGGCGCTGCTGGCCTGCGGACGGGCGGATACGGCGCGTCGTGCGCTGGTGTACCTGGCTTGCACGCAGGAGACGGATGGGGGATTTGCGCAGAACTTCTGGATTGACGGAACACCGTACTGGACAGGGCAACAACTGGATGAAGTGGCGTTCCCGCTGATTTTGGCGTGGCGGTTGTGGAAGACGAATGCACTGGAAGAGATGGAGATTTTTGCGTTTGTGGAGCGGGCAGCGGGCTACCTTATTCGGCATGCACCGATTACGCACCAGGAGCGGTGGGAAGAAAATGCGGGCTACTCCCCATCGACGCTGGCGGCGGTAATCGGCGGGCTGATTTGCGCGGCGGAGATAGCACGGGCGCACGACTCGATGGAGATGGCGGAATTTCTGGAGGAGTATGCCGACTGGATCGAAGGTCACCTGGAAGACTGGACGGTGACCAACAATGGCGTACTTCATCCGCAGATCAAGCGCCACTACATGCGCGTGCGTCCACCCGAGAGCGGCGAGGCTTACGCGTGCGAAGACTGCGGGACAGAGATGATTCACCTGAACAACCGGCCGCCGGGGACGCGCACTGAGTTTGAGGCGCGGGAGATCATAGACGGGGGTTTCCTGGAACTGGTGCGGTACGGGGTTCGGCGGGCAGACAACCCGCTGATTGTGGATTCGCTGACGGTGGTGGACGCGGTGCTGAAGCGCACGCTGCCGCAGGGGCCGGGATGGCTGCGCTATAACTGGGACGGCTATGGACAACGGCCGGACGGCGGTCCTTACGAGGGCTGGGGCCAGGGGCGCGTGTGGCCTCTGCTGACGGGCGAGCGGGCACACTACGAACTGGCAGCGGGGAAAGACATCTCTGAGCTGATCAGGACCTATGAGCGGTTTGCGACCTGCGGTCAGATGATGCCGGAACAAGTGTGGGACGAGGCGGATCGGACGGATTCAAGCTTGCGGATTGGACAGCCGGCGGGATCGGCAGTGCCTTTGGTGTGGGCTCATGCCGAGTATCTGAAATTGCTGCGGTCGGCGGTGGATGGGAAGGTTTTCGACAGGATTGACGCAGTGTACGACCGCTATTGCGAACCGGGGAGCAACGATACGCGCTGCGGATTGCCGAAGAAGAAGCTGGAGATTTACAGCGTGCGGCGGCCGATCCAGAAGATGAAACCGGGGAGCACTCTGCGGATTCTGAATGAGAAGCGATTCGAAGTGAACTGGAGCGACGACGGGTGGGCGACAAAGCACACGACGGTGAGCCGGAGCCTGGGGAGCGCGGGCCATTGCGCGGACATTACGCCTGGATTGGAAAGCAAGGACGTGCAATGGACGCTGTACTGGCCGGAGCAGCATGGGTGGCTTGGATACAATGTGGACGTGCAGGTTGAACCGGAGTGAGGGCGAGCAAGAGCACAGCTTCGCGGATGAGTTAACGGCGCGTTGAGCGCTTCAGCGAAAGGAATTGGGACGAATATGAGTTCAAGCGTTGCAGATGTTTCTCTCGATCAACTATCCATCGACACATTGCGGTTGCTTGCCGTGGATATGGTGGAAAAAGCCAAGAGCGGCCACCCTGGCGCTCCGCTGGGGTGCTCGCCGATTACTTACCTGCTGTTTCACAAGCTGATGAAGCATAACCCCGGGCACTCGAAGTGGGTGGATCGGGACCGGTTTGTGCTGTCGAACGGGCACGCTTCGGCGCTGCTTTACGGGACGCTGTTCCTGGCGGGCTACAAGCTGACGCTGGACGATTTGGAGCACTTCCGTCAGTGGGAGTCGAAAACGCCGGGGCATCCTGAATTCGGCGAAACGGACGGTGTGGAAGTGACGACAGGGCCGCTTGGACAGGGGATCGGGATGGCTGTGGGCATGGCCATTGCCGAGAAGCACCTGGGGGCTATCTATAACAAGCCGGGATTTGAGATTGTGAACCACCACACGTACGCGCTGTGCGGCGATGGGGACTTGATGGAAGGCATAAGCCACGAGGCGGCAGCGCTAGCAGGAACGCTGGGACTGGGCAAGTTGACGTTTATATACGACGACAACCTGGTTTCGCTGGATGGGCCGACGGAGCTGAGCTACAACGACGACGTGCTGGAGCGGTTCAAGGGTTATCACTGGCACGTACAGCGGGTTGCGGATGGAAATGACCTGGAAGCGATTGAGAAGGCGATTGAGAATGCCAAGGCCGAGACGGGGAGGCCGTCGATTATCGCGGTGCGGACGGTGATTGGCTACGGCAGCCCGAAGGCTGGAACGAACAAGGTGCACGGCGAGGCGATGGGCGCGGAGGCTACGGCGGCGACGAAGAAATTCTTTGGCTTTCCGGAGGATAAAAGCTTCTATGTTCCCGATGATGCGTTGGCGAATTGGCGCAAGGCTGTGGATCGCGGCGCGGGTCTCGAGGCGGAGTGGAACGAGAAATTTGAGAAATACAAGGCGGCTAATCCAGAGTTGGCTGCGGAGTTTGAGCGGACGCAGAAGGATGTGCGCAAGGCAGATTGGGTGAAGGCGATTCCGAGTTTTCCGACGGGCAAGCCACAGGCCACGCGCAATGCGGGCGGAGCGGTGATGAATGCGATTGCCGAGAAGGTTCCAGAGCTGTTTGGCGGCGCGGCGGATTTGACGGCTTCAACGAAGACAATCTTCAAGCCGGGAGCGAGTTTCCACGTGGATCCGGCGGGACGGAATGTTTTCTTTGGAGTGCGCGAATTTGGGATGTGCGCGGCGGTGAACGGGATGGCGGCGCATGGCGGATTGATTCCGTTCGGGTCGACGTTCTTTACGTTCTCAGATTATTGCAAGCCGGCGATTCGGCTGGCGGCGTTGATGAAGGTGCGGTCGCTGTTCGTGTTTACACATGACTCGATTGGATTGGGCGAAGATGGACCGACTCATCAACCCGTGGAGCACTTGATGGCGCTGCGCGCGGTTCCGGGGCTGACCGATTTTCGTCCTGCGGATGCGAATGAGACGGCGGCGGCGTGGCGGCTGGCGCTGGAACGGACGGGGCCGAGCTGGTTTGCGCTGAGCAGACAGGATCTGCCGGTGATTGATCCGGCGACGCACGATGTGTACGCGGGCGTGAGCAAGGGCGCGTATGTGCTGGAAGATGTTGAGAAGCCGCAGGTGGTGCTGATGGCCACCGGCTCCGAAGTGGGAGTGGTGGTGGAAGCGGCGAAGGTGCTGGCTGGTGAAGGAATTCGCGCGCGTGTGGTGAGCTTCCCGAGTTGGAAGATTTTCGAAGAACAGACGGCGGAGTACAAGGCGAGCGTGTTGCCGGCGGGCGTGCCGAGGTTGGCTGTGGAAGCGGGCGCGACGCTGGGTTGGTGGAAGTATGTGGGATTGGATGGCGACGTGCTTGGAGTGGATCGCTTTGGGGCTTCCGCACCGGGGCCGATCGTGCTGAAGGAGCTTGGATTCACGCCGGAAAACGTGGCGGCGCGGGCGAAGAAGCTGGTGAAGTAGAAAAGCAGCAAGTTGGCGAGTTAGCAAGTCAGCACGCCAGCGAGTCAGCGGTGAGAAGGGTTTATGGACGGGAAAGCCACACTCCAGAATGGCGCCAGGACCAGATATTACCGCGACTTGCTGGTTTGGCAAAAGGCAATGGAATTGGCGAGGGCCGTCTATCGAGAGACGGAGGCGTTGCCAAAGACTGAGACCTTTGGGTTGCAATCCCAGATGCGAAGAGCCGCTGTCTCAGTACCGAGCAACATCGCAGAGGGACATGGGAGACTCGATGACGGACATTTCAGGCAATTCTTAGCCACTTCTCGAGGATCGCTTTTCGAATTGCAGACGCAACTGGAGCTAGCTGGCAGTCTTGGTTTGTTGAATGAAAGTAAGGTTGCCGGGCTAATGAAAGCTTCCGAGGAAGTTGCACGGTTGGTGAATGGTCTATTGTCCGCAATGAAATGATCCCGGGCGGAAAGCTGTGGGCTCTCTTGCAGTTCAGGAAGGAATTTATTGTGAAGCTTGTTATCAGTGCGGATCATGCGGGGTTTCCTCTCAAGGAGGACGTGCGCGGCTATCTTGCCAAGGCCGGGCACGAGGTGGTGGATCTTGGGGCGTATACCGGGAGCCTGCCTGACGACTATCCAGACTTTGCCGAGAAGGTGGGCGAGGCGATCAAGACGGGCGTGGCGCCGCGCGGGATTTTGATCTGTGGGTCGGGGGTGGGGGTGTGCGTGGCAGCCAATAAGATTCCGGGGATACGCGCCGGGATGTGCCACGACACCTACTCCGCACACCAGGGCGTGGAGCACGACGATATGAACGTGGTTGTGCTGGGGGCTCGGATTATCGGTTCGTCGCTGGCGTATGAAGTTGTGGACGCGTTTATCCGCGCGAAGTTCATAGGGACGGAAGAGCGATTTGCGCGGCGGTTCAAGAAGGTAATGGCGATCGAGGCGAAGTATATGTGCGGCGACGGGTCGGCTAACCCGGCGTAGGCACCTGCGGTGCGGCAGACGTTCGCGGGAGGCTCGCACTGGCCAAGTGCTTCCCACTCACTCCGCTGGCTCCTAAAAAATAGTAACTCAGCGAGCGCGAGGAAGCGCAGGAGTTGAAAGAGTGGCGCCGATGTTCCCCTTCGACGTAATTCTCTTCGACGTGGGCGGGGTTCTGCTCACGAATGGTTGGGACCACCGCGAACGCGCGACGGTGGCGAAGCAATTCAACCTGGACCTCAAGGAGTTTGAGGCGCGGCACGCTGCGCACTACGACGCGTGGGAGCGGGATGCGGTTCCGGTGAAGGTTTACCTGGACGCGACCGTGTTCTACGAGCCGCGAAGTTTTTCGCAGGGCGATTTTTTTGATGCGATTTGTGCGCAGTCGGTGGAGCTTCCGGATGGGGGGCTGGGTGTATTGCGCGAGGTTGCGACGGGATGCAATTGCCTGGTGGGTGCGCTGAACAATGAGGCGCGGGAGACGAACGATTACCGGTTCGAGAAATTTGGATTGCGCGATATTTTCGATGTTGCGCTGAGTTCGTGTTATCTGGGGATGCGGAAGCCGGAGGCGGCAATTTACAAGCGGGCGCTGGATATTCTGGGACGGCCGGCGGAGCGGGTTCTATTTATTGATGATCGGCCGGAGAATGTAGCTGGGGCTACGGGCGTGGGGATGAAAGGGATTGTGTTCAAGGGGGCGGAGGGGTTGAGGAGCGAGTTAGTTGGGTTGGGAGTTTTGTAGGGTGGCTGCGGTCTGTGTCAGGCTGCAGGATCGGAAGCCGGATATTTAGGAAAGGGATAGACCTTCATCATTTTAGAGATTATGGCTGCTGCCTCTTCCTCGGTGATGCCGTCGAAGAGACCTATTGTCTGGAATTCCACGTCGCATCGCAGACTGTTCTTGATCTTCCGCCGTTCCGCCGTCGGTTCAGGGCGAGACTTGCAATAATGAAGATTCTGGAGACGCCGCGTGGCGTAGGCACGTTTGCTCCAATCCTTCTGGAAGAACGCCTGATTGATTGTCATTTCGTCTGGACTCAGGGTCAGAATGGTCCTGCGCATCAGAATGTCCCAGAGCCCGAATGCTGCGTATAGAGG
>JBAWCO010000763.1:0-13164 GCA_049590315.1 Occallatibacter sp. | reverse complement strand
CTGGATAGCTCGCCGCATCTCAGAACCAATCAGGTGTATCTATCTTGGATTTTTACTCGGTCCTCAGAGCATCAATCGGATTGATTGATGCCGCCCGTCGAGCGGGAATCATTCCAGCAACCGCTGCACAAGCTCCCAGCGTCAACATCCCTCCTACATAGGCCCACGGTGTATCAGCGTTGACTTGGTAGAGCAGCCCCACGGCGAGGTGAGCAATATAGAGGGCCCCGGGAATGCCCAAAACAGCACCAATCAGAATTGGCCACGCGACGCTACGCAATACCATAGCGATGACGCCGGAGCGAGACGCCCCCATCGCAATGCGGATTCCAATTTCGCTGGTACGCCGGGCAACAAAGAACGCGATCACCCCATACAGTCCGACCGAGGCTAGAGCCAGAGCGAGCAGGCTGAACAGGGTGGTGAGCCACGCGATCAGGCGGTCTTGGGTGAAGTTATTCTCGACCTGCGCATCGTAGGAAGCGAAATAGAAAATTGTGAGATTGGGATCGATGTCAGCCAGCGTGCGGCGAAGCAGCGCTTCAGCGTCCTGCTGCGGTCGCGCGAACTGGACGATCATCGACTCAACGAACATCGAGCTCTGCTCAGAGGAGACCGCTTCAGGAGCCGTATAGCCAAGGTATTGCTGCGACAGTGGACGCAGAAAGAGCGGGGGCACTTCGCGGCGCGGGTCATTCATTTTGAAATCGGAAAAGACGCCTGTGATTTCGAAAGAGCCGGAGTTGTCCGTCGATGCAATCCCGAAGTGCCTGCCGATAGGGTTCTGGCCGGGAAAGAATCGCCGCGCAAAGGACTCGTTGACGAGCGCGACCGGAACTGAAGTCTGCGAGTCCTGCGCGGAGAAATCTCGCCCACGCACAATGGGCACACCGACGCTTTGCAGGAAGTGATTGCCGACCCGGTCCCACAACGAAAAGCATTTGTCCCCAGGACCAGGCGCTGGATGGCCCTGCTGGATAACGCAGCTCCCCCACGCATTGCCGTCAAGCGGCGTGTAGCGGGCCAGGCTCACATTCATGACAGAGGGTAGTGACGAGACTCGGTCTTCAATCTCGCGGTAGAGTGCCGGCAGACGATCGACAGTATAGCCCGCGCCTTTAGGATCGAACCGGATGACGTAGCGGTCGGCGGTAGCGATGCCGAAGTTCTGATGCTCAAGGTTCGCCAGGGACCAGGCCATAAGAAAAGCTGTAGACAGCAGGACGATCGACAAGGCGACTTGAAGCACTATGAGACTCTTCTGAGGCACAGATGAGCGGTCGCCGAAGCTGCGGCCCGCGGCTCGTAATGCGCCCGCAGCCTCCGCATGCGACGAAAGCCAGGCAGGGGCTATGCCGAATAGGACGCCGGTGGCGAGCGAAACAAGGAAAGCGAATCCAAGCACAGTCAGAGATGGAGTTGCCTGAACGGGCATGGCGCGCGCCCGCGGAAACGCAAGAGCCATGACGATGTGCGAAAGAGCGTAGGCAACTGCTAGGCCGGCAGCTCCTCCGACGAAACTGAGCAGCACGCTTTGGGTCAGAACCTGGCGGATAATCCGGGTGCGGGATGCGCCCAGTGCCATGCGCACCGACAACTCCGCATGCCTCGCGGCGCCGCGGGCAAGCAGCAGGTTGGCGATATTTGCGCATGCCATCAGCAGAACCACGCACGAGAGAATCATGAGCATGCGCAGCCCTTGGCCGGTTTGGCGCTGCAACGTCTGGATCCCTCCGCCGCCAGGAACAAGCACAACGTGTTGCCGGGGAATGAGGACCGCACCGCCATGGCCGGTGTACCTGGCCTGCTGCGACATCCATTGGCGCAATTGAACGGAGAGTTTCGCCTGAAGGGCTTCGATACTGGTGTTCGGCTTCACTCTTCCCAACAAATAGAGCCACGATTCGTCTTCTTCGCCTTGTCTCCAGAGCGATGTGCCCGGGCCTTCGATGGTGGGCTCGTTGGAGAGCGGTATCCAGATTTCGGGCGGCCGCTCAATGATGCGATCGCCGAAGAAGCTTGGCGGCGCAACACCCGCGACAGTAAACGGGTGCGTTTGAATATAGACAGTGGAACCGACGATGCCCGAGTCGCCGCCAAAGTCCGACTGCCACGCGGCGTAGCTCAGTACGACAACGGGAGCGGCTCCGGACTTGTCGTCGTTTGGGATAAGTGGGCGGCCCGCATAAGCGCCCACGCCGAGGGTCGCGAAGTAGTTGCCGGAAACATATTCCGAGCGCAAAGGTTTGGCGGGAGACGATCCGCTGCGCACCGCCAGCGAAGAACCTCCTGCTTGCAGAGCCGCAAGCTGCTCGAACTCCGGCGAGGATTGTTGCAACTGCAAGTAGAGGTCGTAGGGAAAAAGATCGTAGTCGCCGTTATCGCTTTCAAAGCCGTCGTAAAAACAGCAAGTGCCCTGATCGCCGACGCGATAGAGGCGCGAGGGGTCTGCGACGGGAAGCGAGCGCTGGAGCAGACCGTGGACCAGTGTGAAGATGGCGGTGTTAGCGCCGATACCAAGCGCTAAGGTGAGGACCGCGGCCAGAGTGAATCCCGGCGCATTCCGAAGCTGGCGCAGTCCATAGCGGACATCCTGCAGAATGGATTCGAGCCACAGGGTTCCGCGATGTTCCCGGCAGTCTTCTTTGATCTGCTCCATGCCGCCGAACTCGATACGCGTGAGGCGGCGGGCTTCGCTCTCTGCAATGCCCGTGCGAACCTTATCGGCAACCTGAGATTCGAAATGGAAGCGCAGTTCTTTGTCCAGCTCGGCCTCCATGCGTTTGCGAGAGAAAAGCCTCCACACCCAGCTCATCAGATTCCCTCCAGGGTTCCCTCGAGAATGAGGTCCACCACATCGGTCAGGCGCGTCCAGCTTGCGGTTTCGGTCTTCAGTTGGGTTCGGCCTTTGGCGGTGAGTTCGTAGAACTTGGCTTCACGGCCGGTTTCGGAAACCTTCCAGCGCGAGGCAAGGAACTTTTTGTATTCCAGGCGATGGAGCGCCGGATAAAGAGATCCCTGCTGGACCTGCAGTGCATCGCGCGACATTTGCTGTATTCTCTGCGCGATCGCGTAGCCGTGAATGGGACCGAGCGCAACCACTCTCATAATGAGCAAATCGAGGGTCCCCTGCGGAAGGTCGAATTTGTCTTCGCTTTTCTTCATACCTTTGGCTTCTACATATACAACGTTACGTGTAGAAGGTCAAGGTATATCGGAGCCAAGCCGGCCACGTGTCTGTTTGCATCACGTTTCGCACCAAAACCTCCTCGCCGGGCTCAACTGATGTGTACGGGGCAATGTACTCATCGAACATAAGTAGGGCGCCAGCTCCAGGATTAATCCTGGGAAACGCCGCCAGGTCTAGGAATGTCATTGAGCGCTTTTCGTCGCAACAATTCACACGAGCGACTGGTTGCCAAATCGGACAGGCGAACCCGAATTTGCTGCGGGCCTGCCAATCCAACTGATGAATGATTGAGGACGTACACATCAGTAACCCCAAGTCCCGTCCTTATAGAGGATGAATCTTGGGCCAAAATGGACGTCATGCGACGGTGCAATACCAGCTTCATGTAATTGCCGCAGTTGCTCGCCGTGTCTAGTCTCACAACAAGCTGGTACTAGAGATCCGAAAAAATGAGAGCGCTGCGATGTATAAGAAGCTATTATCCGTAGACCCCGCGCTCATAGGGCGATTCGACGCGCCATCAACGAGCGATGCATTCCCCGCCTCCCTTGTGGACGGGACACCAAGTGACTTGAAGGCCGATCTCCTCGCCCTCCTGGGGAAAGAGAAGGTTTCTTCTAGAGCAATCGATCTCGTACGGTATGCCTCCGATGCGAGCCCGTATCGGCTCGTCCCTCAGGTTGTCGTGCTGCCTCGAACGACCGATGACATCGTCAAGCTATTCCGTTATTGCCATGAGACCGGGCGGCACGCAACGTTTCGGGCGGCGGGCACGAGTCTCAACGGTCAGTCGCTATCCGACGACATTCTGATCGATGTGCGCCGTCACTGGAATGGCGGCAACGTCGAGGATGACGGCCGACGCGTGCGGGTACGCCCCGGGATGATTCTCAGCCACATCAACCTGATGCTGGAGCGGTACGGTCGCCGGGTGGGACCCGATCCCGCTAGCTCCGCGGCTTGCACGATCGGAGGCGTGATTGCGAACAACGCCGGTGGCATGCGGTGCACCGTCGAGAAAGATGCCTACCATACCGTCTCCGCGCTCACGTTCATAACCCCATCCGGCGCTCTAATTGACACGTCGAAGCCGGATGCGGAAAGGCGGTTTGCGCAGGCAGAGCCCCGGCTTGCGGAAGGCTTGCTCGAGCTGCGGAGAGAGCTTCTGGCAGATTCGGGGCTGGCGGACCGCGTGCGTCGCAAGTATGCCATCAGGAACACTCACGGATTGCGGCTTTGCGCACTTCTCGACGGTGAAACGCCGCTCGAGATTTTTCGACGCCTTCTTGTCGGCTCGGAAGGTACGCTCGCGTTCATCGCTGAAGCGGTGCTAGAGACGATTCCGACACCCCGCGTAACGAGCGTGGCATGGATTCCAGTTCCCACAATCGATGAAGCAATCGCCCTTGTTCCTGACCTCGTCGGCCTTGGCGCCTCCGCCGTCGAGCTGATGGTCGCTCCGGCGCTTACCGCGGCCGGTCAGGCTTTTGAGGAAACCCCCGCCTACTGGAAAACCCTCGATCCCAAGGCCGCTGCTCTGCTCGTTGAAATTGGCTCCGAGAACTCGGACTCTCTCAAAGCAACGCAACGCCAAGTCCTCAAGCTCGTCAGTTCCGCCAGGCTGATCAAACCGGTCGAATTCACGAGCGTCACCGAGGCCATCGAGCTTGCCTGGCATGTCCGGGAGGGACTTCTGGGGTTAGGAGGCAAGAATCGCGCGGAGGGCTCGACGCTCATCACGGAGGACGTCTGTTTTCTGCCGGAGCGCTTGGCAGAGGGTGCGCGCGACGTGCAGAACCTGCTTTCCAAGCATGGATTCATCCCCGGTGTCGCCGGACATGCAGCTCACGGGAACCTTCATTTCACTCTCGTCGCCAATCTCGGGGAAGCCGAGGGACTGTCCCGATACTCGTCTTTCATGACCGAGCTCGTGGATCTGGTCGTCAAAAAACATGACGGCTCTCTGAAGGCCGAGCACGGAACCGGCTTGAACATGGCGCCGTTCGTCGCATCGGAATGGGGTGAGAAGGCCACCGCCATGATGTGGCGAATAAAGGAGCTCGCCGATCCTCACGGGATTCTGGCGCCGGACGTGATCCTGACGCGGAATCCCAAACTTCACCTGGAGAATCTGAAGTCCTTCCCTCAGATAGAGGGGGTTACCGGTTCCTCACAGTGCATCGAGTGCGGGTTCTGTGAACCGGTCTGCCCGAGCCGGAATGTCACCATGACCCCACGTCAACGGATCGTGGTGCGGCGGGAGATGGTGCGCCAGAAGGATGACTCAGCGATGCTTGCGCAACTCCAACGGGAGTATCAGTACGACGGGATCGAGACCTGCGCAGGCGACGGCATGTGCTCGATTCCCTGTCCGATAGGGATCAACACCGGGACGTTGATCAAACAGTTTCGCGGGCGCGAGAACAGCCCCGCCGCGGAAGAGGTGGCGCTGAGCCTCGCGAAGCACTGGAAAGCAATCGAACCCTTGGCGCGCGTGAGCCTGTGGGGAGCATATGCGATTTCCTCCGTGTTTGGAGTGAAGCCACTCACTGCTCTTACCGCTGTCGTGCGCAGTGTTGTCAGCCCTGACCTCATGCCCGCCGTGCCCGGGCCAATGCCGCGTGCCGCTTCCAGGCTACCGAAAACCGACAGAAACGGCGCCGTGGCAGTGTACTTCTGCGCATGCATCAACCGCATGTTCGGCCGAGACCCTGCAGGGCCGGCCGCTCCCTCGCTCGCGGAGACCTTTGTCACATTGTCCAGACGCGCTGGTAAGCCGCTGTGGATTCCGCCCGATGTCGCTGGTCTGTGCTGTTCGACGCCGTGGAGATCGAAAGGCTATCACAAGGGGCACAAGTACATGGCGCAAGCCGTTGCCGATGCGTTGTGGCGCTGGAGCCATGGAGGATCTCTTCCCATCGTCGTCGATGCCGCTTCCTGCACCCTTGGCCTTAAAGAGGATATCGTGACGCAGTTGGAGGGACAGCAAAGAGAGCAGTACGAGAGCCTCAAGATCATCGACTCGATCGCGTGGTGCCGTGATCTTCTGCCGAACCTGAAAATCTCACGCAAGCTGAAGCGGGTCGCCGCGCATCCGACCTGCTCAATAACGGACCTCAAACTGGTCGGCGCGCTCAAACAAATTGCGGGCCGCCTGGGCGAAGAGGTGGAGGTTCCCATTGGCACGACCTGCTGCGGCACTGCCGGCGACCGAGGGCTGTTGCATCCGGAGCTAGTCGTTTCAGCGACGCGGGAGGTTCAATTGGTGCTGATTGATCGGCCTTGCGACGCCTATCTCTCGGCGAACCGAACCTGTGAGATGGGCCTTCGGCACGTGACCGGCCGACCGTATGAATCGTTTATTTTCCTGCTCGAGGAATTGAGCCGTCCCGAGGCGGACTGAAGGATCACTTATATGCGCATCGCAAATTTTGAAACACAAGGGATCCCCGGAATTGCCGCGGATGAAGGCACGGGCTGGCATGGCCTCACGCAGCGGGACAGCGGATTTCCGGGCACGCTGCCCGACCTGATCGCACAAGGCGCAGATCTGTTACTCGTTGGTACAAGCCTCGGGCAATCGCCAGAAGTCGACCTGAACGCTGTCCACCTGCTGCCGCCTGTACCCGTACCGCCAAAAATACTGTGCGTCGGTCTCAACTACGACGATCACTTGGAAGAAAGCGGGCTGAAGAAACCGGCCTATCCCGAACTCTTCGCCCGCTTTGCGACGAGCCTGATCTCTCATCAAGAGCCAATTCGCCGGCCCCGCGAATCAATTGCGCTCGACTATGAAGCTGAACTCGCCGTGGTGATCGGCGAGCCGGGGCGCCGTATTCCCCATGACCAGGCCCTCGATCACGTGGCCGGCTACTCGCTCTTCAACGATGCGACCGTGCGCGATTTTCAGCTCCGCACACCGCAATGGACGATAGGCAAGAATTTCGATGGTACAGGATCGTTCGGCCTGTGGCTGGTGACGCCCGATGCCATGCCGCCGGGGGCTAGCGGCTTGCGCATCCAGGGCCGTTTGAATGGCCGGGTAATGCAGGATGCGCGCACAGACCAGCTCATCTTCAGTGTCCCGGTGCTGGTTGCAATGATCAGTGTCGCAATGAGTCTGGAGCGGGGTGATGTGATCATCACCGGCACACCGGGTGGTGTCGGTGCGGCGCGCAAGCCACCCGTCTACATGCAACCCAGCGATATCTTCGAAGTCGAGATCGAGGGGCTCGGTGTCCTGACCAATTCCGTGCAGGATGACTGAGAACGCGAGCACGGCATGAACTGCCGTGTCGGTACACCTCACTGAAACGATCCCCCAAAGAGGAGCGAGAGCGTTGTCCTATTCTGACTACAAATGTTTCCGGTTCAGGTTTGATTCTGGAGTCGCATTCGTCAGCATCGATCACCCACCGATCAATCTTCTTGATGACGTTCTGTCGCAGGAATTCGACAAACTCGGCCGACAACTTGAGAACGATGAGAGCGTCCGGGTTGTCGTCTTCGAGAGCGCGCTTCCTGATTTCTTTATAGCCCACTCTGGTTTGGGCCGGGTGGAAGCGGCTAACAAAACTGTGTCCTCTACACGGAGCTTTCGCCTTACGCAGACGATCGGCGAGCGGTTCAGGAACATGCCCAAGGTAACCATTGCCAAAATTGAAGGACGGGCCCGGGGAGGAGGAAGCGAGATCGCGCTGGCCATGGACATGTGTGTTGCTGCCCTTGGCAAAGCGATCTTCGGCCAGCCAGAGGTGGCGGTTGGGCTTGTTCCGGGCGGAGGCTCTACGCAAAGATTACCCCGGCTCATCGGACGGGGGCGCGCCTTGGAGGTGCTTCTTGGTTGCAACGATCTCTCAGCGGAACTGGCAGAACGTTACGGCTATATCAATCGAGCGTTGCCAGCGGACGAGCTGACGCCTTTTGTCGAGAAGCTTGCTCATCGCATCGCCTCTTTTCCTGCGCATACGATTGTTCACGTCAAGGCGGCCGTAGATATTGGAGCATTCAGTTCCCTGGCAGAGGGGCTTCTGGTCGAAGCGCATGAGTCTGATCTGAGTGTCGCTAGCGAGGTGACGCAAGCGCGCGTGAGGGAAGCATTGAAGGTCGGCGCGGAAACATATGAAGGCGAGTTGGAGATGGATTTTCTATCGAGACTCTCCTCGACGAGATACCCCCCCGACTGAGGAGTGCCAATTGGCGGAGTGCTTCAAAGTCTTCAGCAAATCGGGAAGGACGCAAAGTGCCTATAGTCGTGAGATCCCCGGCTGTTCGGCACTGTGTTTTTCGATTGATCCAGATCCGGCAGGCGAAGGACGATTTTGTGGCGAAAGGGCTTCTTGTTCTTCTCGCGCACCAAGCGGCTTTCATACCGCTGGCATGAGTCGAAGACACGTCCGTCCCATTCCGGCTGGGCGGGTACAATCATCGGCGAAGAGAGCATAGCGGCAATTTCACATCAAACGTCGCGGCTGGGCTCACACTGCGGAGTCACGAATCACGCAACATCCAAGGGAGGGTTTGTTTCCGCGGGAACCGCCGGCAAGGTGAAATGGAACGTCGCGCCACGCTCGCCGTTACCGTTGGCCCAGATTCGTCCGCCATGCGATTCGACGATCGATTTGCTGATTGCCAGGCCCATGCCGCTGCCTTGCGGTTTCGTCGTAAAGAATGCGTCGAATATCTGGTTAGTCTCGCCCGTCGACAGCCCCGGCCCTGTGTCCTTGACGGAGATTTCGATCTGACCGTCCTCGCCCAATTGCGACTTTACTCTAAGCACGCCGCCCTCATCCTTCATCGCCTCGATGCCATTCAGCATCAGGTTCATGAGCACCTGTTGAAGTTGGACTCTATCTGCCACGGTCATGGGAAGACTATCTTCGAGATCGGTGTCGATCGATGCACTGTGTCTTCTGGCTTCGGTTCCCAGCATCTTCGCCATTTCCTGGATGACCCCATTGATCGCGACCAACTCCCGGTGGGGTGGAGCCTTTTTGTATAGCGATCGCAGACGGCTGATGATTTCCGCAGCAAGGGCGCCCGCTTCCATGATTCTTTCCGTTCCTTTGCGCACCTCCGTCAGTTCGGGCGGGTCACATTGTAGCCATCGCAAAGATGCCTTGGCATGAGCGGTTGTGACCGTGATAGGCTGTGCCAGTTCATGCGAGATCGAGGCAACCAGCTCTCCCATGGTGCTGATCCGGCTCGCATGGGTAAGGTCGGCCTGGAGTTGTTCGGCGCGTTTGCTGTCTTCAATGTCCGTTGCCGCGCCACACCATTTCGCAATCTTCCCGCGCTTGTCCCTCACAGGCACGGCGCGTATTAGGAACCAGCGATAAGCACCGTCCGATCCCCGGCGCAGTCGCGTTTCGCAATCCAAAGGTTGGCCAGTCGTCTGGGATGCGCGCCATTGCTCAATAATGCGGTTGAAATCAGCAGGGTGAATCGTCTTCTCCCATCCTGACGCTGACGGTTCTTTCGAGCTCACCCCTGTGTACTCGAGCCACCCTTTGTTCATAAAAGTGAGATTGCCTTTTGGATCCGCCACAAAAGCCAGGGCTGGCATGGTTTCTACCGCCTCGCGAAACCTCTTCTCCTGCTCTTGCAATTGATGAACCCGCATTTGATAAGCGACCCAGATTAGCGCTAAGAAAGCGAGTACGCAGAGCCCTCGGAACCAAATCGTCTGGTACCAGGCGGGCGCGATGCTGAAGTCCAGATGTGCCCCTACTTCATTCCAGACTCCGTCGTTATTGCAGGCTATTACTTGGAAATGATAGTGGCCGGGATCGAGCCTCGTATAAAAAGTCGCGCGACGAGTGCCTGCGTCCTGCCAGTCTTTATCTACTCCTTCCAGCCTGTAGCGGAAATGTACCTTCTCCGGAACAGACAGGCTTAGGGCCGTATAGTCAATTTGCAGATCGGTGGTTCGCGGGGGCAGGACCAGACTCGTTAGCGAATCAACTTGTTTGCCATTTGCCTTCACAGACCGAATCAAGACAGGGGGGGGCAGTGCATTTGTGGAGATTTTGGCCGGATCGGCCCAAACGACCCCCTCGGACGCAGAGAACCAAAGCTTGCCGTCGGTTGCTTGAATCATCTTTGGGTAAATACCTGGCAGGCCGTCGAAAGAGTCGAAGATACGATACTGCACGCGATAGGAAGGATCACCAACGAATCGTAGGATTTCTGTTGCCGGGATCTCAATTGCGCCCCTCTTCTCAGCCAGCCACAAACTGCCGTTGGAAGTCTCTTCAACTCCGCGAATCGAACCAAATGTTTCGGCATCTGCGGGAATGATTCGCCGGAAGCGATCCCCGTCAAAGAAAGCCAGGCCCGATACTCCACCAACCCATATGTGACGCCCCAGACCGCTCATTGCTTGTATGCTTCCAACCTGGGAATGGTTGGCGAGAAAAACTCTCTGGATCTTCCCCTGGCCCACAATAACGACTGTGCCGCCTTCGTATCCGAACCATGCGTGACCCATCGAGTCCGTGAAAGCGGTCACGGGGGATGACTTTGCGAATTCTGACGCGGTTTCAAGTCGTTGCCATTCTCCATTTTTCCAATAGAACAAACCTTCCACAGTTGCCAACCAGAACGTACCGGAACCGTCCTCCGCCATCGCAATCTCACCCTCGGTGTAAGGCTTCGGAAACGATGGCGGTAGTGGAATCTTGGTGTACGATCCAGCTTCATAGCGATAGATGGCAAGCGGGCAAAACCACCAAATCGCGCCTGAGCGGGAACGGTATGCAGACATCGCTGAGTCAAGAAAATGCAGATGATTCGGATCAGCGTGTCCCTCGTGAACGCGGACCATGGGAGTCACGTTTTCTATCCAGAGATCTCCCGCATCTCCGGGAGTCCAAACACTCTCACTCCCGAATTTGAAAGGGAGAGCGAGTGGTACCAGGTTCGTTTTGCGGAAACGATCCAGGCCGCTGTCGGTTCCAACCCAGATATTTCCCTCGCGGTCTTGAAGAATGGCGCGGATGACATCGTCACTCAATCCTTCTTTCGCGGTGAACGATTCGACTGCAGTGCTGAATTCCTCGATCCGCCCACGCAGCAGCTCGGGATCTCGAGATCGACGAAGCCCGTCGCCTACGGTGGTGATCCACAAAGATCCTTCGTTATCAAAGAGAATTCTCACGGAGCCGACCCGAACCTCAGTTTCGTCGGAAGGCTGCCGCTTATCAGATAAAGGGATAGGCCGGACGGATCTGGTTGTTTCAGCCATCCACAATTTCCCGTTTGATGCTTGTGTGACTTGTGACACTTGGCCGATGCGAATGCCGGTCGATCGAAACAGCTTTGCGCCTGCTGGGAGAAAAACCAAGGCGTCCTCAGTTGAAACCCAAAGTGTTCCTTGACGATCCAGAAAAATCGTACGCACCAGCCCTGCGGGGAAGTTCCAGTCTTTCCCCACTTCCTCCCATCGATTGCCCTCCAGCCGCGCGAGCCCGGCGTGGGTCCCGGCCCAAATCGTCCCTTCCGAATCCTGTGCGAGGCTCCATATCCCTCCGACAGGCAGTCCGTCGCGGATCGTATAGTCCGTAACGTGTCCATTTCTCAGAAGGCTGATTGTTCCGGATGAGAAGCCGATCCAAAGGTCCCCATTGGGAAGGGCCAAAAGCGAACCCACAGTACTGACCGGGAATGGTTCGCCCGACTGAGGATGGTAGTGCTCGAAGACGAGACCGTCGAACCGATATAGACCACCGGGACTGCCCAGCCAAAGATACCCATCCGAGGATTGTGCCAATGCTGTAACAGGACTCGGCGCGCCGTCTTTTGGACCCCACGCCGTATGCGCGAACTGCGTAATCGTCCGATCGCTGTCAAACGCGGCAGAAGATGAGCAGCATGCAAGCGCGAAGAAAAGGCAGATCTCGAGCGTCCGAACGCATGAACCGCCTCTCGGAAATAGTTCTCTGATAAAGCTCGAGCGCACGCTTCGGTCTCCAATTTCCGAAAAAAGTGCAGGCAATTTCCCGGGGTCTATTGAACATTACTCCTGCATTATCCTAGCTTTTCTGGAGCAGCAACTGGGCAATTCCAGCCGGAACAGCCTTGAGAATGCAGCTAACGGAGGGGGAACCCTCTCTCATGTCGACGGACCTCGCCAGGTCCGGCTAGCGCGCCAGGTGCAGGTTTGAGCGGCTTTAGAGGGAGCAGATCGTTCGCCCTCAAGCCAGCTCCCCTCCCTGATAGATGTCAATTGTGGCGTAATCAGGCGTTTGCGTCCGAAGTCGAATCGGCCGTGTGCAGCAACTCCGGCTTGAAGCGCAGAAACGCGATGATCTCAGGTCGGACGCTTGCGCCGACTGCCCACCGGCACCAGTCGTTCAGATCGGCCTCAAGTTCGAGATGAACGAATCGATTGCGCAACGGCCGCGGCATCGAGAATTGCACACCCCGCTCGGAGGCCGGATTGCCGGCCGCAATGACCACCCATTCTTCGGGCAGCACATATTCCCCCAGCTTGCGGTCGAGCACCAGTTGGTAGCAGCCGGCTTGCGTCATCTGCGGCGCGGAGGTCAGCTCATCGAGAAACAGGATTCCCTTCCCCGCGGTGGGAAGAAACTTGGGCGCCACCCATTCGGTCTGATCTTCTTTGATCCGCGGCAGTCCCCGCAGATCGACCGGATCGAGTTGCACTGCGCGGACATCTAGGAATTCGAAATCGAGATCGTCCGCTACCTGCGCTACGATTTGCGACTTGCCTACTCCGCATGCGCCCCAGATATGCAGGGGCACATGCTCGCCGATCAGCGCATGAAGCGCCTCATAGAGCTTCGATGGTTTCATTGGATTTCCTCGGAAGGAGAATTCAGCCTGATTTATCGGGATTCAGTTGAGGGAGGGCTGTCGGGAAACGATCTGGCGTCGAGCACCTGTGCTGCGTTAGATCAGATCTTCACAGGAGCGAGGACCTCTACTTTGGGAAAGTAGGTCCGATAGCGGGC
>JBAWCO010000762.1:0-4843 GCA_049590315.1 Occallatibacter sp. | reverse complement strand
GATTGGGCAGGAGCGGCGCATGGGATGATTGTGCTCTGGCGCCAGGTAATTTTCGGCAAATGGAGTAAGGAGGGTTCGGCGAAACGGGGTGTGGTGCATTCCCTGGTCTTAAAGGCGAGTTGCTGATTACAGCTAATTCCGCCACTCGATACAAAGGAATCCCGCCACTGAATTCGTTGGCAGCCGAGGCAGCATTCCCGAGGCCAAGGTTGGTGCTCTCTGAAACCTAAGGCGTCGTCTTGATCGCACCGGGCATAGAGGCAATCCACGGATAAAACGTAAACACAAGTGGGACCTGGTACTGAACAGTTCGAGTGCCAATCGTCATCGGCATAAAGGTCCACTTCTTCGCAGCATCAATGGACGCCGCCTGGAGCATCGGAGGACCGTTTACAGACGAGACCTTTTGCACATCGCCCGCCTTACCGACGAGCAACTCTGCAGCGACAGTGCCACTGACATGCACAGCTAGAGCGATCGGAGGAACCACTGGCTTGCTGCGTGACTTTACGAATGAGGTAGCCTCGCTACCGGTGAGTGTACGGACCATGTAGCTTTCTGCATCGTCATTCTCGTCGAGGACCTTGCCGTCCGTGTCGCTTTCATCAAGCGATATCACCCACGAACATTTAGCCGATTGATCTGGCACCTCGTAGAACACTTCCACGCATGTTGTGGCCGCTTGCGAGCAGGCCACGGGACGGTTTTTGCTGATCGACCAGCTTCCATCGGTGCGCAAGGGGTGGTGGGTATTCGGATCTGAAGCAAGCTGATTTATAGTGAACTGCTTCAACACAACCTTGACCGCTTGAGGACCAACCGCAGTAGACGTTGGCGCATTCGATGGTTGCGCTTCCAACTGCGCCACTCCAAACGCGAGTCCATATACGGCGACCAACCAGAGGACACTTTCCGGGCCAGATTTCATCTCAGAATTCTCGCAATACGAATGATTTGTTGAGTTGGATTATACAGATCAGCGCAACGGATACATATGTTTTGTCCATATCATCGCCGATTCGGAAATTACTACTTGGTGAGCAGCTGAGATGTGAGCCGCTCGCCAACAAAATGATTTATGTTTCAATCAATCGGGAATGAATCGCGAGCCGTCAAGGCTCTTTGATCTCGATGCGTTTCACCGTTGTTCCCCGTGGCAGATCTTTGGTCTGCTCGCAGATTTCGCCAAGCAAGGTATAGTGCACCGACAAATCCGTTGGTTCCATATTCTCGACTTCGTAGCTTCCGCCCAGCATGGGAGGAATCTTGAAGCCATAGCATTGATTGGGACCAATCGTCAGGCCCGCTTTCCTGCAGGCGTCGACGAGACTCACCATCATCCAGGTGTTACGGTGGTCGTCCTGGTCGATTCTTGTGACAAAGTCATCGCAACTATCCGCCACGCGTTCGAGAGTTCCGCGCCCCACGTCGAGCATGTGTACCGAATCGTCCGGAAAGACCGCGAATACATCGCCGACACGATTTACCAGCCACACATTGAACGACTGCGGCAACAGAAATCGCCAACCGGACAATAGCTCGGCCCAGTCTTTGCCCTCCAGATCGATCAGGTAATCCATCACATCCATCTCGAACGCCTCCACGAAACGATGGGCGACTAACGATCAGCCTCACTGCTGGAGCGGTTCCAGGATAGTATGCCTTTTCGGCCGTTGTGCAGGGTCGCCGCTCCTTGGGGTCGCGCCGACTTGACCGTATCGCTTTCGGTGCACAGCAATCCTGGAACCGCTATAGTCTTGCTTAATCTCGTCGTCTATTTACCCGCAGTTCGTCCATGGACCGCGCCCGGCAGACCGAGGCTCACAAGCAGCGCGGCGTCGACTGTTGTCATTGTTTCCGATGAGAGCGTGCCGAAGACCGTCCTGAATCTGCGCTGGTCAACGGTGCGAATCTGGTCGCAGAGAATATAACTGTCCTTGGTGGTTCCACCATCGCCCTTCTTGACCAATACATAGATTGGAGATGGAGTGCCGATGTGGGCCGCGTCTGTCAGCGGCACAATGATAGTGGTGGACGAATAGCGATTGCCTATGTCGTTCTGTACTACAACGCAAGGCCGTGAGCGGCCCTGCTCGTGGCCGACTACTGGATCAAGCGAGACCTCGACTACCATCCCACGAAACGGCTTGGCCGCCATCAAAATCCCTCGCGATCAATGTGCGAGAACTCTTCAGTTATTTCAATGCTCAGCTTTGCGTTTGCGGCATAAGCGGCAGCAAGTTCCGATTCAAACCGCTTGGCTTCCATCTCCGCCAACATCTGCTCGACTGCGGTCCTGATCAGTTCGCTCCGGTTCTTATCGAGCCTGCGCGCCGCCTCATCGGCTCGCTTCAGCAAACTCTCCGGGAACTCGATGAGGACGCGTTCTTTGCGGGGGCGATTCCGGGTGGTTTTGCGAGCGTGAACGACGGGCATAGGCTATTCCTAGAGGCTTTAAGTTGCCTTAGCGAATATATCATGAATTGCTCATAAATATATACTGATACATATATTGATATATATTAAGGTCGGAGAATACCCCTCGTGCGCGACACCGCATCGGTGAAAATAGAAGAGCCGCAGCCCCTTGCAAGGCTGCGGCTCTTTACGGCTAGACTTCAGCCGAACTTGAATTACAACTACATCTCCTTAACGCCTTCTACGAACGCTTTCAGCTTGCGGCTACGCGAAGGATGCCGCAACTTGCGGAGTGCCTTGGCTTCGATTTGACGGATGCGCTCGCGAGTTACCTGGAAGCTTTGGCCTACTTCTTCCAGCGTGTGCTCGGAGCCATCTTCGAGGCCGAAACGCATCTTGATCACTCGCTCTTCGCGCGGAGTCAGCGTGCGCAGAACCTGAGAAGTGTATTCCTTCAGGTTCACGCTGATGACTGCCTCGGAGGGCGAAACCGCCTGGCGATCTTCAATGAAGTCGCCGAGGTGCGAATCTTCCTCTTCGCCAATCGGCGTCTCCAGCGAGATGGGTTCCTGCGCGATCTTCAGCACCTTGCGCACCTTGGCCACCGGGATATCCATGCGGCGGGCAATCTCCTCGCTCGAAGGCTCGCGGCCCAGTTCCTGCACAAGTTGGCGGCTGGTGCGGATGAGCTTGTTGATGGTCTCGATCATGTGCACCGGAATACGAATGGTGCGGGCCTGGTCGGCAATGGCGCGTGTAATCGCCTGGCGAATCCACCAGGTTGCATAGGTCGAGAACTTGTAGCCGCGGCGATACTCGAACTTGTCGACCGCCTTCATCAGGCCGATGTTGCCTTCCTGAATCAGGTCGAGGAACTGCAGTCCGCGGTTGGTGTACTTCTTCGCGATGGAGACCACCAGGCGCAAGTTGGCTTCAATCAGCTCCCTCTTGGCCTGCTCGGCATCCATGTCGCCTTGAATCATTTCGCGCTGCGTGCGCTTCAGCTCGACAATGGAAACTCCGGCGTCGCCTTCGATCTTTTCCAGATCAACGCGGCAGTTCTTCTGCTGTCTGCGATACTCCTTCTTGAGTTCCTCGCTCTTCGAGGCGTCAAACTTCTGATCCAGCGAGCGAATCTGCCGCTCCAGCGTGCGCATGGTGTCTACGGTCTTGTTGACCTTGTCGAGCAGACGCTTGCGTTCCATGGCCGTGTACTTCAGCTCACGCACAATGCGGGAGATGAAGACTTTCTCACGGGCAATCAGCCAGCGGGTGTGGCGCGCCGCGGAGACCTTCGCCTTGGGTGCGCCGGCTGGTACGGGAACCTGCTTCTCTTCGAGAGCCGCAATCTTCTTCTGGTGTTTCCCCAGCGCGTCGATGCGAGTCACGGTGGCACGCACACGCGCCTGCACTACTTCCTCGGTGAGTTCTTCTTCATCGAAGACCACCACTTCCTTGACATTGCGCACTCCGCGTTTCAGGTCTTCGCCCAGTGCAACAATCTCGCGAATCACGATCGGAGACCGCGAAATGGCCTTCATCACGCGCAGTTGGCCGCGCTCGATGCGCTTGGCAATTTCAACTTCGCCTTCGCGGGTAAGCAGCGGAACAGTGCCCATCTCGCGCAGATACATGCGCACCGGGTCGTTGGTTTTTTCGAGCGTGCCGGGGGTCAGATCGAGCTCGACGTCTTCGCCTTCTTCCAGTTCGAAGTCTTTATCGCCTGGAAATTTGGGACTATCGAGCAGGTCAATGCCCTGGGTGCCAATAGTTGTGATCAGATCGTCGAGGTCGTCGGCCGAGCCAATCTCTTCCGGCAACATGTCGTTCACATCGCCGTAGGTGAGATAGCCCTTCTCTTTGCCCACTTCGATCAGGTTGTCGATGTCGTGTTCGAATTTGTCTTCAATCGCCAAAATATTCCTGCTCTCTAACGCAATCTTGTCGTTCAACACCGTATTACGCGACGGTGCGCGGTCTTGGCTCCAGGCACGCAAAAAAGATTTCCAAACGTGGAAATCGGACACGTGCGGAGAAAAACCTGCGGTCACCCGCAAAAAAAGCGGTTTCAGGTAGTTGCTCGGAACAGGATGACAAGCGCTTCAGGATTCACCTGGTTCGCCCGCGAGCCGAAGCTCATTTTTGGGGCAGAGGGGCGCGCATCCTCACAGAGATCAACAGAATACCACAGCCTGTCCCGGATTCAACACACCAAAAATCCGAAAATCACTGCGCAGAACCACTGACCTCTTTGCAACTGGACCGGGCGGATTCGTTCCTCACCCGAGCTTGTTCCTTTTAGTTAGACGCAAATCTACGCTGGTTTGATGCAAGCAGGGTCCCTTGATCTGCGCGGCTTCAAGGAGTCGTTGGTTCCTCCAGGATGGCCTTCAAGTCCCTTTTCCCATGGAGAACAGCAATGACC
>JBAWCO010000761.1:0-3348 GCA_049590315.1 Occallatibacter sp. | reverse complement strand
ATGCGGCGTCCTGCCATGAAATCGAAGTCACCGGCAGAAAGGCCGGCGTAAGTTTCTTTCACGCGGAACTGGGTGAATGTGCCGGTGTACGGAACCAGTGAAGCGTCAAGCGCAGATGCGGCGGGGCTCCCCTGAGCGACACCGAAGTCCTCGGCGGAGAGACCGCCATGGCTATCGGCGAGGCCGACTACGCTGGACGCAAGCGTCCAACGAGAACGATAGCGAAGAGTGAACGAAGGCTCAAGAAGCAATTGATTCTGAAACAAGGTGACTGAAGGATCTTTCAGAAATAGACTTGCTGACGCGGGCAACGGCGGGATCAGATTGGTATAGAACGTGGTGTCGTTGATGGCGGTAATGGTGTAGCGGAAGTCATAGCGAGATTCTTGAATTGGGGCGTCCTGGGCCGGCGGGTCCTGGACCGACGGAACCTGCGCTTCCAAGTGACAGGACGCGATGGAAAGGACTATCGAGATGAAGAGCCGCAATTTCATAAGTCAATTCGCTTTGTTAAAGGGTTCGACATACGCGGTCATCCATTACTTTGCAGGTCTCGAAATTGAGACTTGTGGCGTCCGGCTTACTTCAAAACGACTCGAGAATAAACCGTGAAGCAGTGCAGATTGTGGAACGCCAAGAATGCTGCCGAGAGAGCCCAATACGTCCAGGGTTTGAAGAGTGCGGTCGAAAACAGAAGCTGTTGGCCTACCAGACCGATTCCGGCAAGCCAGAGGACAGGCGTATATGCCGGCGCCATGAAGCCTATCGCGCTCGCACTCCACATGCATCGCGGAGCGGCGATCAGAACAATCCAGGAGGCAAAGTAGATCAGCAGGCCTGCCAGATACAGGCCGAGGCCAAGTTTCTGACTCTGTGTGGAAACGCCAAGCCGCATGAAGATCGGCAGTATCATGACGAGCGTGCGAAGGAGGTTTTCGGGAACGCTAATCGTGCGTGGAATATCTTTCCAGAAGACATCCATTTGAAATGCAGCTGGTAGTTCGTGCGCCAAGAGCACATTGAAGACAAGAATTGGCACCAGCAGCCAGAAGCAGTTATATAGAACACGAAGCATTGTCGAAGAGGTCATCCAACCCTCCTCAAAGATGGAGCGTGCCTTATCGAAACCGGTGGGCGCAGTTGCAAGCGTTCGCGTCCGCCTATGTCGAATCCAAATGAAATCGAAAGCGAATTTGTGGGGCATGCGCTGACGCAGGTGTTGCACAGGATGCATTCGGTTGAGAGCACTCTCTGGCCTGCTTTCACATAGTCGGGAATGCGGATATCCATGGGACAGACTTTCGTACAGGCCATGCATTCGTTGCAGCCTTCGCTCTTGCCGGAGACCTTGAGAAGCGCGAATCGAGAGCCGAGCTTCATCAGCGTCGGGACTGGGCAGAGATATTTGCAGAAGGCGCGGTTGTCCTTGAGCAGAAAAGCCAGAGAAATTCCGGCGGCGTAATAGAGCAGGTTGCCGGCGATGAGCCAAACCAGCGGAGCAGCTCCCCAGGGCTTGTATCCGAAAAGAAAGACAAGGGAAGCTACAAGACCGAGGCTCAGTGCAAAGTGAGCGTAACGCAACCATGACCGCCTGCCTGGAACCCAACCCTTGCTCCGGTTGAAAGGCAACAGGTCGAGGACCATCGCTGTCCAGCATGCCCATCCACAGAAACCGCGGCCGAAGATGAGGGGTCCGAAAAGCTTGGCGATGGAGTAGTGGATGATGGCTCCGGAGAATATGCCGGTGCACAGAAAGAAGAACAGCCCTTCGAGTTGCATGTTCTGGAGAACGAAAAGGCCCAGGAAGCCGACCATGTAAATGCCGATGAGGAACTGAGCGAGACGGCGGCCGAGGGGCTTCTTGTGGCGCGGGAGCAGAGCGTAGAGCCCTGTTCCCACACCGAGAGAAGTGCCGATGTAGCCGATGTCGAAGAGGAAGAAGATGGTCCCGGTCTTCCGCCACAGCGTGAACGCAATTGCCCAGAAGATGAGGAGCAGAGCGGCCGGCACGCGGAGTTTCTTGAACAGGCTCGGCTCGACGTTTTGGGTACGCGGCTTTGCGGTCGGGTTGTCGTGGCCGCGCTTTTCGAGCATCACTGTTTCTTTCTCAGTCATCTCACTCACTTATTGCCAATACACGAGCTTGATTTCGATTTTCGACTCCGGCTGATTCACAGCGAACTTTGCCAACTCCGGAGTAGGCGGACCCTGGGTGGTGTCAGGGTTGTTGGAGATGCCGTAGCCTTGCTGTGGAATTCCCTGCGAATCGTATTCCATTTTTCCGGTCAGGTTTTCGTCGTGGAAGACCGCGGCGGCGTACGATCCCTGCGGCAGATTTGTGAATACAGCCGTTGCGGACTTGGTTTGAGGGTCGATCTCAAGTCTCTGGGATGCGGTGGAACTTGCTGGATCCGATGGGAAGCCCTTTCCGTCGCGGAATAGAGCGACGTTGATTTTTCCCTTCGTACTACGGAACCCGGTGATTTGAATTGAAAGGGTGGATTTGGCAGCTGCAGGTAGGGGTATCGGCGCTGGCGCGGGTGTTGCGGGCGCCTGTGCCGGGAGCAGATTGGCAGAAGTGAATAGCATGCAACTGGCCCCGGCAATAATGGCGAGACGCTTGATCGTGTGGCGGATTGCTTTCATGTAAGTCTCCTTTGGTGTTCCGCTCTTGATGGTATACGAGGCTCAGAAACGGTCTGTGCGGCCCTGGTAGAAGAGTTTGTCGGGTAACTCGCGGGGAGCTATACCGGAGTATTCAAGGACGCTGTGGGAGTTATGGCGGATTTCGTCGTAGAGAGTCATGCGTCGAAGCTGGCTCTTGCCGCCGACAGAAGCATACTCGTCGAACGTTGCGGATTTGATGTGCTTGCCGGAGGTGAGATAGAACTCGGCCTTCACGGGACGAGCATCTTCAACGCGGACCCAGAAGAGGATGCGCTGATAGGTTGCGCCCTTGCGCTTGGCTGATAGTTCAAGGACGTGGCATTCCTCGACGCCTACCTTTTCAGTGCGGACAAAGACGGGCGTGTAGTCGGCGGCGTAGTTGGTGCGGGCGACGTCGCCGTTGGATGCGTCGCCGGAGAGACGCTCAAGCGGTGTGATGCGCACGGGACGGCTGGTGTCTGGCAGAAAGACCCACATGTCGTCGCCTAGCATGAGTAGGTGCTGTCCCTTCTCGCGCGGGCTCAGGAATTCGACATAGGTTTTCTCAGTGCCCTTTTGGGAGACCTCGTAGAGCTTTTGTTCGTCCGCCTTGTCTGACTCGAAGTTAGTGATCTTGACGTGCAGCACATAAGAAGGCCAGCCGTTGCGAAAGGTGTCTGCACGTTTGAGTATGGCTCCTGC
>JBAWCO010000760.1:0-7435 GCA_049590315.1 Occallatibacter sp. | reverse complement strand
TCACCGAGCAGCAGACGAAGCTTGCCGAAGACCAGCGCAAGGCGGCGGAGCAGAGCCGTGCGAGCGCCGACAATGCATATCGCGA
Source organism: Occallatibacter sp. (assembly GCA_049590315.1). Lineage (GTDB taxonomy): Bacteria > Acidobacteriota > Terriglobia > Terriglobales > Acidobacteriaceae > Telmatobacter. The sequence goes on along the minus strand of JBAWCO010000760.1, from coordinate 7,350 downwards.
GGCGATGCAATTGTCACCCGATCAATTCCTCCAACTTGAGCGGATCAAGATGCAGCGGGACGTCTGCGGGCATCAGGGTTCCAACTGCACGTTCTTCATCGGCGGCAACGTTACCCCAGTAAACGACGTAGGCCGGAAACAGTAACTGGCTCAATCCATAATGGACTGCAACAACTCACGAACTCAATAAAGAAAGCTGGTGCGGTGTGCCCATTCCTGTCTTGAAACCTACGGCAGCGCGCAACGAGACATTTGCAGGCGTCACTTATCACATCGAAGGTGAATTGGTTCCGGCATTACACATTGAATTGAGCAATGTTCCAGTGTATTTCGAACACTACATTCTTCTCTGGAAGGATCTCAGTGTGCGAATCGGCGTTCGCCCCCTGAGTGGCGGGTTCAAGCGCCTGCTCGCCGGGATGCCCATCTTCCTGACCGAGGTCGCGGGGCCGGGACATATCTGTTTCAGCCGAGACGGCGCTGGCCATATTTTTGGAATTCATCTGAATCCCGGCGAACGAGTTGACATGCGGGAACACCAGTTTCTGGCTGCTACTGGAAACGTGGAATATGGATTCTCCCGGGTGAAAGGCGTTTCCAATATGCTGCTCGGAGGTACTGGCTTCTTTGTTGACCACTTCACCGCGCAACATGGCGAAGGTATCGTGTGGGTCCACGGATATGGGAATGTCTTCGATGTAACTCTCGGAGCAGGCGAGCAGATCGATATCGAGCCTGGGGGCTGGATCTACAAAGACCCATCGGTCACTATGGAGACTCAGTTCCAGAAATTCTCAACCGGATTATTTGCCAGCGCCTTCAGCTTCGTATGGAACCGGTTTACCGGGCCCGGACGTGTTGGAATTCAATCCATGTATGTCCATATGCCAACGTCGGAATAGACGGCCGAGCCGATGTCGATGGAACAAAGGTGGCGCGTACCCATCCTGGCCGCGGTCTCATCGCGGTCAGAAATCGGAGACCTCGAATCTCAACCCACCAACCCTTGAAATCCGTCTTAATAGATCAAACTGTAACAATCCGTTATTTATGATTCCAATCATGAAACCCAAGTCTGGCATGCACGTTGCCTTGCTCCTCGCCCTTCTCGCCGTTCTCCTACCGTCCGCCGCCACCGCCCAGGCCTACGCAGGTCGCCCCAAGCTCATCGTCATCGTCGTCATCGACCAATTCCGCGGCGACTACCTCAATCGCGACCACGCCGAGTTCAAAGGCCGCGGCTTCAAGCTCTTCATGGACGAAGGCGCATGGTTCACCAACTGCTACTTCGATTACGCCAACACCAAAACCGCTCCCGGCCACTCCACTATCGGCACCGGCGCGTACTCTGACGGCCACGGCATCGAAAGCAATGAATGGTGGGATGCATCCCGCTCCTGGGACCACAAAGTCAGTTCCGTCGAAGACGAGCGCTATCAACTCGTCGATCTCCCACCGTCCTCCATCCCCGCCAATCAACCCGGCGCGCCCGCAACCGCGCTTAAATATGTCATTGGCGCATCCCCGCGCAATCTCCGCGCCACCACCCTCGGCGATGAGCTGCGTCTCGCCACCAACGGCCGCTCGCGCGTCTACGGCATCTCGCTCAAAGATCGCGCCTCCATCCTTCCCGCAGGCCAATCCGCCAACGGCGCATTCTGGATCGACACCTCCAGCGGCCAGTTCACCACCTCCACCTACTACATGGAGCACCTGCCCGATTGGGCACGCACCTTCAACTCCAGCGGACGCGTCGCCGAGGCCGCCCGCGACGCCCAGGTGGAAGGCACCACGCAGTTCTACGAGTTGGTCGGCAGAATGCCCGCAGCTAATCGCTACGAGCTCGACTTCGCCCGCGCCCTCATCACCGGCGAAAAACTCGGCTCAAACGGCGCGACGGACCTCCTCGTGGTTTCCCTCTCGCCCAACGATATTCAAGGCCATCAATTCGGACCCGACTCCGACTTCGAAGAGCAAATGATCCTCTCGCTCGATCGCGATCTCGACAGCTTCTTCTCCTGGCTCGATCAGTCCATCGGCCTGCAGAATGTCTGGCTCGCTCTCTCCGCCGATCACGGCATCCCGCCCATCCCCACCGATGCCGCCAAGCTCGGCATCAATTCCGCCACCGTCGACCTCGACAAGCTCTACACAAAGTTGAATACCCAATTGAACGACCGCTACTCTCCTGGCAAGCAGTTGCAATACCTCATGCCCGGCCCAGAACTGCCTTACATCGTCCTTGATCGCCGCGCCTTCGAAGCATCCAAAGTCGACGAGAAGACTGCGGAAGACGCCGTCGCCGCGCTCCTGCCCTCATCCGTAGCCAGCCTCGCTCCGCAGCCACCTCCTGGCTCCGATCCCGCTCAGCATCGCCTTCCCCCCACACCCCAGGTTGCTGGTGTGTACTCGCGCCTCGATCTCGCGCATGGCCAGTTGCCCCCCTCCGAGTGGGGCCGTCTACTCGCTCACAGCTACGCCGATCACGGCAACTGGTACGTCTTCCTCGCTCTCGGCGCGTACCAGATGGAAGACTTCCACGGCTCCATCGGGACCACCCACTTCAGCCCCTGGTCTTACGACCGCCATGTGCCTCTCGCCTTCTACGGCGCGCCCTTCATTCCCGGCGAATACCCTGGAAAAGTCGCCCCTGTCGATCTCGCTGTCACCTTCGCATCCCTCGCCGGCATCAACCAGCCTTCCGCCGCCGTAGGCCGCGTCCTCACTGAGGCTCTCAAGCCGACTCACCCTTATCCCAAACCTTAGTCACTGATACGTCCGTCCCGGTTGCGCTACACTGTAGCCGTCAATCCGATCCGGCTTCACAGACGATGATTCCATCGCCTCTCCTCTCAACCGGGACGACGCACGTGTCCACGCAAGATCACACTTCAGCGCCACAAGCAAACCTGCAAGACATGCGGGACGCACAGTTCGCGATGCGCCTCTCGCTGGCCTTCGGTTTTGTCATGCTCATCGGCAAAACTGCCGCCTGGTTCATGACGCACTCCTCCGCCATTTTTTCTGACGCGGCCGAGTCCATCATCCACGTCATCGCCGTCGCCTTCGCCAGCTTCAGTCTCCGTCTAAGTCTGCGCCCCGCCTCCGGCCACTTCCTTTACGGCTACGAGCGCATCACTTTTTTCTCCGCTGGATTTGAAGGCGCGCTCATCGTCGTCGCCGCCATCGCAATCCTCTTTGAGTCCATTCACGAGTGGATCGCCGGCTTACAACTTCACAACCTCAGTTATGGTGTCTTCCTGATCCTCGCCGCGGGAATCCTCAATGCGGGCCTCGGCTACTATCTGCTCCGCACCGGCCATCGAACCAATTCCCTCATTCTCGAAGCCAACGGCAAGCACGTTCTCACGGACAGCCTCACCAGCCTGGGCGTCGTCGTGGGTCTCGGCCTTGTCATGCTCACTCACTGGAAGCCATTCGATCCCCTGGTGGCCATCGTCGTCGCCGCCAACATTCTCTGGTCCGGAGGCCAACTTGTCTGGCGCTCCGCCGTCGGCCTTCTCGACTACTCCGATCCCGAAGCAGGCCGCAAAATCCGTGAACGTCTCGACGCCATCTGTTCCGAACTCAACATCCAATATCATGGCGTGCGCTTTCGCACCACCGGCTATCGCCAGATCATCGAGGTCCATCTGCTCTTCCCCCGCAACACTTCCGTCAGCGAGGCCCACGCCCAGGCCACAATCCTCGAAGAGCGCCTCCCCGTCGAGCTAGGCACGCCCGCTGAAGTCATCACGCATCTTGAAGCGCTTGAAGACCACGCCGACGTCCACCACCACCAGCACTACACCGGCAAGCCCGACTAAGCGAAGCCCTTATTCACTCCTTCACTACCTCACTCGTTCACCGTCCCCACAACTGACAACTGACGACTGACAACTGTAATCTGTCTTTAGCATGAAACCCGACATGAAAGTCCGGTTGGCCGGCCTTGAGCTGGTCAACCCCGTCATCGCCGCCAGTGGCACCTTCGGCTATGGCATCGAATTTGAAGAAATAGTTTCGCTCGAAGCAATCGGCGGCTTCGTCACCAAGGGAATCTCCCTCCAGCCCATGGCCGGCCACGCCGCGCCACGCATCGTCCAAACCGCTGCCGGCATGCTCAACGCCATCGGGCTCCAGAACGTTGGAGTCGACGACTTCATCGCCCGCAAACTCCCTCCGCTGCTCGCCTATCCCCTCTGCAACGTCATCGTCAACGTCTTCGGTTACACGGTTGGCGAATACATCGCCGTCATCGAGCGACTCAACCAGGCTGAAGGCATCGCCGCCTACGAGCTAAACGTCTCCTGCCCCAACGTCCACGCCGGTGGCATGGCCTTCGGCGCAGACCCCGGTTCACTCGAATACCTCATCCACCGCGCAAAATCCGCGTCTTCGCGCCCCCTCTTCGTTAAGCTCTCGCCCAACGTAACCTCCATCGCGCAAATGGCCAAAATCTCCGCCGACGCCGGTGCTGACGCCCTCAGCATGACCAACACCTTCCTCGCCATGTCCATCGACCCTGAGACCCGCCGTCCCCATCTCACCAACATCACCGGCGGTCTCTCCGGCCCGGCCATCAAGCCCATCGCTCTCCGTATGGTCTATGAAACAGCGCGCGCCGTATCCATCCCCATCCTCGGCATGGGCGGCATCGTCACCCCTGAAGACGCAGTAGAATTCATGCTCGCCGGCGCCACAGCCATACAGGTAGGTACCGCCAGCTACGCCGACCCGCGAGCCACCGAGCGCCTGGCCAAGGGCCTGGAGTCCTGGTGCCGCAGTCACAATATAGAAAAAGTAAGCTCCCTGACCAACGCACTGGAAATACCGCACGAATAATCGACGACATCTAACGGATTTGTCCGTCTTCCAGCGTTCCCCACAGGTCAATTCCCAAATGCCGGCTATTTCGGGAGTGATCCTGGGAGAATGGCGACGAGCGTGCCGGGTAGTGCACAAATAGTAATTGTAGTAACTGAAGAGTGGCCGGTGATGCACTCGGAACGACCTCGACTGGAGGGCTAATCGCTATTTCGTCTACGCTCGTTTCGGTTCGGCTTCTTGTTCCCCAGGGAATCGACGGTTCAGGCTGCCACCAGCAAACAACATTTCGAGCCACTCTTGTGCAGCGCCATTCCACTTTCGCGTGATTGCTCGACACGCGGTTACGGGCTATTTTGGTCGTGCCGGAAAGGCGGTCTAGGCGTGGCTATTGTGAAGCGGGTTCTCAGCTTCTTTTACTCGATCCAAGCGTTTTTTTTTGCGGCGTTGGTCTTTTTTCTTTTCGCTCCCAATCCCCGCCTGACGCAACTCCACGCGCATAGGTCACCGGGCATTATCGCGCTGGCTGCCGTCACCAGTGCCGCGTTGGCGTTTCTCTTCGCGGCTGCGTGGCATACCATGCGCCGGGGCATGGCCTCGGCCCGCTACTGGGTGATTCTCCCCAGCTTGTTTTATCTCGCCGTCGCCGGCGGATCGCTGCTGCCGCGGGTTCACGCCAATTTCTTGATGACTCTGTTATTTCTGGGGGTTGGCGTTGCTGGCCCTCTAGTGACCTGGCGCAAACAGTCCCGGGCTGTGGCAACGGGTACCGCCCCAATTCCCAAAATCAAGGGGGACGGGACCAGCGACCTGCTGAACCACGCCGGAACATTATTCTCCATCGTCTCTTACATTGGTTCCTTGATGCTTTGGAACCAGTGGCTTCGTTCGCAGGGACTTCCTGTCGCCCATCGCGGGTTGTTGCAGGTGATCGCTCTCAGCATGGTGGCCACGTTCTTCCATGAGTTGGGTCACGCATCGATCGGGCTGGCCTTCAAGATGAAGCTGCGCGCCTTTATTGTGGGGCCTCTTTTTTGGCGCATCGACGAGGGACGCTGGAAGTTCAAGTTCAACCCGGCAGGATTTCTGAGTCTGGGCGGGGCGGCGGGAGTTGTGCCCACTTCGGCTACGCAACCGGCCTGGCAGCAGTTGAGCATGATCGCCGCCGGCCCCGCGACAAACTTCTATATGGGCATACTGTCGGGGGCGCTCGCCGTGGCTTTTACCAGCCAGCCGGAGTCGTACGGGGTGTATATCTCTCCCCTGGCGCTGTACGCCATCATCAACTTTGTGGATTGCTTCACCAATCTGATTCCGCTTCGCACAGCAACAGGCTACTCCGATGGAGCCCAGATCTACCAGATCCTTAGCAATGGTCCGTGGGCAGCTTATCACCGCACCCTCTCGGTGGTCTCCTCAAGCTTGGTGACACCGCTGCGCCCCCGGGACTACGACATGGAGGCTCTTACGCAGGCGTCGCAAGGCATCTCCGAGGGGATGGTTGGATTGTTGCTGCGGCTTTTCAAGTACAACCACTTTATGGATTGCGGGCGTTTGCAGGAGGCTGGGCAGGCGATCAAAGAGGCCGAGGCAATCTATGACAAACCAGGTACCAAGCTTCCCGCGCCATTGCACACGGTCTTCGTCTTTGCCAATGCCTATGTGCTGCGCGACGCGTCCGCGGCCCGCGCATGGTGGCAGCGGATGGAGGCCTTAAAGCCCACGCGCTTCAATGTGGACTACTGGCTGGCTTCGAGCGCTTTGCAGTGGATTGAGGGCAACCTGGCGCAGGCCAACGAAGACTGGGCCAAATGCAATGACAAGGCTCTTAAGCTGCCTGCGACGGGTGCGTACGAATTCGATCGCTACCTGTGCAGTCTTCTGCGCCGGGTGATGGTCGGAGATACGACTGCGCCAGAGATTGTGGAGCCGATTCTGGTTCAGAAGCCGGCTCCCGCAGGTACGCTGAACAAAGTCGTGGTGCAGGCGCCGCCAGTGGGGACTTCATCGGAGCCCGAGCACCAGTGGCTGTATCTGCAGGCTCAAACCAAAGAAATGCGGGCTCAGTCCAGAGAAAATTGACTGGTTGAACCGGAGCTGGACGTGATTGCCCGTTCCAAGTTCCACTTCGTGTGCCAGTTCAATTCCGTCAGACCGAGAAGCAATCAACCTACTTAGAATGGACCCAAGACGGGCGACCCAGAAATGTCCCGGTCCCATAACCGGTGATCCAACCGGAGTGCCGATCCCAAGCACCGGCGGTGTCAATCGATGCCGTGCTTGGCCTCGGCTGGCTCACGGAAATCGGGCGCAGGGTCCGCCAGAGAGCGCACCGCTCATCAATTGCGTAAATAGTAGAAGCTTGAGGCACGGGTCTACGGGAATTTGGAGTTCTCGGTACTACAGTTGTTTGGCCGGATAAAGGGCGTAGATTGCGTGGGGCGAAGGATTTACGGAACCGCTGCGCGGCTTTCAGCCGGACTTGAGCAAAAACCTCAAGCTTCAACCTAAGCAGGCGGCACC
>JBAWCO010000759.1:0-9335 GCA_049590315.1 Occallatibacter sp. | reverse complement strand
GTTGATCCCCGAGCAGGCAAACGCACTGAACGTTGTACTGGAGATTGGCTCCGATACGGAGACGGTTACCGTTAACGGTTCTCTGGCGCCGGCCATGGACACAGAAACCGCAAACAACGGGCGAACCATCACGGAAAATGAAATCCAGCACATGCCGACTTTCCAGCGCGACGTGACGGGGCTCATTCAGCTGGCTCCTGGAGTTTTGTCCGATGGAGCGCAAAGTGGCGGTGGCGGCGGATTCCAGTCCCCCGGTACTCAAACTGGAGCCGCATCCGGGGGCGGTGGCAATTTAGGGCATTCGAGCAGTATTTTTTCAACGGAAAATGGCGCCTCGGCGAACTCCAATGGCCAGCAATTTGAAAATAACGGCTACACCGTGGACGGTATCAGCACCGTGAGCGCCGTTTGGGGCGGAGCTACCGTCCTTACCCCCAGTGAGGATTCGGTCGGCAACGTCAAAATTGTCACCAATGCCTACGACGCTGAAAATGGCCGCTTCTCTGGGGCGATTACCGAAATCACTTCGAAGAGCGGAAGCAACGACATCCACGGCAGTATTTTTATCGAGGCCTTTCGCCCGGGATTAAATGCATACCAGCGCTGGAACGGCCCTTCTTCGGTCGAGGCTTTCGACCCGGTAACCGGAGTGAAGAAAACGCCCGATGAGCGTGGTCTGCTTAGGGACTCTGATCGTTACAACCAACTCGGCGGCAGCGTTGGTGGGCCGATTTGGAAAAACAAGATATTCGCTTTCTTCAACTACGAGGGGCAAAGCCTGAACACACCTGCAACAGGCTCAGGATGGTACTACGTGGCCTCGGCGCTGGCGCCGTTGGCTCCCTCCGGCAGCATTGCTTCAACCTATCTGAATTTCAAGGGAGCAGCTGTTCTGGGTACGCTGATTGGCTCCGCGAACTGCTCCGATGCCGGACTCACAGAAGGCGTAAACTGCAGAACCATAGCGGGACAAGGCTTGAACATTGGTTCACCGCTCACCACCGGACTGGGTAAGCAGGACCTGACTTGGGCCGGTAACGGCTCGCCCGGTACCGGTAGCGGACTCTCGACCACTCCCGATATCGCCAAATACACTACCAGCGATCCGACCAACAGTGATTTTAAGCAATATAACGGGCGTCTTGATGCCGACGTAACCGGCAAAGATCACGCCAGCTTTGCAATCTACTGGACCCCATCCACCAAAACAAACTTCAACGGCGGATTGGGCTATGACCTCTTCAATCACTCGCAGATTAACGATGCCTTCTCGATCATCTGGAACCACACCTTCTCTCCAACCTTCTTGAATGAAGCCCGTGCCAACGCCGCCGGGTGGCGCTGGAACGAACTGGCCAGCAATCCTCAAGCTCCCTTTGGCCTGCCGCAGGGTTTTCTGGAAGGCACGAATAACGGCCCACAAATCGGAAGTATAAGCATCGGCAGTTGGGGCGTAAGCTCCCCTAGCCATCTTGACCAATGGACCTATGGCTACAAAGATGTTGCAACCAAGGTTCTTCGTGCGCAAACCATGAAGTTCGGCTTCGATTTAACCCGGCTTTACTATTTGAACGCTCCACTCGGAACGCCGAATTATACCTTCTACAATCTCTGGGACTTCATGAACGATGCCCCGGAGGCAGAATCCGGCGGTTTTCAAGCAACCACCGGCATTCCCGGAGGCTACCGTAATGACAATCGCGAGAATTTCTTCGGCGTCTTCTTCCAGGATGACTGGAAGGTCCGTCCCAACCTAACCCTGAGTGCCGGACTACGTTACTCCTACTTCGGACCGATCACGGATAAAGACAACAACATGGGGGTGCTTTCGTTCGGCAGCGGCAGCAGCCTTTTGACGGGGATCACGATACATACCGGTATTGCCGCCTGGACCGCGCAAAAGCTGAACTTCGGTCCGCAGTTCGGCTTCAATTGGAGTCCGGATGGCTTCAAGAATAAGCTGGTTGTTCGCGGTGGTTTCGGGTTGAACTATAACCAGAATCAGATTGCAAACGCCAACGCTTACGATTTCAACCCGCCCGGACAGAACGGTGTTCCAGGAGCCAGCGGAGGCCCCGCCAATATCAACCCCAATATCGTCTACGCGGTCTCCAGCAGCCCAACCAACATCTTCGGTTACCCGCCAAACCCACATACTATTACGACGTTTAACTCCGCCGGTCTGCCGACAGCAGGCGGCGCGGGCCTAAACGGCTTGCCCGGACACATGCCCACCGAGTACACCGAACACTTCTCGCTAGACATTGAGTACGATCTCGGTCACGCGCTGGTTGCGAATGTCGGCTATACGGGCAGCGTTGGCCGCCATCTCCTGTACGACTATGACGCTACCGCTCTCGCAGATATTGAGGGTGCTCCGCAGAATCCTCTTATCAGCGGCGTCGGCACCTTTGGCAGCAGTGGTACGTCGAACAACAACATGATGCTCGCCGGACTCAAGCACCAGTTCGCTCATACCTTCTCTGCCGAAGCGCAGTTCACATGGGCCCACAGCATGGATACAGACTCCGGCCCGTATTCTCGGGACGCCTATTTGTATAACTCCGCCTACTCCTACGGCCGGTCGGATTTTGACATTAACAAATCCTTCAAGGTCTTTGGCGTCTGGCAGCCGGTTATCTTTCACGGCAGCCATACCTGGGCAGAAAAGGTCGCTGGCGGATGGTCGCTCAGCGGCATCTTGACCCTTCACTCAGGCTTTGGGTGGACCCCGGCCTATCAAGAGCCGCACCAGATCTACTGCTATAACTGCGGCTACGGATTCACGAACCTGCGTCCGCAATATCTTGGAGGAGCAGGCAACAGCACCAACAACGATGCCTTTAAGACCGGAAGCAACTTCCCCAATTACAGTGAGATCACTAAAAACGACAACACAGGTGTGAACAACAATTCATTCTCTAACCCCTTATTCTCAGTCCCGAACTACGCCAATGCAATCACGGATAATCCTGGACAGTCGTCAACCAGCTTCATCCCTCCGCCGGGTATTGATCGCAACACCTTTCCAGGTCCTGGATACAGGGACGTCGATATTACCGTCGGCAAAGCCTTCGGCTTTCCCAACATGCGAGTTCTGGGAGAGCACGCGAATCTCGAGTTCAAGGCCAACATGCTCAACGTCTTTAACTTGTTGAACATTGACCCAAGCAGTCTCTCGACCAACATTGCAAATTCGAATCTTGGCCAGGCGTCGGGAGCGCTCGGATCGAGAACCATCGATATACAGGCTCGCTTCAGCTTCTGAGCCGACGGAATTCCGAGAACGCATCTCAAGTGGCACCTCCGGCTCTGCCGGAGGATACTTATTCGACATTGCGGCTGGCGCGGAATCTCTCCGGCATATCTGCGCTTTTCGCGTATGGGAGATTTTGAATGTTGCGGCTGAAGTCCTGGCAAAGCTTGGCGATGGTTTTGTTTTCACTGCTTCTGTTGCGGCCGGCGCCAGCGCAGGAGAAGATTGAGATCAATGCGCAGGCTCCTGCGACGCCGTTTCCGCATTACTGGGAACAAATGTTCGGATCGGGGCGAGCGATCCTCTCGTTGCGAGAAAGCTATCGCGAGGATGTGCGCGCGGTGAAGCAAGTTACGGATTTTCATTATGTGCGGTTTCACGCGATCTTTCACGATGAGCTGGGAGTCTATGACGAGGACGAACATGGTAACCCTGTCTATAACTTTTCTTATGTAGACCAGGTATACGACGGGCTGCTGAAGAATGGCGTGAAACCGTTTGTAGAAATCAGCTTCATGCCGAAAAAGCTGGCGTTCAATCCGGACGCACTGCATCCCTTCTGGTACAAGCAGAATGTCTCGCCGCCGAAGAGCATGGAGCGCTGGGACGATCTGATCAAGAAATTCGTGCAGCATCTAGTCGATCGCTACGGTACTGATGAAGTATCTACATGGTACTTCGAGGTATGGAACGAACCGAACATCGATTTCTGGAATGGCATTCCTCGGCAAAAGTCTTACTTCGATTTGTATGCGCACACTGCGCGCGACGTGAAGAGCGTAAGCCCGAGGCTGCGAGTGGGTGGGCCGGCCACCGCGGCGGCAGCGTGGATTCCAGATTTCCTCAAGTTCACAACGGACAACGGGGTACCAGTGGACTTTGTCTCTACCCACGGTTATGCGGACGACACGGTCGAAGACCTGTTCGGTACAAAGGAAGATATTCCGATGGATGAGCGGGTTTGCCGCGCCGTGGCCAAGGTGCATGGCGAAATCAAATCATCAAGCAAGCCTGATCTTCCGCTGATGTGGTCGGAGTGGAACGTAGAGGGCATGATGGGCTCGCGCGACACGACCTTTGTTGGGCCTGCGCTGGCGAACACTGTGCGCCAATGCGATGGGTTGGTGAACATGCTCTCCTTCTGGACATTTTCCGATGTCTTTGAGGAAGGTGGGCCAATTGAAAAGCCATTCGTGGGGATGTTTGGATTGCGCGCGAAGGGTGGCATCAATAAGCCAAGCTATTACGCGTACGGATTGCTGCATCAGCTAGGCAACGAGCGGATTACGAATGCGTCAAAGAATGTGATCGTAACAAAAACTGCAAATGGCGGTTTGGCCATTGTGGCATGGAATCTGATCGATCCGGACCAACACGGAAGCACTCAGGTTATTGACTTTGATTTTCACCAGGTTTCTACCAACGCACGCGTGAGCATGCAGCGGGTTGATGCCGACCACGGAAATGTACTGAAAGAATATGCTGCAATGGGCGAGCCGCTCGATCCCACGCCTAAACAAGTCGAGCAATTGAATCGGGAAACGGCGCTGCCTTCTCCCGAAGAGACAAAGCTGCAGGGAGGGAGGTTGAGATTGAGCCTGACACCTAATGCGCTGGTGCTAATCGAAGTTCAACCTTGATGTCGAAAGCGCTATTCCGCACTATTCTTTGAGTCGCGCTTTGAGAACCGATTTGCTGACGGGCATTTCGTGCAGCAGGAGTTCGGTCGCCTTCACCTCTGGATTGGCATGGAACCAGCGTTGCACGACGTTATTGTTGAGTAGATTCAGAATCGCGAGCAGCGACATCCCCTGATGGTGTGCCATCCATTCGCGGACGAGGGCCGGTTTTCCGGATGAATCTGAAAAGTCCGCGGCCTCATAAAAACCAAAGTCGCCAATCCATCCAGAAGAAGCCATGCGGCGCAAGTTGCGGAGAGCGTCCACTGAATCGACCCCGAGCGCGAGAAATGAAGAATAGGGCGATATAACTGGACCGGCGCTGGCTTCAATCCAAAGCGCGATCTGCGGCACGCCGTATGCCTGGTAGTGATAGTGGCCGAGATGATCTTTGCGCGACGCGCCCGATTCCGAGATCCCCCATGGGATATCAAGCCTGCGAGCGAAGGCCCGTTGCACACGGACACATGCTCCGAGGGTGCGCGAGATGAGGGTGTCAGGATAACTGCGGATCCATAGCGCTGGCATGAGGTATTCGAACATGGTGCCAGTCCAGGAGAGCAGGACGAAGTCTCCAAATGCACGCGCATGTTCGCGCGACAGCTTGAACCAACTCTCCTGGCGAATCTCGTCGCGAGCTATAGCAATAAACGTGGCAATTCGGGCTTCGGAGGCGATCATGTCGTAACATGCTTCGTGGAGCTTATTCGCGCGCACATCGAAGCCGATGGAAAGAATCTGACGGCCGGGGTCTGCGAGAAAAGCGAATTCGGTTTCTTCCACGAGACGCCCGGCCTGCTGCGCGATGCCGCGGAGGCCGGCGGCAAGCGCCTTCAAGTTCTGCGCGGCCTTGGGTAATGCCGCACGGAATTGCTCGATGAGAGCAGGAAGCTCTTCATCATTGACCGATGATGGGAACGCGCCGGTGAGCTGCTGATCCAGATGTTCAGAGAACGCGACCGCATCGTCAAGGGATAGAGCTAGGGATTTCTGCTGAATCGCAAGTTCCGGTATTTGCCGCAGCGCCGCGTATTCGGGAAGCAGCCACGGCATGTAGTCGCGGAGAAAAGAAAGATTGGCGCTGACGCGGCGCGAAGTCTCCTCGATCCACCAAGCGGTGTCGTTCTGGGCGGCGGTTGAAGTGGGGATCTCGGCGAATGCAGCATCTGCGGCAAAGAGCCAGGCAATCCATACGTCCGTGGGTGCGTCAGTGTTGGGGGGAGTGAGTTGAGTCAATGGAGCCGGTACTCTGCCTTGTGCACGCGCCAACTGCCAATGCGCGCGAACAGCAGATAAGAGCTGAGGGCCAAAGAGAGGCTGGCGGGAAAGAGCCAGGGCACCGGAACGCAGGGTGTACAGAGAGGCGGCGAAATTCCCACTGTCGACCGACGAGACAAAGGGCGCATCATTTAGCGGTTCGAGTGTCTGCGTGTCGTACCAGTTGTAGAGATGGCCTCGATACTTTTCGAGGCGTGCAATCGTAGCGAGACTGCTCTCGGTGAGAGTGACAAATTCAGGAACGGTTAGGAACCCGAATTCGCAGGCAGCCTGACGGGCGTTGAGCAGCAGACCCAGATTTGTGGGCGAGACGCGGGCGGCTTCAAAGAGACCGTCTTCTTCGACGTTGTCGGGGATGAGGTAATTGTGGCGTTCCCCGCCAAATTGATAAAAATAGTGCCAGATACGCAGTGCATGGCCCAGCAGAAAAGACTCGTCCCCAGAGCTTAGGCGCTTATGCTGTTCGCGCGGAAGAGCGTTGAGCCAAATGGTAACGATTGGCGCGAGCGCCCACAGGACAAGGATAGGCGAGGCGACAACAAGTGCATGGTGATGGCGCGGGTTAATGAGATAGACAAGGAGAGCCAATCCAATCGAGACGAGAGGCGTGAGAGCCAGGTACCGGTCAATCGGCGTCGTGCTGGTGGAATGAAGTTCGGCCTGAGCGGCGGTTTCCCACTCCAACAAACGCTCGCCGGTAATGAACCTCCTTACAAGCGCGCGGACAATGGCATCGAGACAAAGCAACGCCTGGTGGGGAAGGAAAACGAGATTGAGGAAGGCGATGAGCGCAGCCTTCGAAGAGCCGGAGAGCGCTTCACCGGCGCTTCCTTTTTGGCCGCTGAAGAATGCGCGGCCGAGCCCGAATGTGCATTGAACAATGGTGGGAAAGATCAGTAGAACGAGCGGGACGATGGTCCAGTAGAGCGGGCCGCCGGGAAGACCAAGCCAGCCCGCGACAAACACGATCAAGGTGAACGGCTCAACCAGCGAACGGCGCAGATTGTCGAAAATCTTCCATCGGGAGACCTCGGAGATTGGATTGGGTACCCAGCGTTCCGACTCTTCCTGAACGCGAGAGAACATCCACATCACGATTTGCCAATCGCCACGAACCCAGCGGTGCTTGCGGCGATTGTAGGCGCTTAAGTGCGAGGGATAGTCGTCGATGAGTTCAACATCCGAGGCAAGCCCGGCGCGAGCATACGCGCCCTCGATGAGATCGTGGCTCAGCAGGGCGTTGCGCGGGAATCGATGGTTGAGAACCGCATGAAGAGCGGCGACTTCATAAATGCCTTTGCCGGTGAATATCCCTTCGCCATATAGATCCTGGTAGGCGTCAGAGATGGCGCGCGTATAAATATCGAAGCCGCTCTGTCCGGAGTAGATGGCGGCCATGCGTGAGCGCGAAGCAGAGCGGACGCTGATGCCGATACGCGGTTGCAGAATTCCATACCCCTCCGTGACAATGCGCAACTTGGGATGGATGATCGCCTGATGCAGCGGATGCGCGATGGCCCCAATCAGGCGTGCAGCAGCGCCGCGCGGAAGTTGCGTGTCGGAATCGAGTGTAAGTACATATCGGATCTGGTTGAGGGCTTCGAGACCGCCGGCCTTAATAGGAAATGCATCGAACTCGCCCATCAACAGCTTATTGAGATCGAGGAGTTTGCCGCGCTTTCGTTCCCAACCCATCCAAACGCCTTGGCGCGCACTAAATATGCGATGACGATGGAGAAGGATAAATCTGCCTTTTCTTTGCGAGCTGTATTTTGCGTTGAGCTCGTCAATACCTTTAACTGCGAGGTCGACGAGGGAGTGAGCGTCGTTGGTGTGCGGTTTGCTCACAGAGTCGGCAAGATCAGTGAGCAGTGCAAAGTGCAGGTGGGGGTCGCGGTTGGCGAGGAAGCGGACTTCGAGGTCCTCAATAAGGGCCCGCACCTGCGCCTCATTCAGCAACAGCGAGGGGACGGCGACAACGGTAGTGCACTCGGCGGGAATCCCCTTGCTGAAATCGAGTTTGGGCAGAGGATCGGGATCAAATAGGGCGGTGACGGAGTTATTGACGAGATCGACTGCGCATTGCATCACGGGCATAATGAGCAGAAGAGAAGCTATCAAACAGTCGAGCAGATTGAACCGAGGAAGCGGCAACAGAATCAGGAAGCCGATGAAGAGGACGGTGAGGAGCTGGATTCCGGTTATGTAGAAGTTGTCGGCCTGGGCGCGGATGAACATACGCGCTTTCTCGATGAGTGGAGGGTGGAACCATGTGCGCGCCGTAATCCGCGAGAAGCCTTTGTCGATGAGATAGTAGCCGACATGAAGGCGGCGGCGCTGAATTCGCGGATCGTGGGACGGTTCGGTGAGACCCTCGCTGGCTAGTTCCAGCGCGATTTGGGCCACCTGGCACTCGGTGCAATCGGAGTGCTGCGCGATAAACGCAACGCGTTTGCGATAAAACTCGCGGCTGTCGAAGTCCATTGCTTCATAAGCCCGCGCGGGATCTTGACGGAGCGTGGCATCGAAGAGGATGAGGGGCTCCATGAGAAACGCCCAGTCAGTGTGAGTGATTGCCCGGAGGCTCTTAAGATGAATGGAGACCTGAGGGCCTGGAACAGAGGTGGGCGAGCGCAACAGGATGCGAGCATCGTCGAGCAGCGATTCGAGCAATATGAACTTGAGGAAAGCGGCGGCATTCCAAAGCTCGTCCAGAGCTAGCGGATCGTGCACTTGTATCGCGCGAATCATATCCCGGAAAACAGGCGCCGAGAAATTTCCTTCAACGGCACGAAGATAAGCCGTAGCAATGGCTGCGACGCGTGGCTCGTCCTTTTGCGCGGGTAGGATGACACGCGGAAGGCGGTCAACCACACCAGGTTTGTCGGATACGGCGCGAAGGGCAGCGCGCAGGAGACGAGCATTTGCGCGCAGATCGAGAAGCGCGGAGGTTGAGTTGTCCGTCGCGCCGGATGAAGGGCGCAGTAATGCCAGATCGTATTCCAGCGCTTTGAGGGCGCGACCAGTAGCGCGGACGCGAGCGGGGAACGTGCCTTGTGTTGCCGGCCGATGGACGACATCCCACAGCTCGGCGGCGCGGACGCATTCGAGCAGCTCGCCAG
>JBAWCO010000758.1:0-2237 GCA_049590315.1 Occallatibacter sp. | reverse complement strand
GGGCTACACTCCAGGCCCTCTTCACAAATTGGTTCAACTTTCATAAGACATAGTGAGAATTTAAGAATGGCGTACCCGGCTAGATTGGCTCCTAAGTGACTGCCGGTCTCGACCGCATCATACGTCGAAAGAAGTGAGAGAGCGACATCTTCAAAACATCTGGCTATAAGACTTCCAACTTTTCCAAGAGCTTCCCGAAGGGCAGGGAGTGTTTCTTCTTCCAACAAGGCAAACTCGGGCGCGTCCTGTCTCCCTGTCGGATCCCATCCATTCACCGGATCGCCATTCGCATACAGATACTTATGCAGCGACACCGGGTCTTTGGCTTTTCCGCCCTCTGGATCGCGGGACAGGAACCTTCCGGTGGCGGGATTGTAGTATCTGGCGCGGAGGTAGTAGAGGCCTAAGTCGGAGTCGAACTGTTCGCCGCGATAGTACGATGGGCTGGGCGAAACTTCGCCAAACGCACATGTCGCGGCGGTTGTCATAAGCGTAGGCCTCGAATCGTAATTGCATCCCAGGTCCCAAAGGTTGGACATCGGACCGCCCGCTCACGCTTCAGCAGTGAGTCAAGGGCGGAGCACCCTCCATCTCATCCGGTTTCGGCTTTCGTCGGAGGAATGCGATGGGAACCTGGGTAAAAACGAACAATACGAGGGCAACCAGTCCGCCTATGAACTTAAACTGCCAGATTAATCCGAGTATGCATATTGGCCCGCACACTATTGGAAACACGTACCAACGCGGCAATTCTGCCTCTCTCAGCCGAGAGTCTACTCTCGCCCCCCAAGCTGAAGCAACAAAGAAGCAACCGAACCATGCGGCGTATGACAGATCCCATTTTTCCAATGTCGTATGTGTCGCAAGAAATCCGCAAATCAAGACGCAGATCAAGAGCAGACCCAAGTCTTCAAGTCGTCTTACGGATGTTTTCCAATTCGTATACGTTGCCACTTCGGACCTCCAGTCAATAGAATCTGAGTCAAAATCACAAACGCGTTGACAGATATAAATGAGCCTCCAGGCAGCACCAGTAGCCCCTTCATCTGCAACTCCTTAAGGAATGAATCCGCAGGCGCCCCCAGCTGCGGCACCCGCTCCAACTGCGCCAACAATACCGAGTTCCGAGTTCACAAGTTTTAGGAATCGAACCGTTTCGTAAACAAGCATAGCCACAACCGCGCGACAGTAAAGTTGTGCAAAGACTTTAGTTTGCACCGCCTCAACTATGATTTGCAGACCCTCCCAATCCCGCCCAGTCGGGTCAATGGCATTCACAGGGTCGCCACCCGCATAAAGGTACTTGTGCAAAGTGTTTGGATACTCGGGGGCGTGATCTTCCGGATCCCTGCTCAAGAACCTTCCGGTGGCGGGATTGTAGTATCTGGCGCGAAGGTAGTAGAGGCCGAGGTCGGAGTCGTATTGTTCGCCGCGGTAGAGGTAGTTGTTGGGCGTGGTGCCTTGCTTGGTGAAGCTGTTGCCAAAGGCATCGTACTCATAGCTGTCGGTCACCTGCCCGATGGAGTTGGTCAGTTGGCGCACGCTGCCGCCGCCGTCGTACTGGTAGTAGCTCAATATCCACGCGTTGCTGACAAACTGGTCCTGACTGATCCGCTGCAAGCCGTAGGTGTAAGCGCGCGTGACCAGTGCCGACCCAATCGGCCCGGTTAACTCATCCATCACCTGCGCGTAGCCGGTCGGGTTCAGATCATCGACCAGGTACTGCGTGGTGGTGGCGCCGTTCACCGTCTTCGAGACACGATTGCCGAAAGCGTCGTACTTCATGGTGACCACAGTTGCCCCCTGCGTCATGGAAGTCATGTGGTTCTCCGAGTCGTAGGTGAAGGTCTTCCCGCCCGTGGTCAACACGTTGCCGTTGTTGTCGTAGCTCTCCGTCGAAAGCTGGTCGTTGGGATTGTAGTTGCCGAAGCCGGGGCTGAAGCTACTGAACGTGGAGCTTGCCGCGGTGCGGTTGCCTACCGGGTCAAGCGTATACGTTGCGTTGCCGTTGTTGCCGCCGTTGTTGGCCGGGTCGCCGGTGATGGTTTCGTTGGTGAGCCGGTAGATGCCGTCGAAGTTCCAGGCCAGCGTGCGGTTACTCAACTCGGTCGCGTTGGTGCGGTTGCCGGTGAATCCCAACGTGTATTTGTAATCGGCAATCTGCGCTCCAGATGCAGCCGTGGACAACTCGGTGATCCTGTTCAGCTCGTCATAGGTGAAGGTGGACGTCAATCCGT
>JBAWCO010000757.1:0-6039 GCA_049590315.1 Occallatibacter sp. | reverse complement strand
TACCATCGCTGATGCCCCTGGCACTCCTTCTGGTTCTCCACCTTGGTGAGCAGCAGATCAGCTGCGGTCAGCGTGCGGCTGTAACAATCCCCGCGTGAATTGTTGTAGGTGTACGTCTGCTTGCTGCTCTGGCCTGAGCTTGGTCCAAGAGAATATCCACCATTCGAAAACACAAACTCGGTGGAGTCCTGGGTCGCCACTTCATTGCTCTCGCTGGACCTAAATACGGGGAACCCTTCCAGAGAATCCGTCTCGCTCTTTTCGAATTGCTGGTCGATCGATGTGACTTGAGGAACGTCGCCGTTCGACAGGAATGTATCTGAGAGGTTGATCGTAAACGGATACGAGATGTGGGTCTCCTTGGTGCCGAACAGGAACCCGTCTTTCGTCGTAGTCTTCGCATCCACGGTCGAACTCTGAGCCTCGTTCTGGATCTCTTCGTTGCTGGCAGTGAGTGCCACGTTGGTGACATTCTTGAAGTTCACAGCCTCATCCACTGTGGTAGTGACGCGACCATGCGATGTATTCACATAACCCGCAATCGTGAAATTGTGCGCGTTGGTCGTGGTAATCGTGCCCGACCCAACCCCACTCGAATCGATCGACACGGTACTCACGACCGTTGGGTCGGGGGCTGTCAGCGTGTTGTGTGTTACTTCGCCGGTAACGGTTTTGCTCCCATGATCTTCGTATAGCAACAGAACAGCATCTGTGCTGAAGTATTCATAGGCGTTGTAAACACTCACGCCGATTGTATGCTGCTGCCCATTGCTCAGTTCTCCGGCGAACGGCGTCAGATCAACGCGATAGGGCTTGAAGTTAAGCGTCTGCACTCCTGGAATCGGTATCCAAAGATAAGGATCGATCCCGCCCGTATAGATCCATGGAAACACCGGAGCCACGCCTGCTGGCGTGCCATCAATGCTGATCTCCACTTCGCGGAACGAGGTGTTATGGCAGTCCCCCAGCGTCGGAGCCAGGCTTGTCGGCACACACAGGAACCACTGCTCTTCCTGATTCTGACTTTGCGCAAACACATCCAGGTACGCGCCCTCAATGTTCGTAGGCAAGGTAAACGTCTGCGTCAGCTCCGGACTCCCCGCATCAATCGCAAACGTCCCATTCGAATTGTCGGGGATCGGAAGCACCGCATCTGCACTGCGTGGCGCGGGGTTCGCGAAATTCGCCGGGTAAAACTCCAGCGTGAACGTTCCAAAAATAATCGAGTTTAAACCCGGCTCAATCAAATTGCCCAGGCTCGCGAATCCCGTTTGCGGGGTTGCGAACAGTGCTGTGTAGTCTGTTAGGTCGCGCTCCACGTGCCACGTATCGGTTGCGTTCTGAAGTGGCTCGGCCGTGGTGCCGAAATAAATGTCCACGTTACCCAGAAACACTTCGGCGGTGCGGTCGAACTGCACTCCGGCCTGAATGGAGAAGTCGCCCTCAAACACCACCTTCGACCATGGCCCAGGGCAGTTCGTCGGAGGCGTGTAGGTGAAAGGCGCGTTATTGAAGTTATCGAATGCCTGGTTGGAAAGCAGCGTCACTACGCAGGGCTTGGTATGCGGGCGGGGCACCGGCGGATCAGCTGTGGCTTCCAGCGACGTTCCGATCTGGTACGGGCTTGATTGAGTTGAGGTGTTAGTTGTCTGGGAATAAATTGCGGGCGTGACGGCAACGGCGAGCAGGGTCAATAGCGCGCCACTCTTCGATCCCATGGAGAATAATCCTCTGTGCATAGGGTCCTCATTTCACTTGGATTTTGGGCCGAAATTTGTTCACGACTTCCAGAACGGCACCCAGTTTACACTCCCCCGCGCCCAACGGAGAATCGAATGGAAAGATTCCGATTTTAGGCGGCGGGCAGAAGATGGAACCTGAATAAAACAGTTGTAGTATGCGAAATCAACACGGAAGTTGAATCGGATTTTCTCTTAAGAACGCTATTGCTCCCAGCTAAGCTGTGGAAGGATGTGACACATCGCGGCCTAATTGCTGCAGAACGTTTTCTCTTTGCGCTGACGACCGTGTCAGAGCCCACTGGATTGTGCGTTCCAGGGCCTGCTTGGCCGATACATACTCTTCCTCCGGGATGGCCCCTCGCAACCGGTCGGTTTCAAGCTGAAACAGCCCATCCTTCAACGCTTCAACCAAGGCCACATTGGCCCGTTCAGGTTGCTCAGCCCGCTGCCCAGCCGTTGTTACCGCAGTCGCGAGCCGGCGTTGCCTGCGCCAGACAAAGATCATGCAGGCGGCAAGGATCACAACGGCGCTTGCACTCGCGATACCCCATTGCATCCGCGATGAAAGGGTAGGGAGCCGTGCAATAGACGCTGACTCCAACGCCTTCGCGCTTTGAGCCTGCGGGTTCGCATTACCTTGCGCAGAAATCGAAGGAGCGTTAAATGAACCTGCATGTGCTCTGGGTACAGAATGAACCTGATCCTGCGTTGAAGGAAGGTCTCCAACCCCTGAGATTTCGAACTCCGGCCCCTCTCCCGCCTTCACTGACTCGGCCGCCTCCACTCGATATCTGTCGTTGCCCACGGGAAGAATCTGAAAAGCCGGGGAACGGGATGCAAATATTATCGTCGGCGGAATCATCACAGCCAATTGTTGTAGCGGATACATGTTCTTCGTGCGAAAAACAGCACGGCCATCGTATGGCAGGTCGTAATTGAAAGCGAATTTGGTAGACCCAGGGCGCAAGGGAAAGTTCACGGTGTAGCGTCCAGGCGCGTCGTGGGCGGGAATCGGGGCGATCGGCACTCCGATATTTTCCGGACCGGCCGCCAGAACCGAATCGATCTTCGCATGCACAGGCAGATAAATCTCAAAGGTTCGCTCATTTGCCTCGGTCATCGGTGGGCTGGAATCGTTTTTGATCTCAACCATGTCGGAGACATGAAGCAAACTTCCCTGGGTTCCTATGCGGATGATTTCGATTCCGCCGCTGATGCTCCGAACGTTGGCCGCCGCATCGGCTATGTCGATTGATATTACATCGGCCCCTGAAACTCGCCGATCGTAGTTGACGCCTTGATGAATCACGCGGACCAAATGGGGCTTGCCGGGCTGGTGCAGCTCGAGGATAAACGCCCCCTGAGAATCCGTTTTGGTACGTGCTTCCACGTGCGCCTCTGGGCCGATGCCGAGAAGAATCACGTCATCGCCGCCCGCTGGCCGCCCGTAAGTCTGATTTCGAACTACACCTGTAATCGAGTCGGCAGCAGCAGACGCTGTGCAACAAGACACAAAGATGCCAGCGACCAAGACACCTTCAACTATCCAGGATTTCTTGACACGCTTACGGATCATGGGTCTCCTTTGCCCGCGGCTGTTTCAATTCAACCCGCATTCAATTTTCGCGAAGACATATCGACACAAAGTTATCTGCACCAAAGCGTTCTGATTCTCCTGCGTATTACCTGGGCGTGGGGTTTGTTGCAGCGGATATCATCGGGCTGGGCGCGAATCCGAACATGATGCCGGTTTCCACCTCAACAGGCAGCCCGTTTCGCAGGTACGGCCTGAACTTCCACTGTTTCAGGGCATCGGTGATGGCTGTTACCTGATCTGGAAAAGCGCTGAGAAGATGAATGTGCTTGATCCTACCTTCTTTGTCGATGATGATCCGAACCGGAACAGAATTGAAACGGCGCTCAGTGAAAATTGGATCAACTCGCGCAATCACATTGGCGCCACTCGCATAGTCCTTGATGCACACCGGAAACGCGTCTTCGGATAACGGTGAGTCATCCCTAGGAAACCTCATCTTGTTCAGGTCCTGCGTCAAGTCATTCAGGAGTTTGGTGTCGCGACTCGTGAGCGTCACTTCGACAGTATGGCAGCGGATTTCAGTGGCCAATATGTACCAATGCAACTCAGCTACCGGCGATAAATACGAGAAGAATGTAAAAGAGCGGCCGCCTACCTTGGTCTGCTTTGGCGATTGTTCAACTCTGTAGTCGGCCTGCAAATGGTCCTTGGCATAATTCACGAATTCCAGTGAGTTGTTCGCCGGCAAAGGTGTGAAGAACATGTCTTCGGCCGTAATCAGGATGCCCCCGCGAGCTTCTCCTTTGAATGTGTCCGCAGGATCTATTTGGGCGATCACATAGCGGCCGCGATCCGACGGGGGTGGTCCTTTGTATTTCTCCGTCCAATCTGGCGGAAGCGTCCAGCTCATGCCGAAATATTCATTGCTGAATACGCTGCCCACCACATTTCCATCTTCCGGCAGTGGAGTTACGGAGTCACTTGCGCTCGACCAGGCGCCCTTAACCAGGATGACTCCTTTGGGCACTTTCGACATGTGCTGTGGATCCTCGGAACCGTCGACACCGGTTTGCTGATTGCCTCGCGCCTCGGATTGTCCCCACGATGTCAACGATGCACACAGAGCATATGCAGCCAGGTAACAGCAGAGTCTAGAATGCATCTTCTTTCCTCGAAACTGCGCATTTTCCGCTCGAAGGCTCGGCTGGTCAGCCGGGCGGTTAGGTGGAGAGTAAGCGGGCAAGACACATCTTCATGTCTCGCCCGCTAGTTGTCACGGTTTACAGAGAACGCAGGAAATCGAGCACTTCCTGCTTCTGCGTGGAATTGAGGTTATTGAAGTTCGTGATAACCGTGTTGGCTTCGCTGCCGTTGCTGGCGTGATTCTGAATGGTGGCAGAGACGCTAAGATCACGGCCGTCATGGTCTAGGAAGATCCGTTGTCCTAACCCCCACAAGGGAGCTGTGCGAAACTGATCACCGCCCGCATTACCCTGCGACACGTTATCCGCAAAACCTGTGCCCATGTGATGGATCTCAAAATCGGAGTACGCAGGCACTGGTTTATTGCTCAGCGCAGGAACGAAGTTCGACACTTGCGTATTCCCTGGACTCGGATTGTGGCAAGTCGCACAGCCGACCGAAGTGAACAGGGCTTTGCCTACAGCGATTGTGGCTGCGGGTACCGTCGATCCATTCAGCACCACTGGACCGGGTGGCGGCGGAGCTAGGAATCGCATGAAATTGGCAAACGCCGACACATCGTCAAGCACCGCTGCATTCGGCGACGAATTGGGGTTGGAAGTGTCTTCCGGATACCCTTTTCCAGAAAGATTCAGGCAGCTTGTCGGCAACCCCAATGCCAGTTGATCCTCCTCTGGGTCCGGACGCTCATTCTGGAACAATTCGTTGGTAATGCCCATCTCCACGTTGTAGGCCTCACCTGCAAAAATGTGCCCCGACTTGTTCTGCCCCTTCCAACCGAAGCGTGTGATGGTCCCGTCGTTGCCGTTGCGGTTGAAAGTACCGGAGATGCCAAAACTGTTACTGAGATTAGTTCTCTGATTAGTCAGCAGAGTTGAGTCATCAAGGTTCTCAACCAGACCTAGGCCAAATGTCGGCGTGGGAATCCGAAAGATGATGTCGCCTCCCGCCTCGGCTGCAGCGAAGTTGGGCTGTGCCAAACTGGTGCAGGTGCCCCTGTCTGAACGGCCGGAAACAGTGAACAGATCTTCCACTCCTCCGTTAGGAGCGCTCGTATTGACGGTGCCGTTGCTGTTCAGGATGAACGGAAAACGGGCTTCGCGGGTTGGGCCGTTCTGCGTGATGAAAGAGGGGAGGGTATTGCCCGGTGCAACCCCATCGGTGGGGAAGCTGAACTGAGGATTGACGGCCAGTCCCGACCCGCCAATCGCAGGTTGTGAGTGGCACGAAACGCAACTATTAGAGTTGAATCTCGGCCCTAGACCGACGTTAGCGCCGCCGGAAACGTTCTCCACATCCTGAAAGCGACTGAGACCGTCGGTGAAAAAGGCTTCGAAACCATTCGGGTCCTGCCCGGAAACAATGATGGACGCGCCGGTACCTCGACTGGCGCTCTGAACTCCAGGGTCTTGTTGTGCAAATGCCATTCCGGCGAGGAAGATCATCGCCGAAGCTAGTCCTGACGCGAGCCTTGCTGTCTTGATCACGATTCCTCCTTGTTTGGTATTCAGGGTTGTTTAGGTTTCCGGACACCCATTCAGAAGCGGGAACTGGGGA
>JBAWCO010000756.1:0-13141 GCA_049590315.1 Occallatibacter sp. | reverse complement strand
GCCAGTGGGCGACCTGCCGAATAATTGGGTGGGCGTGCAGAAAGAACAGAACGGAAGTTATACGGCCGCGGTGGGACAGGAGAACTTCACCGTGGAGATCAAGGTGAGCCTGGCGGATGGGAAGATTCTGAGCGTCACGATGGACAATCCGGTGAAGACGATTGAGCGGATATGCGAGGACCAGGCTTTGACCAAGTGCGGCGAGGCGAAGCCGCATGACATTTTGCGGAAGATTGACATTGCGCTGGAGCCACCTGCGGTGGGGCAGACGCTCGCGGGAGGCTCGCACTGAGGGTGTTGCGCCAATTCCACGCATCGAAGTAAGGCTGCGATGAATCGGACACAGCCATGCTACCCTTCTGGCATCATGCGCTCTATATATTTGGTTGTTCTGTTTTTGGTGACAGCCGTGGTGGGTCTTGGCCAGACGGCTACAAGCGCGGCGCCAGATTTGCCGAAGGAGCCGCGGGAAGTATTCGCGAAGGCTGCGCCGTTGTACGATTTGGGCGCCGCTTCACTCAAGCCCTGGTATTTAAAGGCGGCTTACCAACTCTACGATGAGAAAGGCGACGCTGCAGAGCGGGGCACTTACGAGTATTGGTGGGCATCGCCACAAGTGTATCGCGAGACCTGGTCGCGTCCAAGCGGAACGCACACGGACTGGCATATAGCGGACGGCAAACATGCCTCACAGTCCACGGGCGAACCGCTTAAATTCTTTGAACACACATTGCGAGAGAAGCTGCTTTCGCCATTACCCGACGACAGTGATTTGGACGCCGCCAAATATCGTCTGGATCGCGAAAACGTTACGTTGGGCAGCGTGAAATACCCCTGCATTATGGTGATTCCATTGATGCCGCAGCATGGGATGGTACAAGCTGTGCCTCTTGGGTTGTTTCCGACTTACTGTTTCGATCCCCACATGCCCGTTCTGCGGATTAGCTACTCATTTGGCACTTTGATCACAGACTTCAACAAGATTGTGAAAATGCAGGACAAGTATCTAGCTCGGGAGATCAATCTTTTCGAAGGGAAGCGCAAGATACTTTCCGCCACTGTGGATTCGGTTACTGGTTTGTCCGTTGCTGATCCCGCGCTTCAACCTCCGGCCAATGTTCCTGTTTCGGAGGCGAAACGAGTTACTTTTGCAGGAGCGGTAGCGCAGGGCCTCCTCATCAAGAAACAGATTCCGATCTATCCCGAGGATGCCAAGCAAGCCCGGGTCTCAGGCACAGTGGTGTTGCGGGCGATAATCGGCATCGACGGCGCGATCCACCAATTGCACGTTGTCTCGGCCCCCTGGCCTTCCCTTGCAGCGTCTTCGTTGCAGTCCGTCTCGCATTGGCAGTACAAACCATGCCGATTCAACGGCGAGCTAGTGGAGGTGGAAACTACTGTGAATGTAGTTTTTTCGCTCAGCGATTGATGCGTGGCAGAAGGTGAGTATCATACGGGAAAACGAAGGCCAGCCGGATTGGCTGGCCCTTCGTTTTGGGTTTTGTGGATTGCGCTAGAAGCGGACTGACGCGGCTCTCGCGGAGACGCCGCTGATTTCGGCGGCGCGGGCTTCGGCGAAGGCAGCGGCGCCGAGTAGTGCGGCTTTGCTCTCTAGGATGATGCGGACCGGCATGTTGATGAGCAACTGGCTGAGGCGGCCCTTGTCGGTGAAGGACTTCATGAAGGTTCCGTCCTTGAGTTTTTCCAGGATGCGTGGAGCGATGCCGCCGCCGACATAGAGTCCGCCGACGGAAAGCACCTTGAGGGCCAGGTTGCCGGCCTCTGCGCCATAGGCCGAGACGAACATATCCAGGGCCTTCTCGCAGATCTCGCTCTTGGCGGCCAGAGCCATTTCGGTGATGACCGAGTTGGGATCGTGGGCGGCGGCGATGCGCTCGGCCAGCCATGTTGGCTCTTCCATGCCGCGGACTTCACGCAGGAATTCGTAGATATTGGTGAGGCCCATGCCGCTGATGACTCGCTCATAGCTGACGCGGCCGTTGTACTTCTGCTTGAGGAAGCGCAGCAGGTCGATCTCGTCTTCGTTGCGCGGGCCGTAGTCCGTATGGCCGCCTTCAGAAGGGTAGGGCACGTGGATGTGGCCATTCCATGTGAGCAGGCCTTCGCCCAGCCCGGTTCCGGCGGCGATCAATGCGCGGTTGCCGATCTGCCCGGAGTCGCCTTCGCTGAGGGTGACGATCTGGTCGGCGGAAAGCTCGGCGATGCCGTAACCGTTGGCTTCTAGGTCGTTGATGAGAAAGACGTGCTGGATTCCGAGGTTGGCAGCCAGTTCGCGGCTGTCCAGCGTCCAGGGCAGGTTGGTCAATCGCAGGCGCCCGTCGCGCACCGGGCCCGGAACGCCGAAGCAGGCGGCGGTCACTTTGTCCGCGCTCAAAAACTCTTTTACGATTGCTTCAAGCCCGGAATAGTCCTTTGCAGGATATTGCTTATCGCGGGTGTAACTCAATTTGCCATCTGTAAAGTCATACAACGCCAAGTGGACCTTGGTGCCGCCTACGTCTCCCGCCAGAATCATCTTTCCCTCTCCAAAACCCCACAGCCTTCCCCGTTCGTGGCAGGTAAAAGCGCGGCTGCAGCCCTATCCAGAATCAGGGTAAGTATACCGCTGCAAGGCCGTATAAGTTGGCTGGGCAGGCGCTCTGGATCGTGCGGTCCTGTTAAAACTTCATTTAGAATTGCGGCTTTGTCAGCGCCGGCGATGAGAAAGAAGACGGAACTGGCGTGGTTGATGACCGGCCAGGTGAGGCTGATGCGCCAGGTATCTTTCTGCGGCACCTGGTTGGCGATGACCAGGCGGCTCATTTCGTGGAGGCCCGCGGTGTGTGGAAAGAGCGAGGCGGTGTGGCCGTCATCGCCCATGCCGAGGGAGATAAGGTCGAAACGAGGGATCTCCGCGCCCTCGAGGCGAAAGCTCGAACGCAACTCCGATTCATAGCGGTCGGCCGCGGCCTGGGGCTCCAGCTCACCCTGCATGCGGTGAATCTGCTCGGGCTTCAGCGGCACCTGATCGAGCATGGCTTCGCGGGTCATGCGGAAATTACTTTCCGCCTGGTCGGGAGGGACGGTTCGCTCATCGACCCAGAAGAGGTCGATTGAATCCCAAGGCATGCGCCAACGCCAGGGCTGGTTGGAGTCGGCAAGTAATTGGAATGCGGCTTTGGGAGTGGAACCACCACTGATGGCAATGCGTGCTCGGCCGCGTGCCTCGACGGCTTCGCCGGCCATCTCGACAAAGTATTGCGCCGTATGACGAGCCAGCGCTGCAGGGTCCGGCTCGACATAGTACTTGATGCTGAGCTTTTTGGACATAAGTGGAAGGCGCCCCTTGTTTATACGTTACACGGGTAACTTGCGGCGACTGATAACTTTTCATGATTACGAGCGCCGAATGGATGGACTGCGATTGAATGGATCGCGATATTCCAATCCTACAGATGCTCTAATAAGCTGGGACGTTTCACTTACCTAGATAAACCCGGTATTGCTGTTCGAGGATGCCGGCGGCGCGGGCCAATGCGAGCTTCGATACGTTGTATTGGTAAAGGCTTTCAACCAGGTTGCTCTGCGCAGAGGCGAGTGTGGCCTGGGCGGTGACGAGAGGCAGGTTGTCGTCGACGCCGGCGTTCACGCGATCGGTCTCATCGGAGAGCGCACGCGTAGCCAGCTCAAGATTGGACTGGGCCACCTGGACCAGCTTGTGGCTTGCATCGACGTCGAGCAGGGCAGAGCGCACCTGCTGATCGATGTGGCTCTTGAGGTCGGCCAGTTGCATTTGGACGGCGGACCACTGAGCCTGGGCTGCTTCGGTATCGCCGCGCAGACTGGCTTCACGGAAGAGCGGAAGCTTGAGCGTGCCCTGGGCAAGGAAGTTGCCATGGGAGCCGATGCTGGCGATCTCGCTGACGCTGTAGTAGCCTTCAAAGCTCAGAGTGGGCAGGCGCTGGCTGCGATAGGCCGCATGGATGGCCTTGTACTCAATCGCCTGATTTTGAAGATTCTGATAATCCTGACGGCTTTTGTATGCGATGGCGCAGACCTCTTCAGGGGTTTGCGCGGCGAGGTCGCTGTAGGGCGTCGGATCGGTGAGGGCGATCTTCTGTCCGGGATCGATGCCGATTTCACGCTTGAGCAAGATCAGGTCTTTCTCAAGGCTGTCTTCAGCATCAATGCGGGCCTGTTGCTGCGACTGGAGCTGGACACGCGCCCGCAGTTCGTCGAGATTGGCTGCGGTTCCCGCCTCGTGAGCTGCATGAGCCTGGTTAAGCGAAACCTGGTCTTCCGCTTCAATGGCCTTGGCGTTATCCACTTCACTGGCAGCGGCAATGGCGTGGAGGTAGGCCGTTGCGACCTGCTGCACCACCTCGCCGCGGGCCGACATTTTGGCAAAGTAAGCAGATTGCCGCGCTGCGCCGGCCGCCCTCCAGCCGGCGATGACCGGGCCTGAAAAAAGTGTCTGGCTGTAGTGGAGCTGGCCCTCGGTGAGCGTGTCGTGAGTGATGAAGGAAAGCCCGGCGGGGAATTTGCCGCCCGGAAAGAGCGAAGCAAAGTCGCCGATGATGCCGGGGCCGAAACCAAGCGCGGCCAGGTTGTGCTGGTAAACGCCGGTGTCGCCGGTGAGGGTGATGGTGGGCAGAAATTGCTGGAGGGCCTGATTTTTTTCGCCTTGATAGGCCTTCTCGCCGCTCTCCGCTTCCCTGAGTCCAAGATTGTTGTCGAAGCCGCGGCGGATCGCGTCGTCCAGTGAGAGCTTGAGGACGTCGCCGGAGACCGGATGGGCGGTGACGCTGCCGTAAAACGGGTTGGCGGCTGAGGACGGGTTGGCGCCCTGCGCGTGCGCTGCAATGGACACGGCACCCAAAGCCAGCAGCGCGAGAAGCGCCGGAAACCCCGCGTGCCGGGAGACAAATTGGTGCGCTCGAATCACTGCCATTATTGTCTCAGATGAAACAGCGAGCTCAAGGGATTCCGGGATGCGGCTGAAAAGGCGGGTTGGCGGCCGTCTCTGCCTTCGCATCTGGGTTATCTACCGAGTCTGGAGCACTGATCGCGTGATTTCGTTCCATGAGGTTTGTGCTTTCCCACCCATTCGGCAAAGAGAGCCGAATGGATGGGGCACGGGGCTGATACAGAATCACGCGGTTAGAGATCTAAATCTGTTTCTTCATCCAGCGGCCGCGGCGGAAAAGCACCATGCTGGCGGCGGCGATGGCGCATTCGGCGATGACGATGGAGAGGAATGCGCCCTCGGAGCGGAGATGCAGGCCGACGGCCAGACCCCAGGCCAGAGGAATCTCCAGAACCCAGAAGCCGAAGAAGTTCACGATGGTCGGGGTCAGGGTGTCTCCTGCGCCGTTGAAGGCCTGCAACATGACCATGCCGTAGGCGTAGCCGACGTTGCCGCAACTGAGAGTACGCAGTGCCATGGCGGCAATGGGGACCACCGCCGGGTCGTCCACGAAGAGGCCGACGATGGGCCCGGCGAAGACGAAGAAGAAGATGCCGATGGTTCCCAGAAAGAGCATGTTGTAGAGGCCGGTGCGCCACACTGCCTGCGCTGCGCGTTCAGGTTTTCGCGCGCCGAGGTTCTGGCCGACGAGGGTGGCTGCGGCATTGCTGAGTCCCCATGCGGGAAGGATGAAAAAGACGACGATGCGGATGGAGACGGTGTAGCCCGCAACCGCCGCTGAACCGAAAAGGGAGATGATGCGGACGAGGCCGATCCAGCTCGCGTTGGCAATGGCGAACTGGAGCATGCCGGTTACGGAGACGCGCAGAAGGCGGACCATTACCTGGAGATTCAGGCGCAGGTGGCGCGCCAAAACCTGGATGCGCTCGGTGCCTTTCATGAGCCGGTAAAACTGGTAGAGCACGCCGATGCTGCGTCCGGTGAAGGTGGCCAGGGCCGCACCGGTTACGCCCATGTGGGGAAACGGTCCGAGGCCGAAGATGAGGCAGGGATCGAGAATCAGGTTGATGATGTTCGACACCCAGAGCAGGCGCATAGCGATGGCCGCATCGCCCGCGCCGCGAAAGATGGCATTGTTGAGGAACAGCATGATGATGGCTCCGCAGCCACCCAGCGCAATGCGCGCGTAGCCCGAGCCACTGGCGACGATGGAGGGCGACGCGCCCATGAGCTGAAGCAGTTGAGGCGCAAAGATGCCGGCAGGGATGCCGATGGCGAGCGAGATGAACAGGCCGAGCACGATGGCCTGGACTCCGGCGATGGCTGCATCGTTGGGATCTTTCTCGCCTATGCGCCGGGCCACCATGGCGCCGGTGGACATGGAGAGGCCGAGGCCGATGGCAAAGACGAGCGCCAGCATGGATTCGGTGATGCCGACGGTGGCTACGGCATTGGCGCCTAGGCGGCCGACCCAGAAGACGTCGACGACGGCGAAGAGGGATTCGAGCACCATCTCCAGAACCATGGGAATGGCGAGCAGGAGAATGGCGCGGTTGAGATTGCCAGTGGTGTAGTCCTGGTAGGAGCCGCGCAGGGCTTCACGCACTGAGGACCAGAGGTCTTTTGCACCGCTTTCAGGCGGCTGCGGGGTAATAGATTCAAGGACAGACATGGGGAACTCCACGATGCCGTCGGCAAAGGGACGGCACGAGCGAAGGGCATGACGCTGCAATCAGATCAAGACGAGCTACTGGTCAAGATGAGCAGTGTGGGTACCCGGGGTTTGAGCATCCTCGGGATGCCGCTTGAGAGCGGCGGGAGTTTGGAGCTGGCCCGAGGCAATGTTCAGCGGGTAGGTCGTACGGCGACAGTCGTGAACATTGTGTCCTCCGTGGCCGGGGTCCGGCGGGTTTTTAGATAGTACCGCAGATTTGGGTTTGGAGGCTATGGGGTGGGTGGTATTTTGTTTCCGGCGACCGTGGATTGACTGGCGGCCAATGCGGGTATCGAGGCAGCCGACTCGTTGTAAGTGCAAACGCTTCTGAGGTCGGGCCACCGATTTCCTTACGCGTTACGCGACATTTCGGAAAAAATCTGGAAACTTACTTCATCGACGACACGCTGCCCGTTTGCTTCCAGCGCTTTAATCTGCGCCTGATGCGCGGTCCACGCATTGCTAATGCTCGCGCTTCTCAGGATGTGAGCGATCACAGGTGGCCCGTAGCCCGATTTACCGCCGAAATTCTTCGTCATTAGTACCGTGCCATCCTGAAAGGCAGTGTGGAATTTCATGCCAAGCTTGCTTGGATAGGCATATGCGGTCCTGTTCTGCGAAATGAATACCGGATACCCGAAAAGCAATTTAGATCCACCAAAGAATGTCGCGACTTCCCCATTGAGCCACATGGTCAAAAAAAGGATGGCGGGGAAAACCAGAAGGACACGGATCAGCGGGAAGGCCTCTCCATAGAAAAACAAGGGTGAGAATCCCAAGTTTGTGAGTTGGAGAGACTGGGGGCCGTACCGATTTTGAATTCTTTGTTCAAACACCGGGAACGAGATTTGGATGTGCTCAGAAAGGCCGGTGAGATGTTTGCCGAGTAGAGCAAGCACAAGAAACAGCAGTAGGAGGACTTGAATGACGCCCCACGACACATGCGCCCTGCGCAGCAAAGCAAGGAGAGCTAACTCACCCAAGAGACCCAATACGTAGACTCTCCACACCGTGCTCTTGCCCGATCGAGGTGCGTGCGTTCCCTGATCTTCAGTGGTCAAATCTTGCTCCGTTTCTATCCCGTAAAAACAATTTCTCCTAGACCATCGCGCGTTCTTTGATGGTGAGGTATTGGTTGAGGACGGACGACGTTAGTTCTTCGGGGTTGAGGTCGAGGGTGAGGGCGCCGTGTTCGTGGAGGCGGGCGAGGAGCAACTCGCGGCGACCGGCCATCTCTTGCGCGGCGGCAGCTCGGAACATCTGTTCGAGGTTCTTGGGGCGGGCCTGGGCGATGGACTCCACCTCCGGCTGCGCCATGGCGACGAATAGGAGCACGTGGCGGCGAAGGAGTTGCACGGCACCGTCGATGACTTCAGGGCGCATGGCGGTTTCGGCCAGGTCCGTAACCCAGAGAATGAGCGCGCGGCGTGGTTGAAGGCGATTCAGAGTGGCCGTGGCGCGGAGGTGGTCGGCCTCGCCGGATTCGGCGTGGACTTGTGCGAGGGACTCGATGAACTGGCGCATGTGGGCCGCGCCGCGTCCGGGCAAGAGGCGCTGCTGTAGTCCAGAGCCATAGGCCAGCAGGCCCACGCGGTCGCCAGAATAAAGCGCCAATTGGGCAAGGGCGACGGCGGTGGTGCACGCATGGTCGAGCTTGGAGTGTACACGCGCGCCCGGCTCAGCGACGGGCAGCATAGACTTCCCGGGCGACTTCGCTGCCACACGCGAGCGCATCAGGCGGCCGCAGTCGAGAACGATCCAAACCGGCTGGCTGCGCTCGGTCTGGTATTGGCGGGTGATGGGGCTGCCGCGACGGGCGGTGGCTGTCCAGCAGAGATCGCGGAGATCGTCGCCCTCGCGGTACTCGCGCAGGCTCTCAAAGTCGCGGCCAAGGCCCCGCTGGCGAACCTGGCGCAGTTGCAGGTCGATCTGGCGGCTGCGCGCAAGGAAGATCTGTTGCTCCTCGCCGGTGCGCAGGGCGGGGTAGACACGCACGGTTTGAGTGAGCGGCGCGCGGGCCCAGCGTTCGGCCAAGCCCAGCGGCGAACGATAGCGCACGTAGAGCCAGCCTGTTTGCCAGTCGCCGCGTTCGCTGGGTTCTACACGATAACGGAAGGAGGCGGGCACGCGCGGGAAGGCGGTGATCTGGTGCGTCGCGGGCTCGGTGACGAGGGCGGGGGGCAGATCGTCGACCAGGCGGCAGTCAATAATCATGTGGCCGCGATTCTCGATGGTTAGCTCGATCTCGGTTTCGCTGTCGAGGGCGGGGGCGTTGGACCAGGAACGGCCGGCGATGAGTTGTGAAGCTCGTGGCAATCGGCGTCCATCGAGGAAAGATGCAGCCAGCACCAGCGCATCCCAGGCGAGCATGGAGTAAGCAAGGCGGCCATCCCAGAAGCCGGGGACCAGCAACAGGAATCCGGCAATCAGCAGCCAGATGGCGCGCGGCGTGAGACCGAAGGCCCAGCGGCTGCGGGGCTCGCAGACTGCGCTGATTGGATCGGGATGGAGCGAGGGGGAAATCACTTCCGCGGCACCGGCACGGCGGCAATCACGTCGGTGAGGACTCGATTGGCGTCAAAGCCTTCCAGCTCGGCCTCGGGCTTGAGCATGATGCGGTGACGTAGCACCGGCTGGACGGCGCGCTTGACGTCGTCGGGAACCAGGTAGTCGCGACCTTCGAAGGCGGCTGTTGCTTGCGCGACTCTCATCAAGCTGATGGCTGCGCGGGGGCTTGCGCCCAATAGCAGTGTGGGCCACTCACGTGTGCGGCGCGCAAGAGCCAGGATGTAGGTATAGAGCTCCGGCTCGATGCGGATGGAGCGGACTTCGGATCGGGCACGGGCGAGAAGGTCTGCGGGAATGGGGGCGATGGTGACGTCTTCCAGCAGTCCCGCGCCTGAGCCTGCGTGGTGGCGCTCCAGAATTTGCAACTCCTCTTGTTCGGTTGGGTATGCAACGTGGATCTTCAGGAGAAAGCGGTCCAACTGCGCTTCGGGGAGAGGATAGGTGCCTTCAAAATCGACTGGGTTCTGGGTGGCGAAGACGGTGAACCACGCGGGCAATGGGCGGCGGACGCCATCGGTGGTGACCTGGCGCTCTTCCATGCATTCGAGCAACGCGGCCTGTGTGCGCGGGGGCATGCGGTTGATCTCGTCGACCAAAAGGAGGTCAGTGAAGACAGGGCCGGCGTGGAAGCTGAAACCTTCAGCGCCCGCGCGCAGAATGGTGGTGCCGAGAATGTCGGCGGGCATCAGGTCGGGCGTGGCCTGGACGCGCTGGAAGCCGAGGCCGAGTAGCCGGCCAAGGGATTTCACAATAAGCGTCTTGGCGATGCCGGGCACGCCTTCAAGCAGCGCATGGCCCTGGCACAGAACCGCGATCAGCACTTCCTCAATGACGTCGCCCTGGCCGGCGATGACGCGGCCCAGTTCCCTGCGGGCGTGGGTGATGAGCTGGCTGGTCGCGCGCAGCTGCTCCGCAGTTTTCGTGTCTTGGTTTGGGTCTACCGCTGAATTTGCGTTCGGTTCCTGGCTCATGAAGCCCTTTCCTGAGGTTTGGATTGGATGTCTTCGGTTCGGAGGTCTGGCTTAGACTCCAGTTTCATTTCCTGCTGAGCGGCTGGTAACAGATGAGGGCTGCCCGATCTTGCCGCGGCTAAAAGCTTTTCCTGGTGGTCGTGGAGAAGCTGAATTAGCTTGAGCGCTTCACGCGGCGTGACGGTTTCGCCCCACGCCGCTTCTTCGCATGCTACGAGATCGGCTTCCAGGGTTGGATCGGCCAGGGGGAAGCGGCTACGAATGGTCTGCGCCAGTTCTATCGCGGAGATTTTGGATCCGCGCCGCCCGCAAAGCTGCAACGCGCGGCGACGAAACCGCTCCCAGGCAATGGATACGGCTGTGGATGCTGCGCCTGCATTGCGATAGAGAGAGCCGAGCGCGTCGAGGAATTCAATCGGCGTAGCGCGTGCGGGCGCGGGTAGATCGCGCACTGGGCCGCTGCGGCGGCTGAAGCTGAAGACTACGATGAGCGCCATCGCAAACAAGCCGATACGAAGCAGAGTCAGCGAGGGGCCGGAGGCGTAGCTCCAATTTGAGCGGATCTCTCCGTGCAGCGACTCATCCCAGTAAAAATGATGACCCTCAGGCGGCCCGATCGAATTGAGAAGGAGATCGAGATTGTGCCCGCGGGCAAGCGAGCCGTTTTCCAGCGGGGTAGAACTGGCCCACCAGACGGCGTGGCCCTTGCCCCAGTCGTACTCCACCACTGCGGGCTGGCTTGCGCAACTGTAGTCGACACGGTGCGCGGGGTTGCCCATGGCCCAGGCAGCTTGGGGAACCATCCACACCTCGCCGGAATTTGCGAGAGGATCGAGCCCCTCGGGTTCCAGCTTGCAGGCGGCGAAGTTGATTTCTTCCGGTGTGCCGCTGGCGTCGCCGGGCAGAATGAATCCTCCCCAGAAACCGGTGGAGAGCACGCGGCCGCCGCGTTCCAGAATGGTACGTACTGCTTTGATGTCGCTTGGCTCGCGGGTAAACGGCTCGGCGAAGATGACGACGGTGTCGGGACCGGCCTGCGCTGCTAATTCGGCGAGCGGCCGTTCCCAGCGCTCGATGGGGTAGTTGGAGTTGAGCAGGGTCTCATAGGCTGCGCGCGCGCCATGGCGGCCGGAGAGGTAGGTGGATGGCAGCGGATTGTTGTTGCTGTTGGCGCCAGGCAGCAGGAAGCCAGTTAAGACGGCCAGCACGATGGCGATGCTAAGGCACCAGAGCAGGAGCTTGCGGTCTTTGGAGTCGAGGGAGGAGAGGAATTTCATTGTGCTGCGCCTCCGCCGGAATCTACGGCAGGTGAGGCACTGCCTGAGATGAGCGCATTGGCCAGTTGCTCGGCGGCGCGGTAATCGGTTTCAACCGCGGGGCGACCGCCGTACCAGATGAATTCAAAGCTGCGCGTGAGAGATGCCAGTCGAGCCTTGCGCGGATCTTCAGGTGCTACCAGGGCAAGATACTCGCGGGGCGTGCGGGCGCGGTCGGCAGGCCACAGTCGCCGCGATTCGAGGCGAGAGATGGCGGCCCAATAGACAAAGTGAATCGCCTCACGCCACAGACCGGCGGCTGCCGCTGCGCGCGCGTCTTCCAGCCACAATTGCCAGTCGCGGGCCGAGGGAGCGTCGGAGTCGGGGGGGCGGTCTTCCGGAACGAGGCGGATGCGCCAGCGGCGCTCGAGTTGCAGCAGGCCCCAGACCAGACCGACGCAGACAACGAGGATGAATCCGCCTACAAGCGCGCGGCCAATCCACGGGGAGCGAGCGCCGAATTTTTGCGCGTTCTCAAAGAGCCGGTTGATCCAGTTGTTGATCTTCTCCCCCAGCGTTTCGCGCGGAGAAGGTTCGGCTAGGCCACGGAAGTCGTGACCGGCAAGCACCCGGTTCATGGCGTTGCGCTGCTGCGTGTGATCGGGAGCGGCGGGTGGGGGGGCATCGGTCTGCGCGAGATCATGAGCCAGGCGCGTTTCGGCGTCCTGAAGCAGTTGCGTGGTGGTCGGTGGGGGCGGGTGGGCGTCGTTCGAGGCCGGAGCATCTTTTGTGCCGGAATTGGGTGCAGACTCGGACTTGGATTTGTCCTGGTTGGTTTTGTCTTGATTTGTTTTGTCCGGGGCAGCCTTCTTGCTGGTGTCTTCAACCGGCGCGTCCTTGTCCTGGGCTTTGGAGAACAGCACGCGCAGCCACCCATAGCGCACCAGGCGGCGTTCAGCGTTTGCGCTGTTGCCTAGCGGGACGCGATCATCAGGTCCCACCAGCGCGGGATCGCAGGTCTTCATGTCGCGTGCCTTGGCGCATGCGTCCACGAGGGTGGTGAGTGCCGTCAGGTGGGTGCGGTACTCGTCCAGCGAGGCATCATGCCAGCGGCCTGCCGGGGGAGTGGGGACGGCGGGGATGGGGCCGGAGGCGCGCGCGGGCGCGGCAGCTAGAAGTGCGGCGAGGGCAACGCCGGTGAAGGCTGGGCGCACAGTCACGAATGCGTCTCCTCGGCTGCTGCAGGCGTGGCGAGTTGAGGTTCTTCCGCAGGCGCCACGGGCGCGGTCAATATAGGCGAGATTAGGCCAGCAGCGTCCATCATTCTCTCGATGTCGTAGCCTTCCATGCGTATGCGCTGATCATAGTAGAAAAGGGTGATGGCGATGGGGAAGATGGGGCCGAGGAGGGCATGAATGATTGTGAGCATGGTGTACGCGACCGGCAGGTAGAGTTGGCGAGCAAGTACCACAAGATGCAATCCACGGCCGATGAAAGACATGATTCCCCAGAGCATGAACTGAGGGATACTCGATGCAATCCAGGACATTGCGAAGATTGCCAGCCAGGTGAACATAATGCGCAGGCGGCTGCCCCTGGTCAGTTTCCAACTGCGACGCAGGGCCTTGAATCCTGCCATGTTCTCAAGGGCGGCGGCGGGCATAGCCAGAGACAGACATGCGCCCATCCGGAGGAACAAATAAAC
>JBAWCO010000755.1:0-12816 GCA_049590315.1 Occallatibacter sp. | reverse complement strand
GTGTACGACAACCACCCTATCGAGTACAAGAGCCATGCAATAGTCGACCAGGCCCTCGTTGACCCGTCGAAATAGCCGGAGCTTTTCTACTCGACTCCCGGAAAAATCAAGGGGCCCCACCGCAAGTGGTGCGGGTGGTCACTTCAGCAAATCCAGCGCCACCGCCGTCATTGCCGTAACGCCAGTAGTAATCGCCGGCGCATAAACCGGCGCAAACAGCGCCGAGTGCGGACTTGGCAGCGGTACGCCCGTCTTCCGGCTCTCCGCCAGTTTCTCCGCATCTGCGGCGCCCAGCCAATACATCACTCCGGGGATCTTTCCGTCCAATGTAAACAGACCCACATCCTCGCTGCCCATAATGGCCTTGGCCTCGCTCACGCGCTCTTTGCCCAGTACCGATATCGCAGCCGCCCGTATCCGCTCCGCCAGTGCCGCGTCGTTGATCGTCGCGGGTGTACTCTCCATCAAAGTCACCGTGGGCATCCGGTCCTCGGGAACCCCATACCCTTCGGCCAATCCCTTCGCTTCCCGCCGCACCCCCGCCACAATTTGATCTCGCACCGTCATCGAGTAAGCGCGCAGTGTCAGCCCCATCGTTACCTCGTCGGGAATAATGTTGTTCTTCGTGCCTCCGTGAATCGTACCCACTGTCAGAACCGCCGGCTGCTGCGGATCGATCTGCCGGCTCACAATCGTCTGCGCCAAAAGAACGAACTCTGCTGCCAGCAAAACCGGGTCCTTGCCGGTCTGCGGTGCCGATCCGTGCCCGCCAATCCCGCGCATGGTGACGTTGAGCGTTGTTGCGCTCGCGGCAAGCGGGCCGCCTTTCACCGCAATCGTTCCCGCCGCCACGTCGTTTGAGTCGTGTTCCGATACCACAAAATCCGGCCGCCAGAACCGCTCGTACAGGTGATCCCTCAGCATCGCCGCCGCTCCCTGGATGACTTCTTCCGCAGGCTGCCCAATCAACATCAAGGTCCCGTGCCATTGCGTCTTTCGTGCCGCCATCTCCTTCGCTGTGCCCAGCAGCACGGTCATATGCAGATCGTGCCCGCAGGCGTGCATCACGCTCACCGCCTGCCCTTGTGGATTGGTTGTTTTCACGTGGCTCGCATACTCCAGCCCAGTTTTCTCTTCCACCGGCAGCGCATCCAGTTCCGTTCGCAGCAGCAGCCTTGGCCCCGTGCCGTTTTCCATCACTGCCACCACGCCCTCAGCCTGCGTTCCGTCTTCGTATTTGCCCACGTGCTCGGTCACCGTGTAGCCCAGCTTACGCAGTTCTCCAGCGACAAATGCAGCCGTGTGCGTTTCCTGCTTTGAGAGTTCCGGGTTTTCGTGCAGATGCTTGTAGGTTTCAGTCAGTGCGGGCAACTGCTGCTCCGCCGCGGTTTTCAGGTCTGCAGCCGACGAAGAACTCTGCGCAGCCAGCGGCAAAGCCGCGAATGCAAGTGTAGATACAGCCATGAATTGAACCAGCACAGGGAAACCTCCAGATCAAAATCAGCCACGGAATCTACGCGCCAGCCTACCATACCCAGGGTTCGCTCAAAAATCTCCCGGAACCAAGCGCGAAAATCTTTCGTATTGCATTCCCATAGAAGTTAAGGTAGAGTGCTCCTATTGGTTGGCAATAGAAGTTGAAGGAGAAAAGCAAATGGGCGAAAAATCCGATGTCTGGCAGGGAACACTCGCACTCATGGTCCTGCGCACCCTTGAATCCATGGGCCCGCAACATGGCTACGGTCTCGCCCGCCGCATCGAGCAGACCAGCGGCGACCTGTTGCAGTTGAACTACGGCACACTGTATCCCGCGCTGCTCAAGCTTGAACAGGAAGGCTTCATCCGCTCCAGTTGGGGAACGTCAGAAAACAATCGCAAGGCAAAGTTCTACGACCTCACCAAGGCCGGCCATCGCCAACTGAAGAAGGCCGCTGCGGACTGGCAGCAGACCACCGCCATTCTCGATCGCTTTCTCACCCCTGCCCGCGAATCTTAAGGAGCAACCATGCGCACCCTGCGAGCATTCCTCTATCGCACTTTTGGCCTCTTCCGCCCCAGTCCGGCCGACGCCGAGTTCGCCGCCGAACTCGAAACCCACGTCGCCATGCACACTGCGGACAACATCCGCCTCGGACTCGCTCCTGCGGAAGCACGGCGCCAGGCTCTGATCCGTCTTGGCGGCGCGGAACAAATCCGGCAGGCGCATCGCGAACGCAGCCGTCTGCCACTCTTCGAAACCCTGGCTCAAGACGTTGCCTACGGCTTTCGCGTATTGCGCAAGAACCCTAGCTTTGCACTCATCACCATCTTCACCCTTGCGCTTGGCATCGGAGCTAATACCGCACTATTCTCCATCGTCAACAGCGTCCTGCTGAATCCACTCCCCTATCCTCACCCGGACGAACTCGTCGCCGTCCATGAAAGCAAGGCGAACTTCGACCAGGGTTCGATCCCTTATCCCAACTTCCGTGACTGGCAGCGGGACAACAAGACTCTTGCCGCGCTGGCCATCTCTCACCAGCGACGGTTCACTCTCACCGGAGCAGGCGATGCGGAGCGAGTCCCCGGCGACTACGTCTCGTCCGATTTCTTCTCCATCCTCGGCGTTCGACCCGTCCTGGGACGTGTCTTTGCTTCCGGCGAAGATGAAATCGGCCGCAGCCCGCTGGCCCTCATCAGCGCTGGATTCTGGGCACGCAAATTTGCCTCGCGGTCAGACATCCTTGGCCAAACCATCACTCTTGACGGACGCACCTTCACCATCATTGGCGTCGTCCCTGAAGATTTCGATCTGACCGTCGGCAATTTTCGTGCCGGCGACATTTATGTGCCCATCGGGCAGTGGCAAACTCCGGCTCTCAACAATCGCTTCGCGGGCCTCGGCCTCCACGGCATCGCCCGCCTCAAGCCAGGCGTCACTCTCGAGCAAGCCCAAGCTGACATGAACGGCGTCACAGACCGTCTCGCAGGTGCATTTCCTCAGGCCGACCATGGCATTCGCGCCAGCATTGTCTCCCTGCGCCAGTCTGTTGTCGGCCGCGTGCAACCATTGCTGCTGGTCCTGCTCGGCGCTGTCGGCTTTGTGTTGCTCATTGCCTGCGTGAATGTAGCTAACCTGCTTCTGGCGCGCTCCAGCGCGCGAACGCAGG
Organism: Occallatibacter sp.; assembly: GCA_049590315.1. Lineage (GTDB taxonomy): Bacteria > Acidobacteriota > Terriglobia > Terriglobales > Acidobacteriaceae > Telmatobacter. The sequence goes on along the minus strand of JBAWCO010000755.1, from coordinate 9,667 downwards.
AGTTTGCGATCCGGTCCGCTCTCGGTGCCGGACGAATACGCATCGTGCGACAAATGCTCACTGAAAGCACCATCCTGGCTCTTGCTGGAGGCGCTCTGGGGTTGCTCCTCGCAGGCTGGGGAACGCGCGCCATTGTAAAGCTGGTGCCTGTAGCGCTGCCTCGCGCGTCCCATATCCATCTCAGTATCCCTGTACTGTGCTTCACATTTACGGTCTCCCTCGGTGTCGGCATCCTCTTTGGATTGCTGCCCGCCTGGAAGGTCTCTCGCCAGAAGTTGCAGGGCACTCTCAAGGAAGGCAGTCGAAGCGTAAGCGGCGCTCGCCATCGCACTCAGGATTTGCTTGTTGTCTTTGAGATGGCTATGGCGCTCGTTCTCCTCGTCGGAGCGGGTTTGATGATCCGCAGCATGATTGCCCTGTCAAAAGTCGATCCCGGCTTCGATCCAAACGGCGTAACCACCTTCAGTGTCGCGGCGCCGCCATCGATGTCCACAGCATCGCCTGACGCGGTGCGCGCCTACTATCGTGAAGTCGATCGGCGCATCCAGCAAGTTCCAGGAATCGCGGGCGCCTCATTCGTGAATGGCTGCATTCCGATGACCGGGAACGATGACGAAATGCTCTTCTGGATGGACAATGAGCCAAAGCCGCAAACGACCAACGATATGCATTGGTCGCTTGAATACGTTGTGCAACCTGACTACCTGAAGATCATGGGCGTTCCCCTTCTGCGCGGGCGTTTCTTCACCTCGGCCGACAATGAACACTCACCCCCTGTGATCGTGGTAGACGAACGCTTCGCGCATCAGTTTTTCGGCAGCCAAGACCCGATCGGCAAGCGCATCAACCTGGACGACGATGACCGCCAGGCAACCATCATCGGAGTGACCGGGCACGTCATGCAGTGGGGGCTGGACAATGAAGCAAGTTCTCCTCTTCACGCTGAAATGTATCTGCCTTTCATGCAGATCAGCGATGGCGAGATGTCGCTTCAAGATGGCCTTGGGACTGACATCATTGTCCGATCGCGCGGCGATTCCGAAGCCGTGATCGGCCAAATCCAAAATGCATTGCGACAAATGAATCGGGAACAGGTTGTCTATGACGCGCAGACAATGAATCAGATTATCGCCGACTCGCTTTCTGGAAGACGCTTCTCCATGATTCTTCTCGGCCTCTTTGCCGCCCTCGCTTTGCTGCTCGCAAGCGTTGGCATGTATGGCGTCATCTCGTATCTCGTCACTCAGCGCACCCACGAAATCGGAATCCGCATGGCCCTGGGCGCCGATCGCGCACATGTCCTTCGCTGGGTCTTGAAGCAGGGGGGCAGGTTGGCGCTGATCGGCGTCGCTGTCGGACTCGCCTCTGCATTAGCGCTGACTCAACTCATGGCTCGATCATCGATGCTTTACGGCGTACACACCTACGACCCATGGACCCTGATTGGTGTCACTGTGTTGTTGACAGCGGTCGCGCTCGCGGCTTGTTACGTCCCAGCACGCCGCGCCATGCGGATCGAACCCATGCAGGCACTGCGAACGGAATAGGAGAGATGCGATGCAAAAACTCAGAGCACTTGCGGTTCGCTTTCTTGGTACTTTCCGCGCCCACCCTTCCGACGCCGACTTCACCGCCGAGCTCGAGTCCCACGTCGCCATGCACACGGCGGACAACATCCGCCTCGGACTCACTCCTGCGGAAGCACGCCGCCAGGCACTGGTCCGTCTCGGCGGTGCAGAGCAAGCCCGCCAGGTGTATCGCGAACGCCGGACCCTGGTATCGCTTGAAAGCCTCATCCAGGACGTCCGCTTCGGTCTCCGCATGCTCGTGCGCAATCGCGCCTTCACCATCGTCGCCGTTCTTACCCTGGCGATCGGCATCGGCGTCTGCACCACAGCTTTCACATGGATCAATGCTGTTCTTCTTCAGCCGCTTGGCGGCGTCGCACATCCAGACGGCCTCGTGACGATCGAGTCGATCACGCCCGGTGGCGGTTGGGTTCCCAACTCATACCCTGACTTCATCGACTTCCGCGACCACCTCAAGCTGCTTGACGGTATTGCCGTCACCAAGCCCGTCGCCTTCAGCGTCGGCCGGGAAGACCACGCAGACCGCGTCTGGGGCGAGCTTGTCTCCGGAAATTTCTTCTCCGTCCTCGGCGTCACGCCGGAGCAAGGCCGCGTCTTTCTTCCCGCTGAGTACGGAGACGCTCCCGGGTCTTTTCCCATCGTGGTCATCAGCGATCGCTACTGGCGCTCCCACTTGAACGCCGACCCCAGCGTCATCGGCAAAACCTTGCGCATCAATCAGCATGAGCTCACCATCGTCGGCGTAGCGCCCCCCGCATTCCACGGATCCATGCCCGTTACTGCCTACGATCTTTGGGTCCCTTACATGCAGCAGCCCGTGCTGAACGGCGTGAATCCGCGGATGCTCCGCGATCGCCACAACCGCAACATGCTTGGCATCGCGCGCCTCAAGCAAGGCGTTACCGTCGACCAGGCACGCCAGGAACTTGCGGCTCTCGCCGGCCGCATGGCCATCGCGAATGCTGACGTCAGTGAAGGCATGTCTGCGACATTGCTGCCGCTCTGGAAGTCACCTCACGGTCCGCAGGGCCTGCTCGTTGGCCCGCTTCGCATCCTTATGGGCGTCTGCATTCTGGTGCTGCTCATTGTATGCGCCAACGTCGCGAACCTTCAGCTTGCCCGCGCCACTGTACGCGAAAAGGAATTCTCGGCGCGTCTCGCACTAGGTGCAAGCCGCACGCGCCTTGCCCGCCAGGTGCTCACGGAAAGTCTGTTGCTCACCCTCGCTGGCGCGACCCTTGGTATAGCGGTCACGCCGTGGATGAGCCACGCACTGCGGTATCTGATGCCGCCGGGCCCCATGCAGCAACTCGTAGCAATGGACACGCGTCCCAACCTGACCGTACTCGCATTCACCGTCGGGTTGTGTGTCTTCGCTGCGTTGACCGCCGGCCTCGCCCCTGCATTGCAGGTTGGGCGCCTCAACCTAAATGCCCGTATGAACGAAGGCGGACGCAGAGGGAATGCCGGCCGTCGCAATCGCCTGCGCTCCATCCTTGTTGCTTCTGAAGTGGCACTCGCACTGGTTGCCCTGGTTGGCGCGGGCCTGTTTGCACGCGGTTTCCAGACCACCCTGCGCATCGATCCTGGCTTCGATCCGAACCGCGTGCTGATGAGCCAGTTCTATTTGAACACCAGCGGTTACAACCTTCAGCAGCGCAAAGAATTCTGTCGCCGTCTCGCGGAGCGCATGCAGGCCGCTCCCGGCGTCAGCGATGTCGCTTACTCTGACGGCGTTCCGCTCGGCTTCGAGCCTAGTTGGTGGGAGGAGCTCAAGGTGGAAGGGTACGCGCCCCGCCCTAACGAAAACATGAACATTTTCCGCAACGTCATCTCGCCTGGCTACCTGCCGCTCATGCACATTCCCATAGTCGAGGGCCGCAACTTCACCGAGCAGGACGACGAATCCGACAACTCGCCTGCAGTGATGATTGTGAATGAAGCCTTCGCGCGTCACTTTTTCGCCGGTCGCAATCCCATCGGTCACAAAGTCCATGGCTGGGGCACGTGGTTCCGCATCGTAGGAGTCGCTAAAGATTCGAAATACCACTATCTCGGCGAATCCAATGTTCCTTACTTCTACGTCGCTTTCCGCCAACTTTATCGCACCGACATGAATCTCGCGTTCTATGTCCGTTCACATGGCGATCCTGAAGCCGTCCTGACCACGCTGCGTGCCCAGGCCCGCAACATCGACTCCAACGTCACCATTTTTGACGCTGTGCCCCTGAAAGAATTCATCGGCGCATCGCTCTACCCGCAAAAAATTGCAGCCAGTCTCATGACAGTTTTAGGAAGCATCGCGGTCTTGCTGGCGACAGTCGGCTTGTACAGCGTGATGGCTTACTGGGTAGCGCAGCGCACACAGGAAATCGGCGTACGCATGGCTCTAGGGGCGCGGCCCAGCCACGTTCTTCGCATGGTCATAGGCCAGGGTCTCTCGCTTACTGCGGGAGGGCTGGTTATAGGCGGATTGCTCGCTTTCGCGGTGGTGCGTGTTGTTTCTGCAATCTCTTTCACCAACTCAGCCATGGGTGCAGGTCCCAAGCTCATGGGCGAAGGCGGCGCTGATCCACTCATCTTCGTAGCGGCCGCGGTTTTTCTCTGTGCTCTCGCCACCGTCGCAGCATACCTGCCAGCTCGCCGCGCCGCCTCCATCGATCCCATGCAGGCCCTCCGCACCGAATAGGAGAAACGCATTGCGCAAACTCAGAGCACTGTCCCAACGCGTCCGTGGCCTCTTAAGGGCCTCTCGTCGAGATGCCGACTTCGCCGCCGAACTCGAGAGCCACGTTGCCATGCATATCGACGACGGCATCCGCTCTGGCCTCACTCCTGCAGAAGCGCGCCGTCAGGCTCTCATCCGCCTCGGTGGTGCGGAACAAACGAGACAGGCCCACCGCGAACGCCGCACTCTTCCCTGGCTGGAGAACCTCCTGCACGACATCCGCTACGGCCTGCGCATTATGGCGCGCAATCCCGGCTTCACCGCCGTCGCCGCGCTTACCCTTGCCATCGGCATCGGAGCCAGCACTGCCATCTTCAGCGCCATCAAGCCCATTCTTATCGACCCGTTGCCCTATCCGAACGCGCACCGCCTCATGATGCTTTCGGAGATGCGAACCAACGAAACTCCCATGGCCGTCACCTTCGGCACGTTCCAGGGACTACTGCAACGGAACCGCTCCTTCGAAGCCGTCGCTGTCTTCAAGCCCTGGCAACCCGCGGCAACCGCTACCAGCCAGGCCGATCACCCCGAGCGCTTCACCGGCCAACGCGTCACTTCTGACTTCTTCCGCACCCTCGGCATCGTCCCCGCTCTCGGACGCGATTTCCAGGCCTTCGACGATCGCTTTCGCGGCCCTAACGTCGTCATCCTCAGCGACAAATTGTGGCATCGTCGCTACAACGCTGATCCAGCCATCATCGGCAGTCAGGTCCGCCTCGATGACCAGCTCTTCACCGTCATCGGCGTCATGCCCGGCTCATTTGAAAACGTCCTGAACCCGGAAGCCGACGTCTGGGCGCCGCTTCAATACAATTCGTCGCTACCCTGGGATGGCCGCGAATGGGGTCACCACCTCCACATGATCGGACGCCTCAAGCCCTCCATCGACAATCAGCAAGCCGCCAACGAGCTCACAGTGATTCTCCACTCCCTGGCGCAGATATACACCAAGGGCTATGACAGTTCCGGCGGCCCGCCCGATACTATCGTCGTCCACCCGCTTCAACACGACCTTACCCAAGGTGTACGTCCGGCGCTTCTCGCGGTTCTCTGCGCGGTACTGCTTGTTCTCCTCATCGCCTGTGTCAACGTTGCCAATCTCCTGCTTGCCCGCGGGTCGCAGCGCAGCGCCGAATTCGCCATGCGTACCGCGCTGGGTGCACCACAAGGCCGACTCGGGCAGCAATTGCTAACCGAATCGCTGCTCCTCTCCACTCTCGGCGGTGCGCTTGGCGTGGTCGTTGCTGAGGCGGGAACAAAAGCTCTCCTCCTTCTCAGCCCGCCTGGCCTGCCAAGACTCAACGCTATTTCAGTGGACGGTGCAGTCTTCCTGTTCGCATTCGCCCTCACCGCGCTCATCGGCATCGCTGTGGGCCTGGTGTCAACCTTTGAAGCCTCGCGGCACGGCCTCAATGCCGGCATGCGCCATGCTACCGGCCGTACCACCGACAGCCGTCACTGGACCCGCCGCACCCTCGTCGTCACTGAAGTTTCGCTCGCCGTCGTGCTCCTCGTCAGCGCTGGCCTGTTGTTGCGCAGCATGCGGCACCTTCTCGCCGTCGACCCTGGATTCGACGCGTCTCACCTGCTGACCATGCAGGTGCAGGAATCCGGCCAACGCTATGCGACACCCGCCGCCCGGATCGAATTCCTTGAGCAGTCCTTGAACAGAATTCGCCAGATTCCCGGCGTCGTCTCCGCAGGATTCACCACCCAGTTACCGCTCAGCGGCGATCAAGACATTTATGGCATTCAATTTGAAAACGACAGCAACCAGCTCGGCGAAGGCGCCTTTCGCTACGCCGTAAGTCCCGGCTATCTTGAGGCCATGCACATTCCCCTCCGCCGCGGCCGTCAGCTTAATGAAAATGACCGCGCCGGTGCTCCCGTTGCCGTGCTCATCACCCAGTCGCTCGCCAATCGGCACTACGGAGGCAAGAACCCCATTGGCATGCATGTGCGCATTGGTCCCGATGTCGGACAGACCAGCCGCCCCTGGGCCACGATCGTCGGCGTCGTCGGCAACGTCAAGCAGCAATCGCTCGCCATCGGTGACGAGGATGCGTTTTACATCACCACTGGCCAATGGGCCTGGATCGACGATGTCAACACCCTCGTCGTGAGAACAAACGGTACGCCGGCAAATCTGACCAACACTGTCGAGCAAGCAATCTGGTCCGTGGATAGAGATCGCCCCATTGATCGCGTTGCAACTATGGATTCGCTCTTAGCGGCCACCGCCATCGAACGCCGCTTCGTGCTCGTCCTCTTCGAAACCTTCGGCCTGGTCGCTCTCCTGCTCGCCGCCATCGGAAGCTACGGCGTCTTATCTGGCAGCGTCACTGAGCGCACCCGCGAAATCGGCGTACGCACGGCCCTCGGAGCAACCCGTTCCGACATCCTCGCCCTCATCGTTCGACAGGGCATGACCATGACCGCCCTCGGCCTTACCATCGGTCTCTGCGCAGCGCTGGTCGCTGCCCGCGCTCTCAACACGATGCTCTTCGGCATCTCGTGGCTCGATCGCTGGACTTACCTCGGCGCTGCTGCACTTCTGCTTTTCGTGTCGGCCATTGCCTGCTCCATCCCTGCTCGCCGCGCCGCTTCCATTGATCCTATGCAGGCTCTGCGCACCGAATAGGCGAGAGTCCGCTTCGGCCTCATTGCGAACTTCGACCCCAAAGCCGGATGGTAAACTCCGGCTTTGGGAACCCATCCATGAGAGCAAGCGCATTTCTATTCCGTTATCGAATGGCCATCAACCTGGCCATCGTTGTCCTCGGCTTTTGGGCGCCCTGGATTCAGTTCTGGGGAATCGGCACTCGCATCTCGCTGCTGGAGTGGCTGGCACTTGAGCTCAGCCACACTGGTCTGCTCAGCTTCACCGTCGCCACGCCCGTCGTTATTCTCTGCGGGGCCTTCATCGCCGCCACCGGCGCCATCTTTCGCGTCTGGGGATCGGCATGGCTCGGACACGGCGTCGTACTTCACAGCCAGATGCAAGCAGGCTCTCTCATGGTTGACGGCCCTTACCGCTACGTGCGCAACCCGCTCTATCTCGGCATCGCGTGCATGTTCTTGGCCCTCGCGCTTCTCATGCCGCTCTCGGGCGCGCTCCTTGTCCTCGTTGTGGCACCCTTGTTCCTCTTCTCTCTCATTCTTGGAGAAGAAACTTTCCTTACCGCGCAATTCGGCGAGCCCTATCGCAGATATCTACGCTCCGTGCCACGACTCATCCCGCGTCTGCGTACGACCCTCGCGCCATCGGGCAACAAGCCCCACTGGCTCCAGGGTGTGCTCTCGGAGATCACACCAATCGGCGTCTTCTTCACCATCGCGGTTCTCTCGTGGACCTACGATACTCGACTCATGGACAGAGCGATCGCCGACTTCTTCGGAGCTTCCCTTATTGTCCGCGCATTCATGCCCGGTCTCCGGCAATCGACTAACTCGCCTGAGTAGCTTCCGCGTTTCGTTTCCCCATCCTGCTCAGGTGCGTCCATCCGAATCCCGCGGGATATTTCAATCCATATCCGAGCAACCTGTCCACGCCAATGTGATTTACCCAGATCAGCGCAATCGGCATAACCGAAGCGCTTCCCAGCAGCATGCTGCACACCGCCAGAGTCGCCGGTGTTACGTAGCTGTGGATCGCGTTGTAGATTCGCGCTCCGATGCTCGAGTTCAACAGATAACCCAACATACTCAAATCGGGAACCAGCCATAGCGCCGCAAACAGCCACCAGCTCGCCCCCGTTCGCGCATAGAGCACCGCGGCAAACACAGCCGCTGCCAGTCCTTCCAACCGCAGCAGGTAAACAACGGGAGCGCCAACAGCAGCGCAGGCCTGTGAATTCGATGCATCTGTATTTGTAGAGGAGGGAGTCATACACGATGGGATGACGCAGTGTTGAATCCGGATGGAGTCTTTCTCTCGCGGAACATTCTTCGCAAACAGAAAGAAGGGAAGAGCCCAGCGCTCTTCCCTTCTTGTCCTCAGTCCGGAATGCTACTTCTTAACTGGGGCGATCACGTCCTTGGCGGCCTTGGCCACGCGGAACTTGACCACAGTCTTCGCCTTGATCTTGATAGCCGCGCCGGTTTGCGGGTTGCGGCCAATCCGGGCCTTGCGCTCCGCCTTCACCAGGCGGCCAATGCCGGGGATCACGAAAACGCCGTTCTTCTTGGTTTCCTTGATGGCGGTCTCCGCCAGAAGATCCAGGAAGGCTGCGCTTTGCTTGTTGGTCAATTCCAATTTCTCGGCCAGCTGCCGGGTCAGGGCGGTCTTGGTCAGTCCAGTTGCCATTTTTATGTTCTCCTTCTGGGCAAGCCCTCGGGGCTGCCGGTGTTGCCTTAGGCTTCCGTCGCATTCTGCGTACCGCATGGAGGGAGTGCGACCGAGGCAACCTTGCACTTTTCCCCTGTATTCATGCGGGTTCGGAGAACCCTGTCGTTCGTTACAATGCGACTTCAGGCCCAGTAAAGTCAACCGAAAAAGCCCGATTTCCACAAGTTTTTCTGGATTTTATGCCGATTTGTCCTATATTTGCCTATTTTTGCCCGGTTTTAGCGGTTTTACCCCTTCGCTCCAACCTGAAATCTCGATTCAGTGACTCTGACGCGATCAGCGCGAAATCCGCTCATTTCAACCCGAAAAGCACCTTCTTCTTCGGCGCCAGCGATGCGGCAATTGGGGTATTGAGCGCGTCCACCATCGGCGCCAGCAGCTTGAAATGCTTCACCAATGTTTGCGCGAAGGTCTTTTCGAGCGCCGTTTCTGCTGGTAGCGTCGTGCTCATCCCCCACTGCTTTTGCTTGATCAAGTCCATCGCCGGATGCTCCAGCGGAAACCCCTTCGGCGGCCGCGTCAGGGCCTCACCTTCAAATTCGTTGAAGGTCTTCTTCACCGTCGGCTTGTTCAGCACTTTTCTGAACTCGACATGATTCTCGACCAGCCAATGTCGAATCGCCGCGAGTTGCTCCTTCTCCGGCATATACGCACCCGCGGCAATCACCACTCCCTTCGGGCTCACCTGGAAGTAATACCCCGCGCCCGAAGTCTTCTCCATCCCCATGTGACTCCACCACGCCGCCACGTGGGTTTTGTAAGGCAGTTTGTTATTGCTGAACCGCGTGTCGCGATAGATACGAAACAGAGACTTCTCCGCCGGCCGCACATGATTCGGCGCAAACTCCGTCATCGCGTCCGTAATTTTGCGGATGATCGCCAACATCGGCTCTTTCAGCTCGGATTCGTAGACGGCCTTCCGCTCGTTGAACCAATCGCGATCGTTGTTCTTCTCAAGCCCGCGCAGGAACTTCAGGGCCTCGGGGCGGAGATGTGCGGGAG
>JBAWCO010000754.1:0-4876 GCA_049590315.1 Occallatibacter sp. | reverse complement strand
GGTCAACACATCTCTATTCCGATGAGTCTTCAAGCCCCCAGCGCCCGTCATTCCAATAAACAGGAGAAATACATGCTCAACGATAGCAATCGCCGCGAATTTCTGAAGGCGGGCAGCGCCGCACTGGCCGCAACCGCAATCTCCTCGAATGTCTCCTGGGCCGCATCCAGTTACAACCAGATCCTTGGCGCCAATGACCGCGTCCGCGTCGGCGTCATCGGATGCGGCGACCGCATGAAGAGCGCACTCATTCCCGCCTTCCTGCAAAACGCCAAGGACATGAACTTCCAGTTCGTCGCAGTAAGCGATATCTGGAACCGCCGCCGCGAAGAGGGCGCAGCCTACGTCCAAAAGCTCTCCGGCGACCCCATCGTTCCCGTCCGCAACAACGACGAGCTATACGCCCGCAAAGATGTCGATGCGGTCCTCATCGCCACCGCCGACTTCCAGCACGCCTTCCACGGCACTGAAGCCGTAAACGCCGGCCGCGATGCCTACGTCGAAAAGCCCACCGCCCACAAGATGGAAGACGCTCGAATCTTCCGCGCTGCAGTCCACAAATCCGGCAAGATCGTCCAGGTCGGAACGCAGCGCCGCTCCACACCCAGCTACATCAAGGCAGCGGAGTACATCAAATCAGGCGCATTCGGCGACATCGTTATGGTCGAGATGACCTGGAACGTCAATCAGCCCGGCCGCTGGCGTCGTCCCGACGCTGTCCCGCTCCTCAAAGAAGAAGACACCGACTGGAAGCGCTATCTCACTAACTACCCCCACGACTCCTTCGACCCCCGCAAATATCTGGAGTTCCGCCTCTTCTGGCCCTATTCCTCCGGCATTCCCGACCAATGGCTCGTTCACCAGATCGATACCGTCCACTGGTTCACCGGCCTGCCGCATCCCCGCAGCGTCGTCGCCAACGGTGGCATTTATCTCTGGAAAGACGGTCGCCAGAACTGGGACACCATGACCGCCGTCTTCGATTACGGCCCGCTCGACGACCTCAGCAAGGGCTTCCAGGTCCAGTACTCTTCGCGTTTCACTAACTCCGCAGGCGGGGTCAAAGAGCTTTACTACTCCAACGGCGGCATGATCGATATGGATAAGCAGACCGTCACATCCGCAGGTGGACTAAGTGCCCGTTCCGCCGCCGAAATGGGTATGAAGCCTAACTTGTTGAATAGCTTCTCGCTCGTCGAAAAAGCTGAATCCATCTCCACCGACGCCGACACCCACAGCGACCCGCAGACCTCCGCCAACATGCGTAACTGGATGGAGTGTGTCCGTTCCCGCAAGACTCCTAATGCTTCCATCGAAGCTGGCTACAGCCATTCCATCGCCCTCTGCATGAACGTTGCTGCCATTCAGACCGGCCAGAAAGTCACCTTTGACGAAAAAACCCAGCAAGTCATCGCAGGAGGCAAAATATTTGCCTAAGTTAGTCGCACTTACCATTCTCACAACAACCCTGGCATTCTCCGGTAACGCCTTTGCCGCCGCAACCGCCAAAGGCGTTCAGGTCGTCCCCGACGAACCCAATCGCCGCGTCGACATCACCATCGACGGCAAACCTTTCACCTCGTACATCTGGCCCACCTCGCTCAAAAAACCCGTCCTCTATCCGCTCATTGACAGTGATGGCACAACTCTTACTCGCGGCTTCCCGCTTGCGCCCCGTCCCGGTGAGCGCATCGACCATCCCCATCACGCCGGCCTCTGGTTCAATTACGGCAACGCCAACGGCTTCGACTTCTGGAATAACTCCGACGCCATCAAACCCGAAAATCGCGCCAAGATGGGCACCATCCTTCACACCAAAATCGTTTCCACCAAAAGTGGTCCCGATCGCGGCGAGTTAGTCGTTGAATCAACCTGGATCACCGGAACTAACCAACCTATCCTGACTCAAACCACCCACTATATCTTCGCCCGTCGCAATCATGCCCGAGTCATCGACCAGCTTGTAACTCTGAAAGCCCTAGACCGCGTTGTTTTCAACGACGACAAGGAGGGTTTGCTAGGTATGCGCGTGGCTCGATGGCTCGAGTCGCCCGATGAAAAAGGCGGTGTCTTCACCGATGCCAACGGAAATGCTACGCAAGTCGCAGCGGCGCCAACCGATGCCCCCAACCCAGCCACCGACGAATACCTTACCAGTGAAGGCGTCAAAGGCGGCGCAGCCTGGGGAACCCGCGGTCGCTGGTGCGCCCTCACCGGCCACACCGGCGATCACCAGGTCAACATCGCCATCATCGATCATCCCGCCAATCCCGGCTATCCGACGTACTGGCACGCCCGGGGCTACGGACTCTTCGCAGCCAACCCGCTTGGCCGCAGTATCTTTGACCCCAAACAGCCCGCCTTCAATTTCACATTGGAGAAGACCCAATCCGCAATCTTCCGCTACCGAGTCATCCTGGATTCCCAGGGAGCGGCCTCCCCGTCAGAGCTGAACCGCGAAGCCGAAGCCTTCGCCGCCGAATACAAATGAGGAACCAGCTTAATCAAGTCGTGCCACCAATTTCTAGTCATAGTTTCTTCTAAATTCACACAATAGTGGCCACACGAAAAGGGCCGCAAATAAGACTGCCCGCCTGAGGTTTGAGGCGGGCAGTCTCAACTTCACGCCGCAACTTATCGTGTCTTCTTCTTGGCCGCCTTCTTCTTCACCGCCGTTTTCTTGGCTGCCTTCTTCGCCGTCTTCTTTGCCGCCTTAGTTCCCGCCTTCTTTGACACACTCTTCCTGATCGGGGCTGCCGGGGCCAGCAGCGGAATTAGCTTGCTGGCAATCGGCGACCCCAACCCACTGCAGGCATCCCATCCGGGCCCGGCCTTGAACGCCCCATTGTTGCCTTCGGTAATGTCATTGAACGCCGAGGCCGACTTCGTCGCGTAAATGGCCGGCTGAATGAAACCCACCTGCGTGCCGAGCTGCTCGTTCGCCACCGCAATCAGTCCCGCCCAAAGCGGAGCCACCGCGCTGGTTCCCCCAATCACGCTCGTCTGCCCATCCACGCGAATCGTGTATCCAGTCGTTGGATCGGCGTCACCCGTCACATCCGGCACGCCACGCCCGCCCGCCTTGGCGCTTGACGCGGGCACCTTCGAGTTAGCCTGCCAGCTCGGAAGAGCGAACAAGTTGCTCACGCCGCCGCCGGTCGCACCTTCGTTGTTAGCCGTCTCGTTCCAAACAACTTCGGAAACAATCGTAGATCCATTCGCATCCAGCTTCGTTCCACCGCAAGCCAGCACATGCGGACTCGACGCCGGAAAGTCGACGTTGTTCCCTGTCGCTCCGTCGCTCGATCCGTTGTCGCCCGCCGCCACAGTAATCGTCACGCCCAGTGCCGCCGCACTCTGGCACGCCGCATCCAACGCCGTCGCCGCCTGCTGCGTCCAGCTCGACTCAGGGCCGCCCCAACTGATCGAAATCACGCTCGGCTTATGGGTCGTGTCGTGCACTGCCGTCGTAATCGCGTCGATAAACCCCTGGTCCGTGTTGGGCGTGAAATACACCACGATCTTCGCCCCGGGAGCCACTGACGCAGCCACTTCAATGTCCAGCATCACCTCTCCGTCGGCGCTGCTCGCGGTCGACGGCTTGTTCTTTCCCTTGTCCACGCTCACGGCGGTAACACTCGGCGCTGCAAGCCCGAGCGTTTTGAAGTAAGCAGTCAGATCGGCAGGCCGGTATCCTCCGCCAAGCTCGATAATCCCGATAGTCTGTCCTGCTCCGCTGGCGTTCGACGGCCACTGGTAAGCCCGGGCTACTTGCGGCGGCGTGTAGCTTGAGGGAGCGGCGCTTGATTTATGGAAACGAAAATGGGGCTGTGCCTGGGGCCGGTTATCCAGTCCCAGCACAGCTTCCACCGATCCCGCCAGCGACGTCGGCAGGTGAATTCCTCCCTCGCGCACACGGTATTCCGTTCCATCAATCTTTTTCTGGTTCAGCTCCACTCCAAACGCCTTCTGAATGTCAGCAGCCGACCCGGTAAGCTGGACCGTCCGCGGCATAGCCGGATCGCGCTCGACCGTCAGGTTGAACTCTTTCGCAAACGCTTTTACCTTGCTGATTGCCGATGGGTCGCCCACGTGGCGCTTGTTGAACTCAGTCCGGCTCACGCGAGCAGGGCCGTTCGTTCTTCCACCGCGCTGAATAATCTTCAACGGCTCCTTCCGTTTCACAATCACTGAAACGGTAACCTGCGATTTTGTAGGGGTGGCCTTCACGTGCTCTGCGTTGGGAGGCGCAGCCTTTTCGCTACCTGGTAAAATGACGCGATCCTCCGCTGCAAACAACGAAGGCTTAACCGGCACAGACTTCTTGCGGGGGGAAACTGCCATAGCTGACCTCTTTCTCGTTCAGGCTTCGTTTCTCGAGCCTCGAACCCGATGACTCCGAATCATAGCGTGGAATGAGGCTGCACGATACAGCAACTTGCGCCAGTCAGAAATTTTTTTTGATTTCGATCTGTCGCCCGGTGTGCCGATCGCCAAGGGGGTGCGCAGCATTCCCAAAAATCAGGAGCCTTCACGCTGTCATTAACGCAGGAATCCCGCTTCGTCCTTTTATGCAAATCAACCAGACCTGTACCTACTCGGCAGACGATCTGAGCCGCATTGCTTCGACCAGTTGCGGCTCTTCCACGTGGGGACAGAACTTCTCCTACGATCCATTCGGCAACATCACGAAGACCGTTAAGAGCGGCTACGCCGGTACAGCTTACGCCCCAACGGGCTACAGTAACGTCACAAACCAGGTCTCCGGCGGAATCACGCCGACGCCGACCTACGACGCAAATGGCAACCAGACGACAAGCACCCCTGCCACACTCACCTGGAATGCGCTCAACCAGCCCATCAGCGTGAACTCGAC
>JBAWCO010000753.1:0-12022 GCA_049590315.1 Occallatibacter sp. | reverse complement strand
TGTTGGCGCGAGAAACAGAATTACAAGCGCAACCAGGAGAAAAAGCGACAGCCAATTCGTGGGGCTGACCGTTAGACAGTTGCGTAGCTTCGCTAAATGGGACATAGACAATTCGGCCTCAGGCTGCACTCATATGGACTGTGTCAATTGCTTCCGTAACTGCCATTGCGAACCTCTCATTAGTTATTCTTGCGGTGTTCGACGATCAATCGATCCCCTCGCTGTCCGCTGAGGTATGTCCAAACCCACTGGAACAAGACACTGAAACGCAGGCTGCTCTCAGCCAGGAACTGTATGTGGATCAATGCCCAGATGAGCCAAGCGAAAAAGCCGCTCATCATGACACGTCCGCTCTGCAACACGGCAAAACCTTTGCCCGCTACGGCCAGGTTGCCCTTGTCGAAGTAACGAAATGGGGGAAGCGGCGTTTTACCGCTCACCCGTCGAAAGATGGATTTGGCGGCGTAACGGCCTTGTTGTATGGCCACCTGCGCAACTCCAGGGAGTGGCCGGCCATCCTGATCAAGAGACGCCGTATCGCCAACTACGTATATCTCAGGGTGATTCTGGACGGTGAGATCCTGCCTGACGCGGACGCGGCCTGCACGATCTACATCGCAACCAAGCCATTTGCCGGCTGGCGATGGGGCAACTCCTGCGGTCCATATCACCGTCTTGCTTGGAATTCGCTCGCCACCCACAACTGCGCCTTCCCCATCGATTGCTTGAACTGCTTTTTCCAGGCGCACATCTACGCCCAATTGCAATAGACGAAGCTTCGCCGCTTGCGATAGATCCTCTGCAAACGTTCCAAGAGGACGTTTTCCCATGTCAACCAGGATGATGTGTGCGGACTTTGGGTCGATTCGACGAAAGTTCTTCCGCAACGTCGTCTGGGCCATGACGGCAATTGCACTTGCCATCTCTACGCCAGTCGGTCCAGCGCCCACTAGGACGAATGTCATCAGTGCCTTCCGGCGCTCAGAATTCTCCTCAGTCTCGGCGTTTTCGAATGCAGTGAGTATGCGATTGCGCAGTGATTCAGCGTCTGCGAGACTTTTCAATCCCGGGGCGAATTGCGCGAAATCGTCATGTCCAAAGTAGCTGTGGGTTGCCCCCGTCGCGACCACCAGATAGTCATACGCAATCCGCATTCCTTCTCTATCACCTGCGTCGACGATCACGTGCCGTGTCGCCGAATCGATGGCGGTCACGTTGCCGAGCATCACGGAAGTATTTTCTTGGTCCGCCACAAGGCCCCGGAGCGACGAGGCTATCTGACCTGGAGCTAACACCGATGTGGCCACTTGATATAAGAGGGGCTGAAAAACATGATGATTGGACCTATCAATTAGCGATACGTTGACAGGAGCCCGTCGAAGGGCCTTGGCCGCAGCCAATCCGCCGAAGCCGCCACCAACAATAACAACCATGGGAATCTTCCCCGTCATTCTTGGCTCCAGTCAGACTCGAGGCTTCACGCGTCAGCGGCTGGTCTTTCTATAGATATCTCGGCCCATCTCATGAGATGGCGTCTATCGAGTTTCGACCTACGCGTTGAACACACGAGCAGCAAACATGCTCATACTATCCAAAGTGTGGAGAGAGGCGATATTACATATTTGTAGTAACGCGGAAGGCCTTATGCATAAGAAGTTATCCAATACCTGGTCCGACCTTATTGCAGCGGAGAATATTGTTATCTCAGACGCAGCCTGTTGGCCTGGGGCGTGAAAAGTTAGGGCGCGTCTTGTTGAAATACATATTGATGAAATAGATGAATTGGCGCGAACCAATAACATTTCGCCTTACGACGCTAGTGGATCTAGCTCATGCATATTCCCGGATTCAAGCCGTCTTGGGAGTCGCATGAGACAGCGGTAAAGCCACGTTGAAGGTTGCACCGCCAGTTTTGTTGTTCTCAGCCCAAATCCGGCCTCCATGCGCTTCAACAATGGAGCGTGAGACGGCCAAGCCTATTCCCATTCCCTTTTCTTTTGTCGTCATAAAGGCGTCGAAGATTTGATCTGGATCATCGATTCCAGGCCCGTTATCGATTACTTGGATTAAGATCCCATTTGAGTCTGTTGCCACACGGAGTACAACCAGTGGGGCCACTTGCTGTCCCTCCAGCGCCTCGACGGCATTGACGATCAGATTAATGAAAACCTGCTGGATCTGAATCTGGTCGACATGGATCGCAGGGAGAGACTCCTCGAAGTGGAGCTCGATGGATGTATTACATTTTGTGGGGTCCTCCTGTACAACTCGGACCCCTTCACGAAGTATGTCCGGGATGTCGACATCTTTCTTGTTGAAAGACTCCCGTTTGAAGAGGGCTCGAATATGTTGCATTGCTTCGTCGGCTGCACGGGCATCTCTAATAATCCGTTCGGTCGACGCATTCGCTTCAATAACATTCGACGGAGCGGCATTCAACCACTTCTTCGCTGCCTGAGCGTTTGCAAGTATCGACGTGAGTGGCTGGTTCAGCTCGTGTGCGATTGAAGCCGCAAGTTCAGCAACGGTCGCCAAGCGCGAAGCTTTCGCGAGTTTGATACGCGTGTCGCGAAGATGGTCCTCTGCGCGTTTTCGTTCATCGATGTCAATCGAGACGCCATACCACTGAATAATCTTGCCATCAGAATCACGTAGGGGTTCACCGCTTGCATGATGCCAGCGATATTCTCCATTTCTATCTCGTAAACGGTGTGTTGCGGTGTACGACTCTCCAGTCTCGATTGCCCGGAAAAATGCCTTGGCGGTGTCCTCAAAATCATCCGGGTGAATAATTCTTTTCCAGCCTAGATTAAGAAAATCCTCGAGAGTAAGGCCGGTATACTCCAGGACTCTTTGACTAATGTGGGTGACTTCTCCGGCGGGAGATGTTGACCAAAGCATTGAAGGAACTGTATCGATGATACCGAGGAGTTCCTGCTCTCGCATCTGAAGAGCGGTTTCAGTCTTCTTCAATGCATCAATGTTGGTGAGAACTCCGTACCACTTAATGATGTTTCCCTCGTCATCCCGCAGAGGTAAATCGCGATTCAAGAACCAGAGATAAGTTCCATCTGCACGACGGCAGCGTAGTTCCTGCTCGACGGGTTTCCCTGCGGCCAATCCAGCGCGCCAATTTGCCACCACTCGGTCAACATCTTCGGGGTGTATCGTGCTCGCCCAGCCCCAGCCGAGCCCTTGTTCTTTGATAAAACCAAGGTAATTCAGCCAACTCTCGCTGAGAAAATCACATGATCCATCAGGCAGAGCGGTCCCCACAAAGGCAGGCATCACGTCAATGAGCGTCCGAAGCTCCTTCTCGTTGCGCCGGATCTTTTCTTCTCCAGTCTTGCGCTCGGTAACGTCGCTCACTGCTCCGACCAACTCAGGATTGCCGGATGCATCTTTTATGGCATGAGCAATTGCGCGAATGTGCTTGACTCGCCCATTCGCCAGCAGCAAGCGATATTCATGTTCGAAGTCAGTGGGAGCCTTGGATGCGCGATCGATGACCTGTTGAAAGAGGGCACGATCTTGAGGATGGAGACGCTGCACCACCATGTCTAAGGTTGGCTTGATGGCACAATCGTACTCGAAGATGCGATATGTTTCGTCTGACCAGACAATTTCTCCCGTGACAGGATTCCACCCGAAGCTGCCTGTGTGACTGAGCCTTTGGGCTTCGGCCAGGTAGGCTTCGCGCCGCTGGAGTTCCCGAGTGAGAAGCTGGTGCTCCGTGACGTCAACCGCGTTGCCTACGATCCTCTTCAGTATCCCGTTCTGTAAGACAGGAGCACCAATACAGCGGATTTGCCGAACTTCGCCATTTGGTCGCACAATGCGTTTGGTGACATCACATCCTGAAGCCTCCGCGACCATCCGCTCGATTAGGGATGCCATGAACTCACGATCATGCGGATGAACGCATGCCAGGTATTCGTCGAGCGTAGGAGCGCCTCTCTCCGGATCTAAACCGTATATGAAAAACAGCTCACGAGACCAGTAGTCGAAACCGACCGTCGGAACGAAGACCCAACTGCCGATACGACCGAGACGTTGCGCTTCGGCTAAATAGAACTCGCTCCTCTGCGACTCCTGGGCGCTCTTTATGAGTTGATCCTCGGCTCTCTTCCGGTCATCAATGTCGATGCTCGAACCATTCCACTTAATAAGGTGTCCGGCCCTATCAAATACCGGAACTTTGAGGTGCAGCATCCAGCGAAAGACTCCATCGGATCTTCGCACTCGTGATGTTTCCTGAAAGGGCTCTCCCTTGGCGAAGGATTCATGCATGTTCCGAACTGAGGTTCCGACATCTTCGGGATGAATACAGGTAGTCCACCCCCATCCCAACAATTTCTCCATCGGCAGACCGACGAAATCGAGCCATGTCTGATTAAAGAAATCGAGGTAACCATCTGGACGCGCTGTGTGGAGGAGCGCAGGGGACGAATCGATCATTTGGCGAAAAAGCAGGCTCTGATCCTCGACTGGGATTGGGTCGTCTGTCACCATGGTGGACATGGTAAACCGTCCAGGCGCCGGGATAACGCACTTCCTGTTGTTCGGACCCCGAAGGTGACAACGGCAGAAAGACCGATGTGACCTCGAGGCGAGCTGCAAAAGGGAGTGGCGTCAACCCGATGTGAACCATATCTTAAACAATCGATTGAGATTGCGGTCCTGGCGAGCCTGAAGCCAAGCTCAATTTAGAGGCAGACTGAAGCGATCAATTCGACCAGAGCATCCCCGTCAACCGGCTTTCTGAAGAAGCCGATAGCGCCATTCTCTAGATAGAATTCCTCCGACCGTGCCGACGGCTTTCCAGTAATGACGATTACGGGGACAGTAGAGCCGCTGTCTTTCAAGTATTTCAGGAGGCCAAGGCCTGTCATTTGTGGCATCTCGACATCCGTGACGATACAACTCGTTTGGGAGAGGCCACCCGATGTCAGAAATTGTTCTGCGGAGTTGTAGCTTTCCGCTTTGTACCCAAATGACGCCAGGAGATTGACGAGCGATTCGAGAACTCGGAGATCGTCATCTATGACCGCAATTGTACGGCCTTGCACGTCCATTTCTGACCCCCGAGTCATCTATGCGGCTAGACTCTACCTCATATTGTGAGTATGTACTTACGTGTTCCCATTAGATGCGTTGGTCGTCTCGAGTTTGAGCCTTCCTGCCAGTTTGACCAATGTCGCAAATGAGTCGGCCTCCATCTTTCGCATGATGTGACCGCGATGGATTTGGACCGTATATTCGGTGATCCCTAACTCGAAAGCGGCCTGCTTGTTCAGCAAACCTCTCGCCAAAAGCGGAAGAACCTCTCGTTCGCGCGGTGTCAAGGATTCATATCGAGAAACTAACCTGGCCTGCTCCACTGCCTCTTGGCGATCCGCGCGGTCTTGCTGCAAAGCCCGCTCAACTGAAGCTAGAAGCGCCTCCTCATCAACAGGTTTAGTGAGAAAATCAACCGCCCCTCCCTTCATCGCTTTGACGGTTGATGGAATGTCTCCCCGCCCGGTGAGAAAGATCACGGGTATTGAAGTCTTTGCCGAAATCAACTTCTGGACTTCCAGGCCACCCAATCCGGGCATCTTGAGATCAAGAATGAGGCAAGCACAAGAGTCTCGGCGGGCATAATCAAGAAAGTCCTGCCCAGAAGTGAAGGTCCGCACTCGTTTGCCGTTAGCCCGCAGAAGCGTAGACAACGCCTCTCCCACGCTAGTCTCATCATCCACGATATAGACAAGCTCATTCGTCGGTTCCATGAATGCCTCCTTGGAAACAGGCACTTGACGATCTGCGGTCCAGCGATAACATTGCAATTGGTTCATCGTTTGCGAAGTCCCTTGACGTTAGGGATTATACCGGGAAACCTAACCGCAGAATGCGTTTGCCGTAGCAGCAGCGACCTACATAAATATGCAATAGCTTTGGAAGGTGATCTTGGTGTAGGGCTTGAACTCGGCACCCGAATTACAGGCTCTAACCCTGCTCGATAAGTTGCCGCTCACACCGGCGACCTCGATTCCGGCCATCGATCGAGAATATCGGCATGGTTCGAGGTTCTTGGTGAGGTCCTCACCCCAGAGTTCCGATTGGGATGGTACGTCGGACAGACGGTCGAACTCAATTGCGGGACCTGGAGATTCCGTAACCCGCAAGCGATGAGCGCAGCCTGACTCGCCCTCGCAGGAGACGAGACTTTGCTGCGCCCAAAGAAATCTCGTGCGCCCTTGCAGCCTCTTCCAATGAACATTCGGTTTCGTAATAGTGCTTGACAACGGATCGCAGGCGTGGCTGGAGCTTCTCGATTTCTCGCCTCACAAGAAGAATGGCCTGCTCTTTCAGATAGACTCCTTCAGGTCCCGGCGATCGGTCTACGAACTCCTGTAGCTCCACCGTTCCAGTATCCGGACTGCTCGTACTCCCGGAGGTTTCTCTGCGAGCTCTTCGTTTCCGCATAATCATCAGTGCGGAATTCACTCCGATCGCTGTGAGCCAAGTTGAGAATTTGCAAGACCGACGAAAGGAGGTCAGGTGTGTATAGGCCCGCAACAAAGTGTCCTGGAGAGCGTCCTCAGCGTCTTCATGATTCCGAACTATACTGAATATCTTCTTTCTCGTTACTGAAGAATACCGCCCACACAGTTCCGTGAATGCCTGCTGATCCCCATCTTGTGCGGCGGTGATCAAATCATCGTCTGAGATATCAGAGTCACCGCACGCGCAATTACTGTCGTGCCGGCACGATCGCGACAACGGTTGTAGAACCATGAAATTGCCAGCGTCAGATCCAGTGGCCGCAGGGCGTTGCTTGAGGAGTGCTCTCGCCACCGGGAGATATGCCTCACTAGGGTCGTAGGGTATGGTGCTCAATTGTTCCTCCACTGCGAATGGGCCTGGCTAATCCATCGCGAAATGTTGTGAAATATCGCTGAGTTCACTGATTCGTCCCACTCGATTGCCAACTCGCCGTCGCGCCTCGTTAATGTCTCGAAGCGATCTGCCGAGCAGCAATGCGCAGTCATACGTTGAATAGCGTTCAAGTACACAAATAACGAAGACAAGCCGATCCAAATCCGGAAGGTCGAGAATCGGCTCAGGCTCTGCAATTGCGCTTGGTGAGTCATCTTGCGAGAATGCGACCAACTCGTTGTCTGCGTCGTCGGTCGCGCTTAGGAACGATTCACCTCCCGCTCCAATGATGAGAGTCAATTGCATTGCGAATGACCATACGTCGTGTCCAGCAGAGAACCCATTCTCTCGAAACCGAACTACTTGCAATGCATTCTCGAAGAGCGCGAGCCAGGCATCGCTTTACGGCTTCCGAGTTCGCTGTGAGCAATAGCGCAAGCCTTTGCAAACTTACTCGTTCATACTCGAATACCCTGACAAACTCTTCCTTGCGGGCATATTCGCTTCTCGCGCCGACAGTCTTGCCGAACCAATGGATCTCCATCGCACTAGCTTCTCCGTGAGCTGTTCATCATAGGTCGGGTTCAAATACACGCAGCAGTAGGGCAGTTCGCGCGAGGTTCGATGCGATAATCGATTTGGCGGCATCGACTCTCTATCACAGGGCGATGCTACAGCTGAACTTGTGCCCGGAAAATTACATGTTCCTGCTAACCGTATGGAAATATAGTTATGCGGACGCCGATTCTGAGCAGGCCCATGCGAGCGGGCTCATGCAATGAGGAACTCAAAAGCAGGGTGGGGCCGCGGTCTTCTATAACGGAGGCAGTTCCGGCGGTGCATTTTATAGCAGCACCGTCGACACTGCGTCGGGCACGGCGGTCTTCGCCCAAGTCAACACCACCGCTCTGCCTTTCAGCACCGGCTGCGGGGTGGTCGCAGCCAACTGGTCCAAAGCTAGCGACCTCTGGCTCCCGCTCGGCAGCAACGGCCTCTACCACTCTACCGATGGCGGTGTTACTTGGACGCACATCGCAAACGCCCCATATGCCAACTCTGTTGCTGTTGGAGCGGCCTCGCCATGGACCCGTCTCCAGGCTGTCTTTCTCTATGGAATAGCCTCACTGCGATTCGTCGAGAACTTCGATCCCCGAGACGGTGGCATAATTCACAATTGGCTCAAAAGTTAGATTCAGCTTTCCCTGTGCTGTGGGTTTCAAGTGATAGAAAGTCTTGGTGAGAGCGTGGAGACTCCCCACCTCCCTGAAGATATCGAAGTTATCGAGAAGCGTCTCGCCATTGCACAACACGCGGAATAGACGGCTACCTGCTCCACCAGCCCCTGGGGCGACGGACCCAAAGTAGAACTCCGCAAAGTGAAGCACCAAGGTGTAGCGCCCGCGCGTATCAACGGGGATGGCGTAAGCAAAATGCCCGTACCGCTCAGCAGCATATAGGCCCGGATCGGGTGATCCTTCGGCCAGACGCCTTTGCGCAGACATCTTGCCATTTAAAAAGTAGGTGTCCGGGCGCCACATGTTTCCGTCGTGGTCAGTAAAGGGCGTTGGTTGGGTCAGCAGGCGGGTGGGCAGTTGTTTGTGCGGAGTTCCAGGCAACACCTCCAATGCATTGAGGACAGGAACTCCGCGTTCGCTGACAAAGCTCAGGTGAAGCATACCGTCCAGGGCGGGTGTCACATCCCGGAAAACACGCTCGTCGGCGACATTTTCCCCCAGGGCATCCGTGACCACGTCGAAATTTTGCAATACTTTATTTCCGTTGATTGAGATCGTAAAGGTGGCAAGGTCATCGCCCTCGCGCTCCGATGCAACGAAATACAGGTGCAACTCGTACACCCCAGGTGAGAGAGGAATGTCGTAGGTAAAATCTCCCATCCTCCATTGTCTGAACAGTAGTGGATCGTTTGTTCCTGTAAGGAAGGTAGTTTGACGCGCCCAAGTCTTCCCACCATGGAAGTATTGGTCTGCAATCCAGGGAGCCCCAGTGCTATCGATTTGCCGGTTTCCAGAGTATCCGGCAATCAATCGAATCGGTACGGACGCCGAGTTGAAGGAGACGGGCTGCGGCGCGGAAGGCGGCTGCAACGGTCTTGTGCTGGCGATGACGCCCCCGGGGACCGATTCGGGATGAAAGAGTCGATAAGCCCCAAATGCAGCCAAAACCATCACAACTAACTCCACCGCATAAAGCCAGCCCGAGCCGATCAATTGCGGCTGCAGTCGTCGGTTTCCGATCTGTCCGGGCTGTTGCGGCGGTCCGTCTTCAGATTCCGATGGCGGAACGGCGGGTTCCAAGATTGCGCCGCGGGCTCCGATGGCAGCGGGAGGTTCTTCCGCTCTGTGGACAAATACTGGAACGTAGGTCCCGACGGGGATCGACAGTTTCGCCGGGTGGTCTTTACCATCGGTTTCGTAGAACTCCTTCAGCCTCTTTCGCAACCGGTGTATTTCGACGCGCGCGATTGCGTCCTGACCGGCATCGAAGGTGGTTTTGGACCGTCCGATGACCTCGGTTGCGATGTTGTACTCGTTGATCTCATCGCTCTTGCCTGCAAAGTACATCTGTCCGAGGTGGAGCGCCAGATGAGCGAGCCGGGGGTATCGGGAAAGTGCCTCGGTTACCGCGGCCAGTTCAGCGTGTTCCGTATCAAGGGAAGAAAGGGGAAGCGTCTGCGGCATGTCCTCCTGCTCCTGAATGGTAACCACGAAGGCGACCACCTTGGTAACTGCTTTATAGCAGTTTTAGATCATAGGTCACCATGTACGTATTTGCAACGTGACTTGTTCGATCTCCGGATGATTTACTTATCTATTTTAGAATCAATTATATAAATCGCGCACAAGTGCCGTGAAACATAAACGTACAAGATTAACCTTCCGTAATGCCCCTCGATGGCCGTACGTTTTCGTTCACCCCGGAAGTGCGCCATAGCACACGCGAAGACAGGGAGGCAGAACAGGTGCGTGAACCTAGAGCGGATGGGGATGCAAGGTCGGATCCTACCGGAGTCCGCACCGTCTACAGTCCGCAACCTAAGCTGCGCTCCACACGACAAGAGATGAAAGTTGAAGGCGCGAAATCTCCAAGCAAACCTGCTTCGCTAACTCCCCTCGGCACGCTTTGACCGCTGTGTTCGTCAATGCGTGTCAACCCATGTGAATAGATCCACAGAAACCTTCCAGGATGGTGTGCCCCGAGCTTTGGACAGGGCCTTTCCTGGCGACGGAGAAGGAGTACACAATGAGGAGCAGATCTCTACGGGGTGCGATCATATTATTCACCCTCTGTCTATTCGCGTTGCTGATGCCATTCGCGTTGCTGCACGCACAAGACACCTTGACTACAGGTGTCTTCTACAATCTCATCAATCAGAACAGCGGTTCCTGCATTGACGATACCGGTTCGGGCACGGCGAACGGAACCAAAGTGCAGCAATGGGCTTGCGGCGAGGGTACTTACAGTACCCAACTCAACCAGCAGTGGGAGTTTGAGAATGGGACCGCCAGCGGCTATTACTATGTCGCCAATGCCAATGCTCCGACTGAAACGTGGAATGTGACCGGCAAGGGCACCACCAATGGCAGCCTAATCCAGACCTGGACCTATGCCGGAAGCTCCAATGAGGAATGGCAGGCGGTGTCGCTGGGCAACGGATACTACAATTTTGTCGGCCAGGGCAGCGGCCTTTGCCTGGATACTCCGAGCGCCTCGGCTGCAAACGGCGTGCAACTGCAGATCTACATCTGCAACGGAACGGCAGCGCAAGCGTGGAAGCTCGTCACACCTTCAGCAGGCAACAGCGAAGGGCCTTATAGCGGCACTCCCGCATCGATTCCCGGCACTGTGATGAACGAAAACTACGATACGGGCGGCCAAGGTGTCGGCTATAGCGTCGCGTCAGTCAATGGGACGGATAACGGCTATCGTTCCGATGGCGTCGATCTTGAAACAGCGTCTACCCCTGCGACCGGCAATGATCTCGGCTGGTCGGCTTCCGGACAATGGTTCCGCTACACGGTCAATGTCTCCACGGCGGGGACCTACTCAATCAGCTTCCTGGTTGCCGCGGAAAGTTCTGTCGGCGATGCATTCCATATTTCCAATTCTTCAGGAACCAACCTGAGCGGCTCGGTCACCGTTCCCGATACCGGCGGTTGGCAAACGTGGACGACGGTGACAGCCAGCGTTACGCTGCCCGCGGGGAGACAGACGCTGACCCTGAACGAGGACAACGCCGGCTGGAACATCGACTCGATGGCATTTGCTTCAGGCAGCGGTGGCGGTCCGCCGCCCTCCCGACTCTTCGCTCCGTTCGAATACGTGGGCGACTTGGGCGACGCCAATCAAGTTCCCGGCATCGTATCGGCTTCTGGAGCGAAGGCTGTGATATTGGCCTTCCTGGATCCAGACAACAGTGGGTGTAACTTGATCTGGCCTGGCGCAAACGGTCCGTTACCCAGCGACACGGTCGGCAGCACCAGCATGGCCACTGCGATTTCGCAAATGCAAGCCAATGGCGTGACCGTCATCATTTCTCAAGGCGGCGCAGGCGGTCAGGAGGCTGCTGCATACTGCAGCACAGCGGCGGAGACACAGGCTGTCTATCAACAGATAATCACCCGGTACCATGTCAAATGGCTCGACTTTGACGTCGAATATCCCGAAACTTCCGGACAGCCGACCCGGCGTGCTCAAGCGTTGGCGGCATTGCAGGCGGCCAATCCGGGGCTGATCGTTTCCTACACGCTGCCGCTCGGTCCAGGCGGACTCGACTCCGGCACCGGCGGCGGCACCACAGATATCGCAGATGCCAAATCAGCCGGGTTGAACCTCAATATCGTCAATGGCATGGCCATGGATTTCGGCGGAACAAACGAGAATCAACCGGCTCTATCCGAAGAGGGCGCTGCCGCTTTGAAATCTCAGATTCAAGCCGCAGGATTGACCTCTACGGTTGGACTCACGTTCTTGCCGGGAACCAGTGATGATAATCCCGCTCAGTATTTCACCCTCGCCAATGCCACCACGATGGTAAATTTCGCGCAGGCCAACAGCTATATCACGATGCTGTCCTTCTGGG
>JBAWCO010000752.1:0-5254 GCA_049590315.1 Occallatibacter sp. | reverse complement strand
CACCAATTGCGTAGTCAACGTGAGCTTTGCTCCTGTTGCGTCGGGCTTGCGCCGAGGCGCGGTGGTCTTCTACGACGGGTCGGGCAACGTGCTGGCGACGGTGCCGATTTCGGGCGTCGGAACCGGGCCACAAATGGCCTTCCTGCCCGGCACGCAGAGTACGCTGGCCAGCGGCAGCTTTACCAATCCCAACGGCGTGGCGGTGGACGCGAGCGAAAACGTCTTTGTCGCCGATTCCAGCAAGACTGCAATCAATGAAATCGTGGCAGCTGGCGGTTACACCACCGTCACCACGCTGGGCAGTGGCTTCAGCCAGCCTGCGGGCGTGGCAATCGACGGAAGCGGAAATCTCTTTGTCGCCGACTCCGGCAATGGCGCTGTGAAGGAAATTGCAGCGGCTGGCGGTTACACCACAGTCACCACTCTGGGCAGCGGCTTCAGTCAACCTGCCGGTGTGGCTCTGGATGGCGGCGGGAACGTATTCGTTGCCGATGCCGGCAACAATGCGGTGTATGAGATTCTGGCGGCTGGCGGCTATACCGACGTCAACACGCTGGGGAGCGGTTTCAAGAGCCCCAACGGTGTGGCCGTTGACGGCAGCGGGAACGTATTCGTGGCCGATTCCGGCAACAGTGCGGTAAAGGAGATTCTGGCGCTCGGAAATTACACCACCGTCAACACGCTGGGAAGCGGCTTTGCCAAACCCGTTGGCGTGGCGGTGGATGGAAGCGGGAGCGTCTACGTTTCCGACGCCGCAGGCAATGCGGTGTATGAGATTCCAGCACCAGGCGGTTCCCCCACTTTCAGCACGCTTGGCAGCGGATTCAACGCTCCCTCAGGTGTGGCTCTGGACGGGAACGGCAACGTCTATATTGCGGATCGCGGCAATTTCGCGGTGAAGAAGCTGGACTTCGCAGATCCCCCGCGGTTGACTTTTGCAAGTACCATGGTGGGCGCTACCAGCACTGACAGCCCAATGACGGTGGCAATCCAGAACATCGGCAACCAGGCGCTGACGCTCACTGGGCTCAGCTATCCCACTGATTTTCCGGGAGCCAGCGGTGACATGACCGCCTGCACCCGCTCCATCGTTCTGAGCCTTGCGCAGAAGTGCGATCTGCCGGTCGATTTCACCCCTCTGTCGGTGGCCAACCTCAGCGAGAGCGTGACCCTCACGGACAACGCGCTGAACGCGACCGGAGCCATGCAGTCTATCGCTGTCAGCGGCACGGGCTCGACCCCTCCAGTCCCTCCAGTGCTGACATTCCCCACACCGGGCAGCGTGTTGGGCACTACTTCGACGTTTACGTGGTCAACCGGTACCGGGGTGACACAGTATGCTTTGTGGCTCGGCACTAGCGCACCCGGTTCGACCAACCTCTATAACTCAGGGCATATCACAGCCACCTCTACTGGCCTGATCACACTGCCTACCAACGGTGATGAGATCTTTGCCACACTCTGTTCTTACTACCTCGGAGTGTGGCATTTCACCAGCTATACCTTCTTCGAAACGGGTGCTCCCACGATCGTTTCTCCCACACCAGGCAGTGTGCTGGGCCTTGTCCAAACCTTTTACTGGACTCGAGGCACGGGGGGCACGATGTCCTCGCTCACTCTGGGCACCAGTGGACCGGGCTCGAGCAACCTCTACAGTTCAGGATCAACCACCGCAACTTCAGCCACCGTAAGTAGCCTGCCAAGCAACAGCGCAACGGTCTACGCCACGCTAGGATCATTCATCGGCGGTGCCTGGGAGTACAGAAACTTCACATATACAGCGTCCGCGCCATTCATAAAGTCGACGCTCACTAACCCCACACCCGGCTCAGTTCTGGGCACAAGTCAGACCTTCACGTGGTCCGCCGGCACCGGAGTCACCCAGTACGCGCTATGGCTGGGTACCGCACCGGGCTTGTCCAACCTCTATAACTCGGGACATATAACCGCAACTTCCGCCTCCGTAACTGGTCTGCCATTGGGCAATATAACCATCTACGCTCAGTTGTATTCCTATGTTGGCGGAGCCTGGCTGTACTCCAATTACACCTACATCGCCGCGGGGTCGCCTGCGATCCTCTCTCCCGCGCCGGGCAGCGTGCTGAGCTTCAATGCGACGTTTACCTGGACACCGGGTACCGGGGCCACCATGTCCTCACTCACGTTGGGCACCACCGGACCGGGCTCGTCTAACCTCTACAATTCCGGGCCCACGACAGCAACCTCCGCCACCGTGACTGGCCTGCCAACCAACGGTGCGCCCATCTACGCTCAGTTGGGGTCCTATAACGGCACAACCTGGACGTACATCAACTACACCTACATGGAATCTCCTCCGCCCGTGAAAGCGGCACTCAGCAGCCCCGCAGGAGGCAGTGTGCTGGGTCCCACTGCGAGCTTCTCGTGGACATCCGGAACCGATGTGACTCTGTACGCCTTCTGGCTGGGCACCACGCCGGGCGCGGCAGACATCTACAACTCGGGACACACGGCGGCTACTTCCACTGGCACGATATCTGTGCCACAGAATGGTGCAACAGTTTACGGCCAGCTCTGGTCCTACATCAATGGAACCTGGCAGTACACGCTCTATACTTTTACGGAGCAGTAGCAAGACGGAAACCCGCTGACTGGTGCCCGAGACGGCGCCAGTCGGCCACCGTCCTTCGATCCCAACGCATTCGCAGTCTTCTAAACTCCACGCGCCGGGCCGTCACACGAATTTCTCTGCCAGCGCTTCCCGCGACGGCACCGGACTGACCACAATTCCCATCGACAACTTCTTCCCTGAGTTCCTCCCCGGTATAGCCCGCCCCCTCCAGGTCCAGATCGTAGTCATCCAGCGCAAATCAACCAGGTGGCGAAGAAGGACTACGGCGCGAGTTAGCTGAATCTACCTGTAATCGGACCGCGATCTTTTAACACAGATTGAGCTTTGATCACATTCACGGCCGGTCAACTGGCGGTACAATTCGTGGGAATCCTCGCTCCAGAGGTGTTCCCATGCGTTTCATTCGTCATCTTTTGCCGTTGCCTTGCCTATGTGGCTCTCTGGTTGTGATTGCGGGGGTGGCTTTGCCTGCCGGGGCGCAGGCAACCGCCCCAAACGAATGGACCTGGGTGGGCGGCAGCATGTTGCTCGACACGGATGACGGCCAGCCCGGCGTGTATGGCACATTGGGTATGCCAACTGCCGGAAGCACTCCGGGAGGCCGCTTTGGCGCATCGAGTGCAGCCGGGGGCGACGGCCATTTTTGGCTCTTCGGGGGCCAAGGCTACGACGGTAAGGGCAACTGGAGCATGCTCGATGACTTATGGGCATTCAGCCCCGCCACAAACGAATGGGCGTGGATGAGTGGACCCAGTGTCATGCCCGACCAGTCCGGCGACTATTATCAGCTCGGAATCTACGGTAAATTGGGATCCTTCGCAGCAGGAAATGTTCCCGGATCCAGAATTCGCCCTTTGAGCTGGGTCGATGGTGACGGTAATTTCTGGCTCTTTGGCGGTTATGGATGTGACGAAACGGGCATTGGCTATCTCAACGATTTGTGGGAGTTTAATCCCTCCACAAGGGAATGGGAGTGGATAGGGGGGAGCAGCACGACCGGCAGCAATGGCGGGCAATCTGGAGTCTACGGCACGTTGGGAATGCCCGATCCTGGGAAATACTCCCGGAGGACGCTCCGATGCCTCTGGTTGGATTGATAGCAGCGGCAATTTTTGGATATTCGGTGGCCAAGGCTACGATGCGAAGGGGAGCTTTGGCCTTCTTAACGACCTTTGGGAGTTCATCCCTGCCACCAATCGGTGGACCTGGATGGGCGGCAGCAGCACGCTCATAGTGATGGATACGCAAAATGACTACGGTCGACCAGGAGTATACGGCGCCTTGGGCGTGTTTGGGCCTGGAAATATTCCGGGAGGGCGGCGTGACGCCTCGGTCTCGACCGATAGAAATGGCAATTTCTGGCTCTTTGGAGGCATGGGCTATAGCGCCATTGGCTGCACAGCCTACTGCAACGACCTTTGGCAGTTTAGCCCCGCCAGCAACCAATGGGCCTGGATGAGCGGAAGTGGCGCTGGTTCGGAGCCTGGAACATACGGAACGCTGGGTACTCCTGCAGTCGGAAACGTACCTGGATCCCGCACCGAGGCTGTGACTTGGATTGACAGTGATGGCAGCCTCTGGCTCTTTGGAGGCGATGTATTGAACTCATGGTTCGATGATTCCACTATCAACGATCTTTGGAAATTCAATTCATCCACTGCCGAATGGGCATGGATGGGTGGGGCTAGCACGCTGAACTGTCAGGGCAACGTGGCTAATTGCGGGGTGTGGGGGATCTACGGCAACCTGGGAAAGCCTTCCGCCACAAATATCCCCGGGAGCCGCAGTTACGCATCGAATTGGACCGACGGGGGCGGCAACTTATGGCTCTTCGGGGGTGAGGGTCACGATGCGAACAACGTCTACGGCTACCTCAACGATCTTTGGGAATACGAGGCGATAGCGCCCATCTCTGCGGCAGCCACTCCTGCTTTTAGCGTGTCCGCTGGAACTTACCCCACCAACCAATCGATAACGATCAGCGATACGACGGCTGGGGCGACGATCTACTACACCACCAACGGAACTACGCCGACTACGAGTTCTACGGTATACAGCGGACCGATTGTTGTTTCGTCGACGGAGACCATAGAAGCGATTGCGACAGCCAGCGGCTTCTCCACCAGCGCCGTTGCCAGCGCGACGTACACCATCCCGCAGAACTTCACACTCTCCCTCAATCCAACATCTATCACGGTCCAGGCGGGACAGAGTGGCACTTCCGCGATCACGGTGCAGGATGAGGGTGGGTTCAACGGGAATGTGTCTTTTGCGTGCTCGGGGCTGCCGGCGGGGGCGACATGCAACTTTTCTCTGTTGACTGTTCCGACGCCCGCAGGCGTCTCCTACACTACGCTGACTGTCAGCACTTCTTCGACCACCACAGCTCTCGACCACCGTGGACAGCCGCTGATTCCTGCAGCCGTGTTGGCAGTTGCTTTCTGCTGCTTCGGTTTGAGGAGGCGTCGGCGCATCCAGACACTCCTGCTGCTGGCGGTGAGCGTGGCCGGTCTGGGCGTGCTCAGCGGCTGCGGCGGCGCGGGGTCTGGTGGTGGAGGATCTGGGGGCGGCTCTCAGCCTGTCACATCGACCATCACCGTGACCGCTATGTCGGGATCACTGCAGCAGTCCACTCCATTCACG
>JBAWCO010000751.1:0-4153 GCA_049590315.1 Occallatibacter sp. | reverse complement strand
TATCTGTCGATCCCTGGGGCTCGGGGACATCTGGAAGAGTTGTGGCTGCTGCAGGTATGGGACCCTGCTGCGCCCGGACCTGCATCCGGCCACTGAAGAGCATGAGAAAAATCAGCCACCGGCCTGCTTCCAGACCTCGCCTACGCGAGCTGTTGCGCTCGTTCTTCAAATTCAAGTTGTCTCCGACCAGTCCCGTGTCTCCTTCATGCAGCCGGCTGTTATCCAGCACGGTGCGCCATTCCGGCCAAACCCACCCCGGCGCTACCCGCTTCATATCCGGCCCGGAAGATGCGGCATCTCCTGAGGCTCTCTTTGGTTAGACGGCCATTAGGGCAAAAGTTGCGACTCGCGCGCCGAGCCCGTGGCATTCTGGGCAACCTCCGTACTGATTTCTCTTCCACCGGCTGGTGGGGATTTTCAGGAGATAGGTCCATCCATTCGATAAACTGAAGTTGACGACCAAACTGAACCGGAGCCCTCTTGCACACTATCACTGAAGAACGCATCATCCGACCAGCTCGCAACATCTACGGAAGCCTTCGCCTCCCTGGGGACAAATCCATCAGCCATCGCTACGGTATGTTGGCGGCCTTCGCTGAAGGCACATCACGCTTCACCAACTTCTCCACCGGCGCCGACTGTGCTTCGACGCTGGCCTGCATGGAAGCCCTTGGCGCCAAGGTCAGCAAAACCAGCGAGACTTCCGTAGAGGTCACCGGCGTCGCAGGACGAGTCATCCCAGCTAGCCACCCGCTCGATTGCGGTAACTCCGGCAGCACCATGCGCATGATCTCTGGACTGCTTGCGCCCCAGCAAGGCAGCTTTACCCTCATCGGCGACGCCTCGCTCTCGCGCCGCCCCATGGAACGCATCCGCAAGCCGCTTGAATCGATGGGAGCGCAGCTCACCCTCACTGAGGGCCACGCGCCGCTCACAATCCATGGCGGCCCGCTTCATTCCATTGACTACACCACCCCCGTTCCCAGCGCGCAGGTGAAGACCTGCGTTCTTCTCGCCGGTCTTCAAACAGAAGGAACCACCATCGTCCGAGAAGCGGTTCGAACCCGAGATCACAGCGAACTGGCTCTTCGCGCTTTCGGCGCCACGCTTACTCGCACCGCCGATTCAGTTTCCATCTCAGGCCCGCAACTGCTGCACGCAATCGATGCCCAGGTCCCCGGCGACATCTCCTCCGCAGCGTTTTTTCTTTGCGCGGCAGCAATCTTTCCCGGCTCCAGCCTTGTATTCGATTCGCTCGGGCTCAACCCCACGCGCGCCACACTTCTTGACGTGCTCACCGCCCTCGGCGCGCGCATCAATGTCCTCAATCTCGAAGAGAAAAATGCGGAACTTGTCGGCACCGTGCAGGTCACCGCGCCGGCTGAGGGCCTTGGTTCCGCGGAAGTCAGTGGCGCACTCGCGGCGCAGCTCATCGATGAGCTTCCCGCTCTGGCGGCGATCGCGCCATACACCAGTGGAGGCATCCGCATCCGCGATGCCAAAGAACTTCGCGTCAAGGAATCCGACCGTATCGCGCTGGTTGTCAAGAATCTGCGCGCTATGGGCGCCGAGGTTGCTGAATTCGAAGACGGCCTTGACGTTCCCGGCGGCCAAATCCTCCACGGCGCCACCATCGATTCCGGCGGCGACCATCGCATCGCCATGGCCTTCAGCGTTGCTGCGTTGCGCGCCGAGGGAGAAACGCTGATCCAAGGCGCGGAGTCAGCGGCTATCAGCTTTCCTGAGTTCTTTAATCTCCTGGATCTGGTGGCTGAACGATAAGCAGTCGGGCTCACGCACTGCGAAAACAGAACGGCCCGCTTTATGGGAAGCGGGCCGTTCTGTTTTTACCCATTTTGAATAAGCAGCTATTTTGTAGCCGGCGGCGCAGTAGTAGGCTCCGGCCCTGGCTTCGCGGGAGTAAGTCCAGGCACAACGGGCGCCGCCGTTACGTTGCCGGTTGCCGCTTCTCCTAGATTGATCCCGTAGTGCTGCATCGTCGTGGCCAGAATCTGATAGAAGGTGGCCCGATCTTTAGCGTACGAGGCTTGCGCTGCAATCAAACTATTTTCTGCGGCAGCCAGGCTGCGCTGCTGCTGCAGTACAAGTGCTGTGGTTGATGCACCCAGGTGCAGCTTCTTCTCTTCCGAGTCCAGGCTCTGCCTGTTGTAGTCCCTGGCTGCCTCAGACGCCAGAACCTGCGCACGGTCGTTGGTCAGAGCGAATTGCTGGTTGACCACCTGCATGCGAATCTGCGTGTAAAGCTGCTCGAGCCTGAGTTCAGCTTGCCGGTACTCCATCAACGAACGTGCCTGCACCGACTGCGCAAATTTGTTACCAATGGGAATGGTGATATTGAACCCAAATCCTTTGTCAGGCGACGAGTCGTTGTAGGTATTCTGGAGCGCGGTGCCATAACCGCCGGTTCCTCCAGCAGGGCAGGGTCCGAAAACCGGTTGGCAGTTCGGATTGTAAGTTCCAGCCACGCCCGATCCTCCCAGGTAGCCCAGAATGTCGACTTGCGGCAAGAGGGCATTGCGTGCGCCCTTGAGCGTGATCTCATCGTTGCGCAGCGTTAGAACAGCCTGTTCCAGCTCCGGCCTCTGCTGAAAGGCTTGCTTCACCAGGTCCTCGATCGGCTGTTTCTCCTCCGGAATCTCCTCAATGCTGACCCGGTCTGTGGGAATCACGGCGGCAGCCGAAAGCGCTGGATCATTCAGGTTGCGCGCGATGGCCTGCTTGATGATCTGCTGCTGGTAGTTCAGCGCAAGTTGGGAACTGATCAGCGCCTGCTTGTCCGATGCCACCGCCTGGTCGGCGTTCAGCACGTCCAACGGCGCCATCGTGCCAATCTCCAATTGCTTGCGGTTGTCCCCTGCAACCTTGCTGCTCTGTTCGACAGCGCGTTCCTTCGACTGCACGTCTTCGTAGGCTTGCACTAATCCCCAATAGATACTCTCCACCTGGTTAACGGTATAGAGGATCTGCTGGCGGAACCCTGAGTCAGCGATACGGCGGTCGTTCCGCGCCTGGTACATGTAGCGCTTGTTCACCCAGAAGCCGGCGCCCTGCAGCAAATGCTGCGTAACCTCGGCCTTGAAGTTCGCATTGAACTGCGGGCTGAAGGTGGCGAACGCGTTGGTGTTGGTCGCTCGCGTATTGTCCCAGACGAACTGGAAGGCCGCACCGGTGACAAAACCCTGGTTGTAAGTGAAGTTGTAGGTATCTGTCGTCGTGGAGCCACCAGTGAAAAAATTCGTGGAGGGTGTACTGGCCCAGTCGTAGTTCAAGTTAGCTGTGACGGAGGGTTCCAGTGCCTCAGGAGCTGGTCCAGCGCCGCCGGTGGTCAGAGACAAACCCGCGCTGCCGGAGCCCGCGCCCCCCGAGCCAACCGTCGATCCGCCGGGACCTCCGCCTGTGCTCAAAGTGGAAGCCGAGCCACCCAAAGTATTGGTGATGAGGCCGGAAGGCGCACCCAGCGGTGCGGCTCCAACCCGTGTGCGCAGAATATCCGTGTCCGCGATGTCCAGGTTGTAGCGGGCAATCGCGATGTCGTAGTTGTTTTCAAGAGCCAGCGCAATCGCGTCGGAGAGGCTGAGGTAGATCTTGCCTTCCTTCACCAGGTCGGTCAGGCGCACAGAATTCACAAAGCTTGCTTTGGGAATCGAAGTGGGCTTGAACAAATTGATCGGGTTCCCCAGAAGCCGGGCTGAAGGCTTGGAAAAATCGCGTGACGCAGCGCGAAGGTCGAGTGGCTGTGTTAACACCGGTGCGGGCGTCGCAGGCAACTCCGACGCCGCCTTCTCCGGAGCCTTTTGCCCTGCACCCAGTACTGTCTGTTGGGCAAACCCTGAAGGCACTCCCGCCGCCAGCGTCAGCATCACGGCCGCCAACGCCCTTAGCCGTTTGCCTGCCTCTCCGCGCCCCGTTTTTGCGAGCTTTTCGCCCGCGGTCTCACTCTGTTGCTCAAACACACGTACGCCAAACGAATGCATGATTCCTCTCCATGAAAGGCTGAGGCATGTGGGGTGCCACTCTTCAAGACGCCCGGAGGGTCCCTCCGGTCGCAATATTATGGTTCGCCGGGGCCATATTCGATCCCAGCCTGGAACGCTAACCCGGAACGCAGATGACCGCTTATCGGTCAATACGC
>JBAWCO010000750.1:0-2720 GCA_049590315.1 Occallatibacter sp. | reverse complement strand
GGTTTCGGCGGAAGGGGTATCTGAAGCCGGATGAGCGGTTGGAAGTGCAGGAGATCGAGAGGGTAGTGCCTTGAGATGGTGGCGTCATGCGGGGATTTCGTCGCGTAGGGCGGGGTTGTGCCAGAGGTGAAACTCGGCTTCGCGGCGGGCTTTGAGGCCGGCATTCTCTTTTGTGCCGGCGTGGTCCCAGCGAAGCAACTCGGCGGCGGCGGCATTGTATCGGCCTTTGTTCAGTTCTTGCAGCAACTCAGATGCGGCGAGTCTGTTGGGGCCGAGGTTGAAAACGAAATCGACGAGCGCGTCGAACTGGCCCTGGGCGAGCGGAACTCGGACGAGACGCTTGACCGCGCGCTCGGCCTGAGCGAGATCGTGGACGAGAATCTCGGTGGCCTGTGCCTCATCAACGCCGTTCGGGAAGGACTCCGTTGGGAGGATCCGGTGGCCGTAGCCGATGGTGGAGATGCCCGCAACATCCAGATATGCGTGAGTGCGAAAGCCTTCCGACTTCTTGAGCAAGTTGAGTCCTGCTGAGCTGATTGGCATGAACTTCTCCGTGAATTTGAACGCAGAGCGGCGTCAATTTCACGCTAGCAGGATGCCGGAAATAATCTGCAAAACACGCGAATATTGTGGGACTGGCGGCGTAGCCGCCGCCAGGACAGCCGATCTAGAGACCGGCGCTACCCTTTCGTCGCAGGGCTACCATGCGCCCACGGGACTATTCGCTGTCGGGGAGCTTGTAGGGTTTCGTCAGCCATTGGCGGGCTTCGTTGACGGCGCCTTGGGTGTTGTCATTGGTCTGCACCGCGAGGCGATATTCGCTCACAGCGCGATCGCGCTGGCCGGTGATGTCGAAGATTTTGCCGAGGGCGATGTGGCTCCAAACCTCAGTCCAGCGCGGCTCGCCATCGCCGCGAAGAGCATCGCGGTAAGAGTTGACACTGGCCTGGAAGTTGCGCTGGGTAAAGAGCAGCTCGCCGATGCGGTAACTGGCGAGGGAACTCTGCGGGTTGGCTTCGAGGGCTTTCTGGTACTCGGCCAATGCGCCGGTGAGGTCGCCCTGCGCTACCAGTTGCTGGCCTTTGAGAATGGCGATGCGGACTTGGAGATCGGGCGTGGATTTGAGCACCCAGTCATTGGGGTCGATGGCGATGCGGCGCGGACGGCCGAAGGTGTCGACCACATATTGCGTGTCGGTGCCGACAACGTCGACCTTCTTGTTTTCGGTTTTGCCGTCGGTCTCAACGCGCAAATCAACCGGCATGCGGAAGAGGTCGAGGTCCTGCTGAATTTCGCCGATGGTGCGAAAGCCCTTGTTGTTGCCCAGGCGGTAGACGGCGTACTTGTCAGTGAAGACGGGCGCGCCGGTGCCGTCGATCCATTGGGAGAAGAAAGGGATCAACTGCTGTTGGCTTTGCGCTTCGGCTACTTTCTCAAAGTCGGCGGTGCGCATGGAACTGTCGGTGTACTGACTGAGCGCGCCCTTGAGAATGGCGAGAAATGCCTTGTCGCCGACCTCCCAGCGCAGCATGTGGAAGATCATGGCTCCCTTTTCGAGAGTCATGGATTGAAACTCGGGGCTGAAGGGGCTGAGGCGTCCGGAGCTTGAAAGCGGAACAGTGTCGTAGGCAAGTGCTCCGGCGGAAACGTCCTGGAGGGCTGTGTGCATGGCGCTGCGACCGCTTTCGTCTTCGACATACATGAGTTCGCCGTAGCGGGCCATGCCATTGAAGATCCACGCGTCGTTAAGGGTGCGCGGGCTTACTTCAGAACCCCACCACTGGTGGGCGATGGTGTTGGCGAGGAGGCGAATGCCGCTCTTATCGCCGACGCGCGAGCCGAGAATGGCTGCGAGCTCAGGCGCCCAGACGGCGGGTAGAGTGTCGTCAGGGATCTCAACGACATTGAGGTGACTGGACTCAGGCGAACCGAAGCTGTCCGTGAAGAAGTCGTATTCCTTGGCGGCCGTCTGCGCCAACTGGTTGGCAGAGGCCTGGTGCGCGACGGTGAGATAGACCTTCACGTTTCCTGGGCCGGCGGAAACCGGGTCGACATAACGGCCGGCGATGATGGTGCCGGGGAAGCCGGGCTTGGTCCAATTGAAGTCGTACTGGTCGCCGGGCTTGCCATTGGCCAGCGTCACGGATTTCGGCTTGCCCTCGCTGCCGCTGGAAAGTACCCGCATCCCCTGCGGCACGCGGATATGGATCTCAGCGGTGAAACGGTCAACGAGGTAGCCGGTGGAGGGAAACCAGCGCGCGGGATAGAGCAGATAAGTGATGGGCTCCTGAATGGCGGCGAGCTTGAGGCCTTCGATGGGGCCGTCCTCGTTGCCGGTGATGATGCCGTCATAGACAAAAGTCCAATGCGAAACCTGGCCCTGGGTGAAGGGCGCGGCCGGGGTCACCCGGATGGTTCCGTCGGCCGAGCGCTCGCCGGTGAGAACTTTGCCGTTCTCGTCGGTGATGCTGGTGACTTTCAACGCGGGATGAAAGCCGAAGCTGACCATCTCCAGGTTTTCCGGGGCGGTGAAGGTGACCACGGTTTTGGCGGCGAGGTGGTGCGTGGCGGTGTCGATTTCCGCGTCGATGACGTAGCCGGTGATGTTGAGCACCGGGCGCTCAGGGCGTTGCGCGGAAAGTGAGGCAACGGCCAGCAGAGCCAATCCCAGGGCTGCGGCCAGAACAACCGGCACGGAAAAGCCGGGCTTCGATCCAGAC
>JBAWCO010000749.1:0-6146 GCA_049590315.1 Occallatibacter sp. | reverse complement strand
CCCTGGAAGAGCCTTGCTGAACATGCGCTGACATTTGTGGCGGCCATGTACAACGCAACAGACGGCTATTTCTTCACCGGCACACTGGGCGACCAGATCTCGATCAACTATTATCCGGTTCCGGAAGATGTCCAAACCTGGTCGTATCTGGCTTTGCTGGATAACAACTACAAACAGACGATTGACTGGGCGCTTGCAAATCTGGAGGCGACAGACACTGCCGCGTCGACAGACAGCAGCCTTACGGGCACGGAATCATTCACCGGGCTGGTGTTTGATTCTGCGAGCCTGAATACAACGGCGTATGACCCCCATGCAGTTTGGCTGGAAGGCACATCCCACACCATCGCCGCACTCACTGCGCGAGCAATCGCGGGCGGAGGTGGCTTCGACAAACGCATTGAAAACCTGCAAGCAGCATTGAACCTGGTGAAAACGTGCGAAAGCGCGCAGGCCGAGCTTGGCATGGGGCAGACTATCAACGGAAAAGCCATCACTGCAGGCCAGGGGCTGGTCGCTTCCACGAGCCCTATGGACACAGGCTTCGGCTATGGCTACTTTCCAAATCTGCACATCGGCGCAACCGGCTGGTACTTGATCGCGGCCCAGGGTGGAAACCCGTTCCGACTGGGTTACGATAGCTTCCGCTGGAACAATGGCTAATTTGCACGAGATGTGCGGACGGCCCGAATAACGGACCGTCCGCACATGTCAGCGGCCGTCATGCTTCACAGGGTTGGCGGACGCGCGGACTATCATCAACATGTGCAAGCGCACTACAAGCTAGGGGACATTCTTGCCAACGCGATCACGCATGGTATAGGCGCGGTGGCCGCAGTGGTGGGGGCTGTTTACCTGATTGTTGCTTCAACGAGAGGAACGGCCTGGCACGTGGCGAGCTGCACAGTGTTTGCATGCACACTGGTGCTGGTTTACGTTTGCTCCACGTTGTACCACTCGCTGGTGCGGACTCGGGCGCGGCACGTGTTCCAGGTGCTAGATCACTCGGCCATCTATCTGTTGATTGCCGGCACTTACACACCATTCACGCTGGTTTCGTTGCGCGGACCCGTGGGCTGGGTGCTGTTCGGCGTGGTGTGGACGCTGGCGATTGCAGGGGTGATATTCAAGAGCGTTGCCCTGGGACGATTCGCCGTGGCGTCGGCTCTGGTGTACCTGTTTCAGGGATGGTTCATTGTGTTTGCGGGAGGCCCGCTGCTGCACGCGATTGGCTGGCACGGCGTGTTGTGGCTGGGTGCGGGTGGAGTGGCGTATACCGCGGGGATTGTGTTCTTCGCGCTGGACCGGCTGCGGTATTTCCATGCGACTTGGCATCTGTTTGTACTGGCGGGAAGCGCAGCGCATTATTTTGCGATTCTGTTTTATGTTGTGCCAGCGCGGTTCTGATGCGGGTCAGAGCACTGAGTTGATCGCCAACCAATCGTATTCTGGGCGGGTCATGGCTCAAGATTCTGGCGGTTGCCGGGTTCCTTCTTGGTGATGAGTCCGCGAATGTGGTTGATGGTGACGATCCAGGGAACCAGCGCGGAAAAGAAGAGGCGTGCGAGAAGGACGCGGGAACCCAGACTGCGGATGATGCTCCAGTCGGGGTGAAAGGCTAGCCAGCATTGCATGGTAAGAACTAGCAGCAGCGGGAGAACGGACCACGGGAGATGGAGCAGAGGCAGGGCGAAAAGGGCAAGCACTTGCAGAAGGCAACGGAAGGCGTTGCGGAACAGGCGTGCGGGGCGGACGCCGAGAACACCGTCGCTGGTGGAATAGCGACCTAGCTGACGGGTAACAGACTGGAGCGTGTTCTGAGGGCGATAGAGGGCTTTGGCGTTCTGCACAAACGCGGGCGGGGTGAGGCGCCGGGCTTCGAGATCGAAGTGAGTGTCGTCTCCGAGGAGCACCGATTCTGGAAAGCCGCCGATGCGCTGCCATAGGTCCTTGGTAAAGGCCATGGAGCGGGCGGTGCAGGATTTGGTGGGCGCTGTTGCGGAGAGCTTGACGCCGAGAAAAGGTGCGGAGGCGATGTCCCAGAGAGTAGGGTCGTTGAGGTCGAGGCGAGCGCCGCCGAGAGCGTACTCGGCAGCGGAGGCGACGATGGGCGCGGTGATGCTGGCGAGCCAGTCGCGCGCGTAAGTGCAACCTGCGTCAACACAGGCGATGATTTGCGAAGTGGCGGCGGCGATGGCTACGTTGCGTCCGCGGGAAACGGGGCCGGGACAATGCTTGAGATTGCAGGACTCGTCGCGGATGGGGCGGAGTGTGGGGTGCCTGTTAGCCGTGTCGACGAGCCACTCCCAAGTACCGTCGGTAGAACCGCCGTCGACAATGACGATCTCGGCCGCAGGCGGTAGTTGTGCGAGCAGGCTGGGGACGAGCCGCGCTATGTCCTGAACCTCATTGAGGACGGTGGCAATGATGGTGACAGGCTGCATTTGGAAAGTATAGAAGCGGGGGTTGGCGGGGAAGTGTGACGGAATTCCGTCACATCAGCCCGTCACATCAGGAAGTGAAGCGGTAGAGGGCCTTAAGGGGAGACCTGACTGGGAGTGATCTCAGTGCCGGACTGCTTGAACTTGAAATGCAAATTCCATGTGCTGGGGACGGCTTTGCCATTGACTTGCGCGGGTTTGAACTTCCAGTTCTGTGCGGCTTGCAGGGACATTTTGGCGAAGTATTTGCTGGGTCCCGGCGAGTCGAGGGTGGCGCTGGAGACATTGCCGCTGGAGTCCACGTCGACCCGCACCCTAACGTTGATCTGGCCGTGAATGGACTGGACTGCCCTGGGGAGCAAGTCCGGCATGGCCTGTTCAGCGACTTCGCCGGTTGCTGCGCCCGCCTGCGGAGTGCGACTCAGGGGTGGGGCGGGGTGAGGCTTGGCACTTCGACTCATCGGTACGGAAGCGCGAGGACGGGGCGAAAGGTTTGCAGGCGAGGATTGCTGGATTTCTACAGATGGAGGTGGGACAGTCGGCGAAGGGTGTACGTGATGCGATCGCCAAACCAGAGCGGTGATGAAGGCAACGAGAAAGAATGCCGCGGCGAGAATTGCCGGCCGGCGATGTTTGGGCGGGATCGAAAAAGGAATTTCAGCTGCGGGCTCGGTGAGAACCGGCTCGGTGGGAGCCGGCGGCGCGGGAACAGAGAATGGTTGGAGTTGAAGCTTGATCTCGCTGAGGGTACATCGGCGCGAAGGGTCGGTGCGGAGACACTGCTGCGCAATGTCGCGAAAGGGCTGCGGGATGGACGACTGCACAATCGGCTCGCCGTCACTGGATCGATCCCAGACGGGATATTGGGTGAGAGCCTCAACTAGAGTGACGCCGAGCGACCAGATGTCGGCGGCCGGCGAGAGGGGTCCGCTGGCGATTTCGGGTGCATCGTAAGCATGGGGCGCGGCGGTGTGCGGGGTCTGTGTTCCGGCGGTGTGAAGGCAATCGGAAGATAGCTTAATGCGATCTTCGATGCCTAGGATGTTGGCCGGCTTGAGGTGGCCGTGCACGAGGCCTTTGCCATGAAGGTAGGCGAGCGCGTCGACGACTTGGATGAGCATTTGCCCGGCTTCCGCCGGCGAGAGCGGGCGCTCGGGAAGAATTTCGGAGAGTACCTCTTCGGGATGCTCGGTGACCTTGTAGATGAGAAAGGCGGTGTCAATCTGATATCTGCCGCCTTGAATGAGGCGGATGAGATGAGGATGAGTGAGCGGGGCGGCGAGCTCCCAGGCGGCAATGCGGGCTTCCGCATCCTCGGCATCGGCCGGGATAAACTCGACGTCGGCTTGTTTCCAGGGCAGCCCGTGCACCTCCGCGAGGAAGACGCCACCGGAGCCGGAAGCACCTAACCACTGGAGAAGGGTGAACTTACCGTCAATGACCCGTCCCACCCAATCGGCACGAATTGACGCAGTATCCATGGCGTACTCATTCTATCCGAGGCGGGAGGCCCCTCCCTCTTGGCAATACTGGTTCGGGTGGCTTCCGATGCGGCGGATGAGCCCTGGAACCCCGCTCCGAGCCGCATCCTGCGGCCAATTGACCTGCATCGCGCTTTAACGATAGAATTGTAGAGTTTGGCGATGCACCTCTTTGAGGCTGCAGGGTTGTGCCGGGCTCACCGCATGAAGCATCGCGTGTGTGCGGTCCGCTTGCCCGTGACAGTCACTCTCTGTATGCGCCCCAATGCAGTATGAAGTATATGATTTTGAATGCGCCTCGTTTTGAGACCGGAGCGCTGGAGGATTTGTTATGTACGCAGTGATTCGCACCGGTGGCAAGCAGTACCGGGTCGCTCCAGGCGACGTAGTGAAAATTGAGAGCGTGATTTCCGAAGACAAGACCGTCGAGTTCAGTGACGTGCTGGCAGTTTCCGGCGAGCCCGGTAATCTGTCAAAGCCGGCGACAGCCAAGGTGACCGCCGAAGTGCTGGGCGAGGGACGCGGCAGCAAGATCCTGGTCTTCCACCTGAAGCGGAAAAAGCAATACAAGAAGATGCAGGGACACAGGCAAAACTTTACCGAGGTTCGCATCAAGGCCATTGAAGCCGACGGCGTGACCTACACCGCCGCCGTCTAGGCAGCGCACCAAACTCTTAGAAGGGGAACAAGGCAATGGCACATAAAAAGGGTGGAGGCAGTTCCACAAACGGGCGCGACTCGAATGCTCAACGGCTGGGTGTGAAGGCTTTTGCCGGCCAGTTGATCACCGGCGGCACGATTATCATCCGGCAGCGCGGGACGCGGATCAAGCCGGGCGTGAATGTGGGTATTGGATCGGACGACACGCTGTTCGCCAAGGTCACGGGCCGGGTGAAGTTCCAGGACCGGGGCAATCGCGGGCGGTTCGCTTCAGTCGAGCCGGTTGCAGCCGAATAAGATCAGCAAAAGGAATCAACGGGAGAGACCACGGCGCTGCTGTGGTCTTTTTCTTGTGACTGATCGAGTTATACCGAGTTGCTCAAAATGAAAGAAGGCCAAACCCCTGGAGGGCTGGCCTTCTATATCAGCGGGCTAGCCGGCGCGATTAAGACTGTGACTCGCTATTCTTCAGATTTCTATTCAGAACCTTCTCGACCACTCGCTCCACGTCGGTGAGGAAGAAGCTGTTGGCGGGCTGCTGCACGGCTACCTGGGTCCCGGTGTGGCCCAACGCCGAGGCAATTTCATTCCAGCGATAGATGGTGGAGTTGACGGGCATGACCACCGGCTTGCGAACAGTTTCAGGGATTGCACAGTAAGCGACCCATGTTCCGAGAGCGACCAGGATCAGCGACTCGTAAACGAACTGCACCGAAGCGGTCAACGAGGAGTGCTGATTGATGAACAGCGCGAGCACCAGATCGTTAGCGGACATGAGCCCGAAGCCGAGCGAGATGCCAAAGGCAATGTCGCGGACCGACAGCCGCAGCGCATTCATGCTCAGGCAGAGGAAGCCAAGCAAGCACAGCTCAAGGATGCTCACGGAGCGCATCAGACCCGCCGCGATGTCCGGAATAATGAGAATGCCGCGGTGGGCGAATGAGATGGAAGAAAAGGTGACGATCACCGAAGCAAGAACCGCCCAGCGGAAGATCACAATTCCGAAGCGCATCAAGCCTGGGAAAGAGGAGAGCGCGGAACGGAACACTTCAATACAAATGAGGAAGAGCAGTATGGCGCTCGCGATGTAAACCGCCCAGTCACCG
This sequence comes from Occallatibacter sp., assembly GCA_049590315.1. GTDB lineage: Bacteria > Acidobacteriota > Terriglobia > Terriglobales > Acidobacteriaceae > Telmatobacter. The sequence continues at coordinate 458 of JBAWCO010000749.1, read as the reverse complement.
TAGAAGTAGACTGGGTAATATTTGCGGCCCCACGGCTGTGAATACACCCAGAAAACGGCCAGAAGCAAGGGTGTGGACACGATGCGCAGCGCCAGGTAAATTCCCATCGCTGGAAAACGAGTGTTGAGTTTCTTCCGCCAGAACAGGAAGGCGAGGACGGACCACAGAGCAAACTCTGTCACACTCAATAACGACATTGCGGTCTGCGAGGACATAAGAAGCCTTCACCATTCCAAGAGAACTCTCCTAGAATAGCGCCTGGGAGCCTTTCGCTCAACAAGAAAAGGGGCTTATCTTATGGCACTTTCGCACCATTACTTCGGTCCCGCGGGTTAGATTACTTCCGTTCGCGACAGGGTAATTCTATTATTCAGGAGGGCAGGTCGGGATCCCAGGGCCGCACATAGGGACCGGCAGATCAGCGGTGGCTGCCTGATGGCTTGCAATGACATGATTTG
>JBAWCO010000748.1:0-6290 GCA_049590315.1 Occallatibacter sp. | reverse complement strand
GTTTCAAAAGGGTTATGGGCAGCCAGCTTGTCCCGCTACCGGGGAAAAAACGGACCGAAAGGGTCCGATTCTACAGATTTCGATTGCGCGTTTGCTCCGAGCGAGGGTTGAGCGCGACATGGAGATCGGGCAGACAAAACCCTACTAAACAACTGCAGGGGGTATTCTGGAACGCGGCAATCGGCTCTTCGCAGACACCTGGATTTCAGGCCGTGGAGAACGGCCGGCCGGGAACAATCCCTTGCCCTTCCCGGATCGTGATGAGACGGTCAGCGGCTTGCGCTGCATACTTTTCCACGGTGCCCGATGGCCAGAACACTTGAATATCAGCGATCAATTCGGAGCCCAGTCCGAAGTGCAGGCGAGGATCATTGGAAGACATGTAGCTGGCCTGGCTGAGCACGGCTTGGGACTGCGCCTTGCTGCCGTAGCGAACCAGCACGCGCGCGCCGATGGCGCTGCGGTTGCTCTTGGTTCCCTCCAGGCGCACCTTGAGCCAGTGATTCCCCTTCGGGCAGTCGTTGCGGAGCAGAGACGGCGGCTCGTTCTGGTTCATGATAACCATATCGAGATCGCCGTCGTTGTCGAAATCTCCAAAGGCGCATCCGCGGCTAACATGCTGCGCGGTAATGGCTTCGCCGGCCTCGTCTCCCACGCGCGCGAAGGTACCGTTGCCACGATTGCGAAAGAGCACGCGCGGGCCCTTGTAAGGGAAGTGGGGATTGACGCGCTCGACCTCCGAATAGACGTTGCCGGTGACCCAGAAAATATCGGGATAGCCGTCGTTGTCGAGGTCGACAATGCCCGTGCCCCAACTGACGTATTTGCGTTCTCCGGCAATTTTGGCGGCGTTGGCCTGATCCTCGAACTCCCCGTTGCCTAAGTAACGATAAAGCCCCGCAGGTTGGAGCTGAAAGTGGGTCTTCAAGATGTCAAGGTGTCCGTCGAGATCGTAGTCGCCGACGGCGATGCCCATGCCGGCCATCGCCATGCCTTCGGGGCTAATAGCAACGCCTCGCAGCAGGCCCTCCTCGCGAAAAGTGCCGTCGTGGTTGTTGAGCAGAAGCAGGCTGCTCGTTGTATCGCAGGCGACGAAGATATCCGGCCAGCCATCCTCGTCGGCATCGAATGTGACAGCGGTGAGACCGTAGGAACTGGAGATGGCCGCGATGCCGGATTCCTTGGAAACATCGGTGAAGGTGCCGTTACCGTTGTTGTGGTAAAGCAGGTGCTGAGGCGCCTTCAGACCCTTAGGCCCGCAGGCCACCGCGACTCCCTGGTAGTTGCAGTTAGGAATGTCGAGCGAGGGCTTGGACGCATGCGCGAGATCGATTTCAACGTAGTTGGAAACGAAGAGATCCAGACGACCGTCGCGGTCGTAGTCAACGAAGGTGCAGCCCGCACCGAAGTGCGTTCCCTCTCGTAAGAGACCCGCCTTGGCAGTCACGTCGGTGAATGTGCCGTCGCCATTATTGCGGTAGAGTTTGTTCTGACCGTAGTAGGTGAGGAACAGGTCTTCAAATCCGTCATTGTTGTAGTCGCCGACGCAGACGCCCACGGCCCACCCGGCATCCCAAAGTCCGGCTTTCCTGGTCACGTCGGTGAATGTGCCGTCGCGGTTGTTTTTGTAAAGCCGGTTTGAAGCGTCCGCGGGAATATCCTCCAGCCGCCGCCCGCCGAGGATAAAGATATCCATCCAGCCGTCGTTGTCGTAGTCGAAAAACGCGCAGCCGCCCCCCATCTCCTCGATGATGTAAGTTACCGCATCGGGGACGCCGTAGTACATGGTTGCAGTGAGGCCGGCGCTTTTGGCAACGTCAGTGAACGTTGAGAAGGGGTTGGGCGCAGCGGTTGGTTGCCCGACGTTTTTCGCAGCCTGAGACCCAAAGGCATCCGTCGTCAGGATGTGCGGAAGCAGGGCGGACGCGCAGACTGCGGGCACGGTGCGAAGAAGCCCTCGGCGAGTCCATCGTGGAGCTGGGAACGTTTTTTTCATCGGGCGGACTTCTTCATTCTGGCACTGCGGCCGGAATGAAGCAATGCTGCGGGGACGGTCGGGATGGTGTCCGTCGAGCGCTCACGGATATTCCTGCGCGGCTGCCGGATCGCGCGCGAGTCGATCGCTCAACTGCTGGGCCTGGGCGTTATTGGGATCGAGTTCGAGAGCCCTGTTCACAGCCTGGCGCGCCTCGGAAAAATGCGCGGTTACGGCCAGCTCCGCGGCCAGGTTGATCCATGCCTGTGGCCAGGCGGGAGCAGCCTTGACGGCCAGGCGGAAGTGTGCCACGGCGCCATCGGCGTCGCCCGCGCGGGAGAGCACGAAGCCAAGGCGATTCTGCGCGCCGGCCAGCCGAGGATCGAGCCGGACGGCGTCTTCGAGCTGAGCGCGTTCGCCGGCCTCGTCCCCGGACTTGCCCAACACGATAGAAAGCTTGAATTTGTAGCCGGCGTTGCTCGGTTCTTCTGCCAACGCCTCGCGATATTCGCGCATGGCTTCGTCGAGCTTTCCGTCGGCCAGATCGTGGTCTCCTTGTGCAGAGGAGGAGGCCGCTTCCAGTCCGCTTTCCTCATCCTTCTTCAACTTCTGGTAGAGTTCCAACTCCTGCGTCGCCCTGCCGGTCTCGCCCAGGCCTTTCAGCGCTTTGGCCAGTTCGAAGTGCACCTCTGCCAGAGGCACATCCAACTCAATGGCCTTTTCAAGATTCTCCTTGGCCGCTTGCCACTCGCGAAGAAGGACCAGCACAATTCCAAAGTAGTAGCGCGAGTAAAAGAAGTCCGGGTTGATTTTGACGGATTGATCGAGCAGATCCCTGGCCTTCTCGTTCTCGCCCATAGCGTGTGCAACCGCGCCGCAAAGATAGAGCACCTCATAGTCGTGCGGGCGCAGCGGTAGCAGAACGGGAGCGATTTTGCTGGCACGATCGAAATGGCTGGTCAAAACGAGGATGCGAAACAGCTCTACTTGCGCGTCGATGTCGCCCGGACGCTGGTCGGACGCGTTCTGCAGCAGTTTGACTGCCTCCTCGTAGTGATGCATGTTGACGAGCACGACGGTCATGGCCCGGACCAGATCGAAGGACTGCGGAGATTGCTGCATGGCCTCGGTGAGAACCTTCGCGGCATCTTCGAGATAGTTGAGCTTGCCGAGCGCCTTGGAGAGGTTGATGGAGAGCTTTTCGGTGCGGGGAGCGTTACGAAGAAGAACAATCACCGCCGTATAGTCTTCGCGGGCGAGTTCATTGTCGCTCAGGCCTTCGAGTGCAGGGATAGACTTCGGATCGATCTTTAGCGCCAAGCGCCACTGCTGCTCGGCTTCGTCGCGCTTGCCCTCCTGATCGAGCAACGAGCCGAGAACCAGATGCGGCTTAATCACGCTGGGATCCAGTTGCACCGCCTGCCGGACGACAGGCAATGCTTCCTCGGGTTTTCCGTCTGCGATTAGAGCAAGGCCGGCAAGATAGTTAAGCTGCGCTGACTTCGGGTCGGTCTTGAGAGCGGCGCGGAAGATCTCAGCCGCACAGGCGAAGTGCTGGTGATTGGCATACCAGGATCCAAGAAGAACAGCGTTGTCTATACCGGGATGGGCGCGGAGCTGCCTCACCAAAGCGTCCGGACCAGTGCAGGCGGCGTGCGAAGCGCCAGGCAATGCTAGAGAAGATGCCAGCAATACCCACTCCCAGCCTGCTTTGCGTGCCGTTCCCATGAATCGTTCTCCGTCCGTCAGAATACATCAGCACAGCTTTGCTAGTCAGTGAATACGGCGCAGGGGCAACCGGTGCATCGCAAAGCGGAACACTGAACGTTCTCCATCGTCAGCTCCCATCACGGCTGCGCTTCAGTTCGATGGTTTAAGATTCCCAGTGCCCATTCTTTGAGCTGGGCGACCACAGCGGAAGCCGGGCTGGTTTCAGGGGGATCTCATGCGTACTTACACTGTTTTGTTTCTTGCAGCGTCGCTGGTCGGCGTCGCAACTCCATTGGTTGCCTATGCGCAATTCCAGACACCTTCCAAGGAAGAACTGGCGATGACCTCCGATCCCAAAGCTCCGGGGGCGTCAGCGGTGATTCTTTATCGCGAAGAGCGCGAAGACGAAGAACATCACTTCCGTAGCGTCTACGAGCGCGTAAAGGTGCTCACTGAGGCGGGCAAAGAAGCTGCAACGGTTCAGGTTACCTACCTCAAGAACTTTGTTTTCTATGCCGCCGGCGACAACTCCAGCAGAATGGCAAGCGGCACCGCCAACGCCTGGAGCCTGCCAGACATCAACCACGCCGGCGAAGATGCGCGAATTGACACCAATGCATATGGTGGCAAAAACGAAGTCTCGGCCATTGAGGGCCGCGTCATTCACGCCGACGGAACTATCATCCCGCTTACCGGTGCGCCCGCAGACCTATTGAGGAAAAAAGAGGGCAACACCCAGTTCAACACGCTGACCTTCAACTTGCCCGGCGTGGAGGTTGGCAGCATCATCGAGTACCGCTATCAAGTGCGCTATGACCGCTTCCAGCAGGCTCCGCAGTGGCAGGTGCAACAGCCCTATTTCATCCATCACGCGCACTTCCTGTTCCAGCCGGCCAACCAGTTTCTCCCCGCCCGTACCCAGGGAGGCAGCGGCGTTTCCAACAGCGCCATCCTCGACAGTCATTGCGAGATTCTCACCGACATTCGGTCGGTGAATATCCTTCCTCCGGGCGCCGAAGTCAGGCAGGACGGTCAGGGCTACTGGTTTACCGACCTCCACGACATTCCCGCCATCCCCCACGAAGCCTATGGTCCGCCGCTTGGGGACCACATCTACCAGGTGAATTTCTTCTACACCAACACTCCAGACACCAAGGATTTCTGGCAAAAGGAGATGTCGGCCTGGGCAAAGGAAGTGAACCAATATACTGCGGCCACCCCGTCGATTAAGAGCGCGGCGGCCGAAGCCACCCAGGGCGCGACAACGCCACTGGATAAGGCCAAAAGGCTCTATGCGACCGTCCAGAAGCTTCAGAACAAGGACTTCGAGGCCAATGCGGCTCCTTTTCTGGCTCCGGAATTCGTTCCCAAGGGAAGCGTAGACACCGTACTTGACAGCAAGAGCGGCAACAGCGAAGAAATGGCCCTGCTGTACCTGGCGTTGGCGCGCGCCTCCGGACTGGAAGCAAGGCCGGAGCGGATCGCCAGCCGGGAACGCCGCACCTTCTCACTGAAGTTCATGGACGCCAGCCAGTTGGACACGGTGCTGATTGGCGTGATCATTGATGGCAAAGAGATTGTGCTCGATCCAGGCCAGAAGATGGCGCCGTTCCAAACGCTGCTTTGGTCCCATGCCGGCGCCGGCGGAATAGCCTTGGCGGGCAATGGTAAGGTCGAAACCATCATCACGCCCTTCCAGCAAAATACTGACAACATGGTTGTCCGCGTCGGCAGTCTCAACATCAGCCCCCAGGGAACGATCTCTGGATCGCTCAAAGTCGGATTCACCGGGCAACAGGCCCTGCAGTGGCGGCAACAGGCCGTCCGGTTCAATGCCGATGAAGCCAGGCAGCAGCTCGAAAAGACCATTGCCGCCCAGGTGCCCGACGGGATCCAGATCCACATCGACCGAATCGCGAGTCTCGATGATCCGTCCAAACAGCTGGTGGCCGTCGTCGCGTTTTCAGGCTCGCTGGCTAATCATGCCGGCAGCCACCTCGTCCTTCCGCGCCTGCTCTTTGAGACCAAGGAAACCGACCCGTTCCCACCCGAGGAGTCCCGGATGCTTCCTGTGGATGTTCATTATCCCGCCGAGGAGCAGGAGCAGATCACCTACGTCCTGCCCAGCGGTTTTGCCCTTGAGGGCGCGCCGAAGGACATCAACGTGAAATGGGAAGAGAATGCGGCGTACGTGCTGCGCACCAAGGCGGACGCCGGCTCCATCACCACCGGTCGCGTTCTGGCATGGGGTTTCACAATGCTCGATGCCTCTGAATATGGCAAACTTCGCGACTTCTACGACAAGCTTGTGCTGTCCGACCATGAGCAGATCGCCTTCACGGCAACGCAGGCAGCCGTCAAATAGACGGCCGGGACCCAAGCTCTCAAGCTACCGCTTGTAAGCAACAGCGAAAAGCTATTCAACCCGAGCGAACCAGTGCCTTCTCATGGAAGGCCTAGCAGGTGGTAGATTCCTGTTATGGACTCTGAGGAGATGGCGGATACCTCTCCGGAATCGGTCTGCAGTGGCAAAACTGCAGCTGAGTCTCAGACGCTCCAATTGCCTTTTTCGATGACTCAAGGAATAGTCCAGGAAGCCCTGCTG
>JBAWCO010000747.1:0-8689 GCA_049590315.1 Occallatibacter sp. | reverse complement strand
GTCGATGCACTGCTGATGGTCTCTTCCTTTCCCATCCCCGGCATGCGCTTCGACCCATTGTGCAAGGAGTCACTCGTGGCCATGGTCTCGCGCCATTCCCCCCTGGCTCGCCATGACACCATCTCCGTCCAGGCAATGCGGGAGCACAACATTATCGCCGCCAAGCTGAAGGACTGCCGTTTCCATCAGCCGTTTCTGCATCACCTGCTGGCGCCCTTCGGCATTACGCCGCGAATCGTGGAAGCACCCTACTCCTGCGCAGTACAGTTTGCTTACGCTGCTGCAGGCGAAGGGATAGCAATTACTACCGCATCGATGGCCGCATGCACTTTCCCGAATGTCGTTGCGCTCCCATTTCAAGAGGAATTGCCGGAGCTGCAGTTGGGACTTGCCTCGATACAGTCCAACGAGTCACTCGCATTTCAGATCTTTCGGCAAGTGGTCTTACGCAATGTGAAAGCCCACCTTCAGGCACGTAACATCACGTGGCCAGCCATGCGGCATCGGCCCGTTGTTGTACCCAGCGGTAAACCAAAAGTAGCCTTCGGGACAGTTTCAAAGTCCGCCTGATCCCGATAGAGGTCGACGGTACTGGAGAAATGAAAATCGCGGAATCAATTCCGCCGTCAGGGCCTCACTCCACGGGCCGGTATTCGCCGCAGCAAACTGATGTGTTCCCGTCGGACTGCTTTCGTCAAGGAGGATCCAGATCATTTCCCGCGTTTCTCCCTGTTTCATCCATCCGATCGTAGAGAATCGGCGCATATCGTGCACACGGCCGTCGTAGCGGGCCGCCAAAGCCATACGTAAAACAGACGGTCGGATACTTTTCCTTAGCAGGACTCTCATCACCGGATGGCAGCAGGTATGAGAAAATCTTCATGTCTGGCGATGGTGAGTACACCCACAATCCAGCGTTCGCGCTTCCCTCAATTGACAATAGCTTCGTGCACGATTGCGAAATTTCGGGACCCATTCCTCTCCTTGGAAAGAGCGGCATGTCTCCCTGACAAAAGAGTGTTCTCGATGGCAGAGGACTCCGCGTACGTAACCGAGCTCCCTCGCGAGGGGGCGGACTTTACTCTCTATCGTGGGAGAGATATAGGCACATTCGTGCGTTTTTTCCCTTCGAGGGCGTGCTTACTCCTGGTCTTGTCACTTGCCTTAATTCCAACTTGTGCGTGGTCGCAAACGCAGCTTGTGACCCTTTCCGGCACCATCACGGACCCAAGCGGTGCTGTTGTCCCCGGCGTCAGCGTTACGATTGTCAGGCAAGGCACCGGGTTGAAACGCAGCACTCTTACAAACACGGTAGGCGAATATCGTTTCGCCGGTTTGCCAACAGGAGACTACTTACTTCGCGTAGAGAAAACGGGATTCCAATCACAGATTCGCCAAGGAGTTGAGCTCAATTCTGTTTCCAAAGCGATGATAAATTCGCAACTCGCGATAGGCGAGATTTCACAGCAAATGACGGTCAACGCCAACGCTGCCGTGATTGATAACTCGACCTCAACTATCAATGGACTACTTCCAGAGCATAGCCTGACGGAGCTACCACTCAACAACCGGGATCTGTGTAAGTATCCACCGGCAGAGCCGGTGGCTTTACGGTTGCTGGCCCCTCAAAGGGGCCTTTTCGCAACCGTCCGAAGCAAAAGCAAGAACAAAAGCAAAAGCCTCGCACTGCTGTCTTCCCTGCCGCAGCACAGGCAATTCGAGAAAGAACATACTCCCGGAATTCTCAAAGTTCTACTGCCACCCCGGCAGAGCCGGGGGATCTCCATTTTTGTTTCGAAGCGCTATTCACATAACCTTTTCTGGCAGGCGTCATATACGTTAGCCCACTCCGTCGACGATGCTTCGGTGGATTTTCCTGTGGAATCCGTGAACGATCCTCCCGAATCTCAAAACATTTTCGATCGCAAGGGAAGCCGAGGCCGGTCAGATTTCGACATCCGGCATAACTTCGTGGCGAATGCCGCGTACGAGCTGCCAGGATCAGGACGCTTCCTGGGTGGCTGGCAGATCTCGGCTGTTGTCGACGTTCATAGCGGCCCCCCTTTTGCCCCGGTGCTCCCTTTCGACAAAGCCGATTTGCAAGGGCTGCTGATCCCGGAGCGTCCAGACCTTATTGGCAACCCTGACGCGGGTGTCTGTCCCAATAGGATCAAAGTGGGCGCTCCATCATGCTGGTTCAATCCAAGTGCTTTTGCGGTGCCGCCTGCCGGTCAGTTTGGCAATGCCGGACGAAATATGCTGCGGGGGCCGGCGTTCGCGCAATTTGACGTAACGCTGCATAAAGACTTTGCAATCGTTCAAGAAAAGAAGATCACGGTTGGAGCGGAAGCTTATAACCTGTTCAACCATCCGAATTTTGGAGTTCCGAGTAATACACAAAGTGCGCTGTCCCTTGGAGGTAACGGGATGCCGTCTTCAAGGATGCAGCGGGTGATTATGCCGATAACGTAGGGCAAATCTTGACCATCGCCGGCACCGGGCGCCAGATTCAACTGGCCGGCCGGTTTACCTTTTGAAGAGGCGCCGCTCCCAATGAATTAACCGTTGCCGCCAATCCTCAACCTTCGGCCCACGATATAATTTGGCATCGTTTGCAGCATCGCGTTCAAGGCAAATGAGCTCGTTGGTTTTCCCCGAATATCCCTGAGAGCCATCCTTCTGATCCGTCGGACACGCGTTTTTTATTGATCGCATTCCAGCGGATCCGCCCTGCTGGGTGGCTCCTCGGGATTCTTAAACCATCGACCGTAATCCTTGTCCGCGTTGCCGCCGGGTCGAGGGATTTTGGATGAACCCCAGTGATAGGCAACTGATCGATTCAGTCTTCGCCGGAAGCGATGAGTCGAGCGCATGTTTGCGCGCTCTCGACTGGTCGACCACCCCACTTGGCCCCCTGGAAAAATGGCCCCAAGCCCTGCGAACCATCGTGCGAGTCGTGCTTAACTCCGGTTATCCGATGGCCATTTGCTGGGGTCCGGATTATGTGCTGTTGTACAACGATGCCTACCGGCCGATAGCGGGATCAAGGCACCCGTGGGCCCTGGGTCGTGGTGCCCGTGAGGTCTACCCCGAGGCATGGGATGTGATCGGACCGATGTACGAGTCCGTGATGGCTCGGGGTAAGGCCGTCAACGTCTTTTCCGATGTGCAAGTTCGTCTTACCCGCAACAACTACCTCGAAGAAGTCTACATGGCGTATTCTGCCAGCCCGATTCCGGATGACAACGGCCGCGTAGCCGGCGTGTTGAACTCGGCGCTCGAGACGACGGAACGGGTGCTCGAAGAACGACGTCGGCATTTGCTGAGCGATTTGGCGTCGCGTGCGGCGGGAGCGCGAACCGAAGAAGAGGTGTGGCGGGTCAGCGCGGAAACACTTGGCGAAAACTGCATGAGCCTCCCCTTCGCATTTCTCTATGAATATCGGCCCTCCGAACATCAAGCTTACCTGGCTGGCGCCAGCGTGGAAACCGACGAAACGTTGCATCCGGCGATCATTGACTGCCGCGGCGAGAACCTTTGGCGATTCGACGCCGCACTGCCGATGGATGGGGTTTTGGTTGAACTCCGTGATCTCGCTTCGGGCGTGTCAGTGCCGAACTGGCCGGAGCGTCCCAAAGAAGCGAGCGTGGTGCCGATCCGGCTCGGCGAACACAGTGAAGCGGTGGGTTTCCTCGTCGCCGGAATCCATCCCGGCCAAGCCTTTGGTGATGCGTATCGTCAGTTTGTCCGTCGGGTTGCGGAACAGATCACTATCGGATTGGCCAGCGCCCGCGCCTATGAGCAGGAGCGCCAGCGGGAAATCGAAAAACTGCACGCTAGCGAAGAGCGATTGGCGGAAACCAGCCGCCTTTACCGTGAGCAGCAGCAAGCCGCAACAAAGCTGCAAATCCAAGTCGATCTGCTGCAACAACTTCCAGTCGCTGCCTGGACGCTCGATCCTGATGGGACGCCCGATTTCGTGAATCGAGTTTGGCTTGAATTCGCCGGTCAAACTCTCGAATTCGTCCGGTCAAATCCTGAGGCCTGGATGAACGCGGTCCACCCTGAAGATCGGGACAAAGTAATCAGCGCGTTCTGGGAGGGCGTGAATTCGGGACGCGGGTTTGTGTTTGAAAATAGGAGTCTGCGCGCTCACGACGGGGCCTATCGCTGGCACCTTCAGCAGGCCGTGCCCTTGCACGATGCGCAAGGAAACGTCATCAAATTCGTCGGTACGACCACCGACATCGATGATCAGAAGCGGGTGGAGGAGTCTCTCGCCGCACTCGATCATGCCAAGACAACGTTCTTTAGCAACGTCAGCCACGAGTTCCGAACGCCGCTGACCCTAATGCTTGGCCCCCTTGAGGAAGTGTTGGCGCACGAACGACTTGAGCCGGAATGCCACGAGCGGTTGGTCACGGTGCGCCGCAACGGCCTCAGACTGCTCAAGCTCGTCAACACGCTCCTGGATTTCTCACGAATGGAAGCCGGTCGCGCGCAGACGTCCTATCAGCCGACAGAACTGGCAAGTTTCACCTCAGAAATCGCAAGCGCGTTTGACTCGGCGATGAAGAACGCAGGGCTCCGTTTCTCGGTCGAGTGCCTGCCAATCGCCGACCCGGTGTACGTGGATCGCGACATGTGGGAGAAGATTGTTTTGAATCTGCTCTCCAATGCTTATAAGTTCACGTGCGAGGGCGAGGTTGCTCTCACATTGAAGCCCGTAGACGGCGCAGTGGAGTTACAGGTCCGCGACACGGGCGTGGGAATTCCCGAAGAGCATCGCGAGCAGGTGTTCGAACGCTTTCACCGCATCGAGAGCACCCAGGCCCGGACATACGAAGGCACGGGGATCGGACTGGCCCTGGTTCAGGAACTGGTGAAACTGCACGGCGGCAGCGTGCGGGTGGAAAGTGCGGTTGGCGTCGGTAGCACATTCACGGTGACTATTCAGTGCGGCAAGGAGCATCTGCCCGCCGAACGCATTCATGCCCCCCAGTCGCTCGTCTCCACCACAATTCGGGCCGAAGCTTATGTCGAAGAGCTGCGCCAGTGGTTGGGAAATGAACCATGGTTGGCAGTTGATGCGGCAAAGCTTCCGAAAAAAGCTTCGCTCGCCGCCGGGCCGGAACCCTCATCCTCGGGGAAGCGCGAACTGATCGTCTTGGCCGATGACAATGCGGACATGCGCCAGTACCTCACCCGCCTGCTGGGCGAGCGATATGAGGTGCACGCGGCTGCTGACGGCCGCCAGGCGCTGGAAGCCACTCGAAGATGGCGCCCCGCTCTGGTGCTGGCGGACGTCATGATGCCGCATCTCGATGGGTTTGGCTTGTTGCGGGCGATTCGCGAAGATTCAGCCCTCGCCGGCACGCCAATCATCCTGCTGTCGGCGCGGGCTGGTGAGGAGTCACGCGTGGAAGGACTCGAGGCCGATGCCGATGACTATCTCATCAAGCCATTCGCAGCGCGGGAGTTGCTGGCGCGTGTGGTAGCCCACGTCAAAATGGCCACTCTTCGCCGCGAAACCGCGGAACGCGAAGAACGGATGCGAAGTGAGGCGGAACTTGAACGCGCGAAACTGCAAGCCAGTGAAGAGCGGTTGGACGTAACGAGCCGCCTTTACCGTGAGCTGCAGCAGGCCGATGAAGAATTGCAACTGCAAGTTGCGCTGCTGCAGCAGCTTCCTGTGTCCGCCTGGACTCTTAAGCCTGATGGGACACCTGATTTCGTGAATCGAGTTTGGCTTGAGTTCGCCGGCCAGACCCTTGACTTCGTCCGGTCGCATCCCGAGGCCTGGATGACTGCAGTTCATCCTGAGGATCGGGAGACGGCAGCCAAGGGCTTTTGGGAGGGGGTACTCTCGGGAAAGGGTTTTGTGTTTGAAACCAGGACTCTCCGCGCTCAGGACGGAACATATCGCTGGCACCTCAATCAAGCTGTGGTCTTGCGCAATGCAGAAGGAAAAGTCCTCAAATTCGTCGGTACGACCACCGACATCGACGACCAGAAGCGTACCGAAGAGGCTTTGCGCCAGGCGCAGGGCGATCTCGCACGCATCAGCCGGGTGACAACTATGGGAGAGTTAACGGCGTCCCTGGCTCATGAAATCAAACAACCAATCAGCGGTGCTATCACCAACGTCAGCACATGCCTGCGAAAGCTCGGGCGCGATGAACCCAATCTCCAGGAGGTGCACGCGGCCATCGCCAGAATCGGAAGAGATGTACAACGTGCGGCTGAAATTGTCGATAGGATCCGCGCGCAATTCGAGAAAGGCAACGCGAGTAAACAGACCTTTGATGTAAACGAGATTATTCCGGAAACTTTTGCCCTTCTGCGCGACGAGGCGATGAGATACAACATATCGATCCGCATGGAACTGGTTGCCGATCTACCTCAGATCGTCGGAGATCGTGTGCAATTGCAACAGGTCGCGATGAATCTGATCATCAACAGCATCGAAGCGATGAAGGACGTTGATGGCACGCGAGAGTTGGTCATCAAGTCAGAGCGAGCTGAAAATGAACGGATTCTGATTTCATTCACCGACACCGGCATAGGGCTTTCACCACAACTTGTGGAGCAGATATTTGAGCCTTTCTTTACAACTAAACCACACGGCACCGGGATGGGGCTTCGCATCAGCCGGTCAATTATTGAGTCGCATGGTGGGCGCTTATCGGCCTTGGCTTCCCCTGGGCGAGGAGCAACTTTTCAAGTTGAGCTGCCAACCATGACTGCGGGCTGTAGCTAATTGCTACGGTCAGCAAGTGATTCGCAAACGATATTGGTTTGCTCATTGGCGGTTCATTCACATCGCCAGCACAACACGAAACTCCGCGTTGCCGCTCATCATGCGGGCATATGCTTCAGCAGCTTTTTCCAGTGGATAGGTTTCAATCATGGCGCCTGCCCCGCGCAATTCTGCAAAGCGAAGTGCGTCATCTGAATCCGCCGGCGTTACACCTGCCGCGCCTTTTTATCTGCGGTCTGATCCACTTCTGGAGCGGACTTCAGCTCCTACAAGCCTCGGACGACCTTCACTCTCAGCCACAATATGCCTGAAAGTGGATTCTTCAGGATCGACTATTTAGGTTCGAATCCCTCTCTCCGCCATGAACCTTTTTTGGATACCTCCAGACACATCGCATTTTCCACTCATCCCTAAACAGCCCCCGAACTGAACCCCGCAGGATTTTCTCCCACGACCCCGAATTCCCTTTCTAGCGCTAGCCCTGCCTCTGCCAGAGTGCCCTCGTCAAAGAGCCGCCCAATCAATGTGATCCCATGCGGCACACGCCGTGGCGGAGAGAATTTCGGCAGCGGATGCTGCGGGTCCGGCGCCCAGTCGCTGCGCGCCTCCGCCACTTCCACAAACCCGGCGCGGAGCGTCAGCGACGGGTGCCCCGTACAGTTAGTGATCACCAAAATCTCGTCCCGCAGCGAAGGCACAAGTATGAGATCCACTTCGGAAAATACCCGTGCCATTTCCTCGGCCACTTTTCGCCTCAACCGGTCAGCCTGAACGAAGTCGACCGCCGACAGAAACCGCGACTGCCGGAAACAATTGGGCCACGCATCCGGAACCTGGGCCTTCAGTTCGTCGATCTTGTGGCTCAGCGTCAGCTCTTCAAAGGCCGCTCCCGCCTCTGCAAACAGAATCAAGTTGAGCGAGTCATAAGGCCAATCGGGAATCGACACTTCGACAGGCACCATCCCAAGCTTTCTCACTGCCTGCAGTGCGGCTCGATCCACACCGGTGGCGGGTGCCTCCTTCATCCAGCCAGGAATGTACCCCACGCGCAACCCCTTCACATCTGCCGTAGCATCGAAGGCAAGCTCGCTAGGCACGCTGGCTAAATCCCCTCCATCCGGCCCCGTAATCGCGTTCAGCACCATGATCGTGTCTTCCACGCTGCGCGCCATCGGCCCCAACTTGTCCAGCGACCAGCACAGCGTCATCGCCCCGGTGCGCGGCACGCGTCCAAACGTCGGCCGCAATCCCGTAACGCCACACCGCATCGACGGACTCACAATGCTGCCGCCCGTCTCGCTCCCAATCGCAAATCCCACCAGCCCGGCCGCCACCGCCGCACCCGGCCCCGCGCTCGAACCGGAAGAGCCTTCCTCCAGAAGCCAGGGATTCATTGTTTGCCCGCCAAACCAGATATCGTTCAGCGCCAACGCCCCTAGGCTGAGCTTGGCCACCAGCACCGCTCCCGCAGTGTTCAGCCGCTCCACCACCGTCGCGTCCGCCGCAGGCACGCGATCCCTATAAGGCTCCGCTCCATACGTCGTCGCAATGCCCGCCGTATCCAGCAGATCCTTCGCCCCCCACGGAATGCCATGCAGCGGACCACGATATTTGCCGGCTGCAATCTCCGCATCGGCCCGCCGCGCCTGGGCCAGCGCATGTTCCCGCGTCAACGTGATAACACAACGGAGCTGCGTGTTATAGCGCTCCAGCCTCCGCAGATATATCTCAGTCAGCCGTGTCGATGTGAGCTTGCCGCTCTCAATCCACTTGGAAAGCTGCCAGACAGGGGCAAAAGCAATCTCATCGTCGCTCGCCGGCAGCGGTAAGACGGCATAAGCATCGCGAAAAAACCGATTGCCGGTTGATTTGGCCTTCACGATTCCCGGCAGGCTCGGATTCCATTGCGTCGCGGGCGCAAGAGTCGTT
>JBAWCO010000746.1:0-4303 GCA_049590315.1 Occallatibacter sp. | reverse complement strand
CTATGTAAGTGGAAAGGAGCGCCTGCGATTCGACTCAACGTATGTTGCCCAAAAGCAGCGCGCCAACCAAGGGGAGTTTTTTCGCGCGACCGGATCAACAGAATGCCGGGCACGAAACCACTCTCACATTGTGGTAGTCAGACATCCCCCAACGTGAAACTCTACAATTCTTTTGTGAACCTCTTGTAAATGCTGGCAGGTTTCCGGTGAGTCTTCCATCATCTTTGCTGGTCTGCGCGGGATAAAACCGGTGCCCGCCCGCACCGCTTCATCCTGAGCGAACAGAGCGAGTCGAAAGCCCGCCGTCCTTGGCGGGGACATTCTTGCTCTCACTCTCGACGGGCGTCCAGTCTCCCTCCGCAACTTGTATGCGCAACTAAACACACGCTAGATCCGTAGACTCCCCGTTTTTGAAGCTGAATCACGTGTTATTGAGGCCAATTAGTGGCAATTTGGGCCCGTTTTGCATCTTATATTTCACTTTTCCCTGTGCTTATTTGCACATGCTCCGGTGCCTTCGCGAGTCCGTTTTCACCGCCGCGAAGCGTGCACATTTAACCACACTCCTGCAGGCTTGGTTTCTTCTTCGCCCGCCGCTCCTCGGGGAGAGAGAAAACCGGAAATGCCCAACTGTTTCCAACGCGTTATAATCGCGTAAACCTTCCGGTACGTACTTCAATTCCACAGAGTCTTCCTGCGTAAGGAAAATATGGGTGGAATCATTTCATCCTGAATCCATCTTGTGGGGAAAGAGCTATTGACGACCTCGTCCAAACGATGGCTCTCTGCGATTTGGTTGATCGTGATCGCTGGCTTTGCCGTTTTGCATGCGCTGCATCTTCGCGCCGATTTTCCAAACCACACCCTGTGGTACGGCGACTGGGCCAAATATACCGACGAGGGCTGGTATGGAAACGCGGCCATTCGCGCGCATCTGTTTGGCAGCTGGTACCTGCCGGGAGATTTTAATCCCGCTCCGGCCGTTCCTGTCTGGCCATTCCTGGAGTGGGTGCTGTTCTTCTTTACCGGGGTGACTGTCGAAGCGGCGCGCGGCCTGGCAGTAGCATTCTTCTTCGCTAATCTGATCCTCAGTTACCTGCTTCTCAGGACGAGCGGTTCACGTTGGATGGCGTTTTTTGCCCTGACGCTTGTGGTCACCAGTCCCTTTCTTTACTGCTTCAGCCGGCTTGCGATTCTCGAGCCGATGCTCACAGCGTTCACGCTGGCAGCCTTGAATCTTGCGGTTCGACTGCCCCGAACGCGACGTCCCATCCGGACTTCAATCTGCATCGGCCTGCTTTTCACTCTCATGATGCTCACCAAGACGACCGCCGTGTTTCTGTTACCGGCGCTCGGCTGGGCTATGGTGGTTCCCCTTTGGAAGACACGAGGACTTGCGGTGCGCTGCGCTCTCGCGGCAGCCGGCACATTTGCAGCCGCGTTCGGCCTATGGATGTCGGTTGTGATCGGTCTGGGTCTGCTGCCTGACTACAAATATCTCTTCTTCGTGAACAAGTACATCAAGCCGTCGGAGTTCTATTGGCCGCTCATCAGCCTCTGGTGGTCCTTTCACGGAGGATTGTGGATCGACCGTATTCTCGTCCCGCTTGCGGGGTTGGTTGTGATGGGGGCGCTGCTGGCGTGGCGCGGTTGGGGACGGCGTCTACTCCTTGACCCGGTCTTCGGCGCTTCAATGTGGGCCGTTGCCGGCTACATTCTTTTCATGACTTACCAGAACCACCCGCAGCCGCGCTACTTTGCATTGGTAGCCTTTTTCTGCTTCTTTGTGGTGGCGCAGGGAACGGGTGCGCTGATGAACGAAGTGTCGAGGGTGCGTGAGTCTGTCCTCATCGTTGTGTCCACAACTACCGGACGCCGTGCTCGCCGTGCGCTGGCGCGGTCCGCTGTGGAATTTGCCGGCTGGACAGCGGTCGTGGCAACTTTGGCAGCGGTGGGAATCAATGCAGCAAGGACGCTGGATTATGCGACTCACCCGGAGTACACGTTTGTGAGCGCAGTTGCACAGCTCACCGAGTACATAGATGCACACCCGAACGGCAAGCGCCTACTCGTGTCGATCAGCAGCGACGAGATCTCGCTCGTCAGCCATCTCCCCACGCTTTGCGACGACTTCGGAACACAGGATCTGGATGCGAAGCTTCCCGCGTACAAGCCGGGATGGTATGCCACCTGGAATGATGTCGATCCAGGCACACTCCAGGACATCCACGAATCATTCTCGATGGAGCAGGTCGCCAGCTTCCCGGCATTCGACGACCCGGAGCGCAACCTGCTGGTACTCTTCAAGTTGCATCCGCTGGTCCGTGGACAAATGCGCGATCCCACGAGGCAGAACCTGCAGGTCGTTCTACCCGACGACAAGATCGATATTCCTCTGGAATAGTTGGTCTACACTTAGCCTGCGGATGCCTGTGACTGCAATCACTCGACAGAGGTAAATACGGATGATAGGCTTCCCGTGGCTTTTCCCCGGTGTTAACGGAGGTTGCGTTTTTCTGGGGTCGTCCGTCATACGGCTTCAAACCTATGTTCTGGGAGGACATGTGACTGCTGTTCAGGGTTGGGTCTACTTTTTTCTCGCCGTCAGCGTTTTATCGGTCTTGGTGGCATGGCTGTTCACGCGTGAAGTGGTCGAATCGGGTACCGGAACTCCAAAAATGCGGAGGATCGCAGGAGCCATCAAGAAAGGCGTGGGGACATTTCTGACCCGCCCATACAAAACCGCGGCGGCCCTCTTCGGCATGCTGCTTCCCACACTCGCCAGCGCGCAGGATCATGCGGGTGGCGGTGAAGCTAACTTGGTTCTTCCGGATTTGTCGACCGTAAGTTTCTTCGGCTTGGACGGGCATACCCTTCTGGCTATCGGATTACTCGCCTGCGTCGGCGGCCTGTTGTTCGGCCTCGCCATCTTTGTGCAGTTGAAGAACGCGCCGGTCCATCGCAGCATGCTCGAGATCTCAGAACTGATCTATGAAACTTGCAAAACTTATCTGATCACTCAGGGCAAGTTCATAATGCTACTTTGGGTTTTCATCGCGGTCATCATCTCCATGTACTTTGGATGGCTGGCGCCGGTGCCAAATAAACCGATCATGGTTACCTTGCCCATCATCCTGCTGTTTTCGCTCGTGGGCATCGCGGGCAGCTACGGCGTTGCATGGTTCGGAATCCGCGTGAACACCTTTGCCAACTCTCGCACCGCGTTTGCCGGATTGCGCGGCAAGCCGTATCCGATCATGGCGATTCCGCTGAAGGCCGGCATGAGCATCGGCATGTTGCTGATCTCGGTTGAACTGCTCATCATGCTCTTCATCCTTTTATTCATCCCGCGCGATTACGCCGGCCCGTGCTTCATCGGCTTCGCCATCGGCGAAAGCCTTGGCGCCGCAGCCCTCCGTATCGCCGGCGGTATCTTCACCAAGATCGCCGACATCGGCGCCGACCTGATGAAGATCGTGTTTAAGATCAAGGAAGACGACGCCCGCAACCCGGGAGTCATCGCAGACTGCACCGGCGATAACGCGGGCGACTCGGTCGGCCCCAGTGCCGACGGCTTCGAAACCTACGGTGTCACCGGCGTCGCTCTCATCACCTTCATTCTGCTGGCAGTCAAGGATCCCACCATACAAGCGCAACTGCTGGTATGGATCTTCGTGATGCGCGTGGGAATGCTGTTCTCAAGCGCAGGTGCGTACTTCCTCAATACCGCTATCGCCAGCGCGAAGTACAAAGACGCTGACGAAATGGACTTCGAGGCGCCGTTGACCTCGCTGGTGTGGATCACGTCAGTGGTCTCCATCATCCTCACCTATATCGTCTCGTATCTCATGCTCCGCACTCTGGGTGACGGAACACTCTGGTGGAAGCTGGCTTCCATCATTTCGTGCGGAACCCTGGCTGGCGCGCTCATACCCGAATTGGTTAAGGTCTTCACTTCGACCAAATCCACCCACGTCAAAGAAGTCGTCAAATCCGCACAGGAAGGCGGAGCGTCCCTCGGAATCCTGTCAGGATTCGTGGCCGGCAATTTTTCGGCTTACTGGCTCGGCCTTAGCATGGTCGCACTTATGGGACTGGGCTATTACTTCAGTTTGGGTATCCCGGACTCGCAGAACAATCCGGCAGGAATGATGCTGGCTCCAGCCGTCTTCGCCTTCGGTCTTGTGGCTTTCGGCTTCCTTGGAATGGGGCCGGTCACCATCGCTGTCGATTCTTATGGACCGGTCACTGACAACGCTCAGTCCGTCTATGAGCTATCGCTGATCGAAGACGTTCCCAACAT
>JBAWCO010000745.1:0-5332 GCA_049590315.1 Occallatibacter sp. | reverse complement strand
GAAGATATCAGCGTCGATCAGGTCGTCATTCTGCCCAAGGGTTCCAGCGCAATTGCCACTGTGACCGAAGCCGATCACAAGAAAAGCATGGGCCGCGCTGGCAAGCTCAACATTGCCATCAGCTATGCGCGCCTCAAAGATCAGGAAAAGGTCGCTCTCCGCGCAGTGAAAGACTCCAAGGGCGGCGGCCACGTTGGCGCAATGACCGGGGCGATCGTTGCGACGTCGATCGTATTCTTTCCTGCCGCGCCACTGTTCCTCTTCATTCACGGAAAAGACATTAGCCTTCCACAGGGCACCGAAATAACAGCCTTCGTTGAAGGTGACATGCACCTCGACATGAATAAGTTTGGTGCCGCCCCTCTGGAATTCGCAGCGGTGCCCGCCCCGGCCGCACCCGCTCAAGCATCTCTAGCCATCGACTCCACGCCGCCCGGCGCCGACATCGAGATCGACAACGCATTCGTCGGCAATACGCCTTCCACTGTTTCCGTCGCGCCCGGCAGTCACCAGATAACCGTCAAGAAGAAAGGCTTCGCCGACTGGAGCAAAACTCTCAACGTCACCGGCGGCACAATCCACATGAACGCAGACCTGGAGCAAAAGCCCGCAGAGTAGCAACCATCAGGCCGTCAGCGAGCGCCACTCCGCCCCATCCGGAGTGATACCGTATCTCTGACGGCCCCCATGCACAAACGCACCCGAAGAACGCTCTGGATCGTACTCGCAGTCCTGATCCTGCTGGCCGCCGCCATCTTCCTCCGCTCCAAAGCCCCACCGGAAGCCGCCCGTCTCCTCCCCGAGTCCGACGGCATCCTCTTCATCAACTTCAAGCCCGTCCGCACATTCCTCCACAAGGACCTCAAGCCTCCCAAGCGCGTCCCCGACTACCAGCAGTTCGTCGACGCCACCGGCATCGACTGGGAGCGCGACCTCGATCAGGTCGCCATCGCCCTCCACCGCATGCCCGACCCCAACGGGCCCAACGGACCCGTCGCCTACTCCATGGTCCTCGTCGGCAAAATCACCGGCCCCCACCTCAACGATTGGCTGGACGCGCACGCCGCCTCCCGCGAGACCTACCTCGGCCACACAGTCTATTCGATCCCATCTGAAGGCCGCACGGTCCGCGTCGCCCAAATCGGCTACGACATGATCGCCGTCTCCAACACCCCCACAACCGAGCAGATCCACTCCATGCTCGACCGCCATCGCACCGCCGCCCTGCCCTTCGCTGGCTCGCCTCTTCTCGGCGAGTACTACCACGAAGTGCCACTGCTCTCTCTCGCCTGGGGTGTCGGCCAAATTGGTGCGCCCTTCTCTGAGAAAGGTGCCATCAGCGTCTTCGGCCTCGCCTTGCCGCTCAAGGACGATTCCACGATCATCGCCAGCGTCACGCCAGCCCTGCCCCTCGCCAACTCCCTCAACCTTAAAGTCGAGGAGATCGCCCCCACTGACCAGGTAGCCGAGTCTCAAGCCGCTTCGCTCGCCACCCTCGTCACCTTTGCTCGCGGATTCACCGCCCCGCTCTACCCCAACGCCGCCAACAACGGTCTCCGCGAACTCCTTAAGACCGCGACAGTTACTCAGCATCGCAACCGCGTCGTCGTCACCGCAGCCCTATCGCCTGCCCTGCTCGCCGGCCTCGCCAGGCAAGAAAATTCCTCTTCGCAACCAGAGTCCTCCGCCAACCCTCCCGCGTCCAAATAGCGAGGCGCCCCTCGCCGGCTAAATTCAGCTTTTGTTCCAGCTTTGGCGTTTTCCCCAATCTCAAACCCCAATGAGAGGTTCCATGCGTTTTTCTTTTCTACCGCATTGCGTGAAATCAAAATCTCTTAGGAATTCAGCTCTCCTCTGCACCTTTGCCTTCGTCTCCTGCCTCAGTCTTTTCTCCGAGGACGCCCCGGCCCCGTCAACATCCAAAGTCATCACCGGCCAGGCTGCCTTCGCTGACTGGAATCAGCAGAAGCCCGGCGTCCGCCGCAAAATCACTGTCGCCGATCTCCCCGAACCCAACCCCTCCGAAGCCGTCGATAACACCCCCCACGTCATTCCGCGCCCCGACAACGCATGGCCGCAAGCGCCCGCCGGATTCATGGTCACCCTCTACGCCGGTGGCGACGCCGCGCCCATGCAGCGCTCCGACAACAAGAAGACGATGGCCCCCAGCGGCGGCACCTTCACCATGCCGCGCCTCATCCGTACCGCGCCCAACGGCGATCTCTTCCTCGCCGATTCAGGCGCCGGAACGCTTTTCATCCTCCGCGGCGTAGGCCCCGACGGCAAAGCCGCCCAAATCGAAAAATTCGTCACCGGCCTTGACCACCCCTTCGGCATTGCCTTCTATCCCGCCGAGAATCCCCGCTACGTCTACGTCGGCAATGCCACCACCATCCAGCGCATCCCTTACCACTCTGGAGACCTTCACGCCACTGGCGCGCCTGAGACCGTCATCCCAGATATTCCCGGCTACGCGCAGCTAAGAGGTGGCGGTCATTGGACCCGCGATGTCGTCTTCACCAAAGACGGCCGCCACATGCTCGTCTCCGTTGGTTCCGGCTCCAACGTCGATGACGCTGACACCCATCCCAACGAATTTCATCGCGCCGACGTCCTCGAGTTCACACCCGAAGGTAAATTCGTCGAGGTCTACGCAGCCGGCATTCGCAACTGTGTCGGAGAAGCCATCAACCCCACTACCGGCCAGCTCTGGTGCTCCACTAACGAGCGCGACAACCTCGGCAACCACCTCGTCCCCGATTACGTCACCCACATTCAGGAAGGCGGCTTCTACGGCTGGCCCTGGTATTACATGGGAGGCCATCGCGACCCGCGTCTCCCCGATCCTTGCGCCAACGGAACCGGGCCCAACCTTCAGGCCGCCGCACTCTCCACGGACCAGGCCAAGAGCTGCACCCGCATCAATATCGCTTCCAAGGTCATCACCCCGGACGTGCTCGTCCAGCCCCACATGGCCTCGCTCGAAATGACCTTCTATCCCTCTAAAGGCCAGTTCCCCAGCGAATACGACAATGACGGTTTCGCTGCTGAGCACGGCTCGTGGAACCGCCTCAACCGTGCCGGCTATGAGGTCATCCGCATCCCCATGCACAATGGCCGCGCCGACGGCAGCTACGAGGACTTCCTCACCGGCTTCGTCACCCCCGACGGCCAGGTCTGGGGCCGCCCCGTAGGAGTAGCAATCGCCAAAGACGGCAGCATGTTCGTCACCGACGACGGCACGCGCAGCGTCTGGCACGTCACTCACCCCGGCAAGTGAAAGCAGGCGGCTCCTCGCCGGACCAACCTTGACCTCGCGTGGCCCATATCACATCTGCGAGGAATGGGCCACCCGCAGCCCATTCCTCAAATCGGCAGTAAGTTACGATCATGATTAATTAATAAATAACAAGCCAGCTAATAGAGATAGTTACTAACATTAAAATCCAACTCATAGTTAGTCTTAACTTGACATGAATTTATAACTTCGGCATAGTCCATCAAACATAGGCGCGGCTTCCCAAGCTGGAGGTATAACTGTGAAATTTCCTTCGGTTCTCGTGTCTCTTTTGCTTCTACAGATCACTTCGGGCGTCGTCCCCGTTTTCGGGGCCGCTTCAAAGTCGATCACACTGCCCAAGCTCAGCCCCAATACTCCGCAAGGCATGGAGGGCGGTTTTTGGAAAGTGGACGCCAACTTCGCCCCCGTTTTACGCCTCAAGAATGTTCTGCTCAATCAGCCCCTCAAAGTGACGCCCACTCTCTATTTTGCGGATGGGACTGAATTCCAACTGCCGGTTGTCGCATTGGAGCCGGCGGGCGTCTGGCAAGTGGATATCCGCATCGCCCTGCAATCGGTGCCAGCTAAATTGCAGGGTCACATCTCCAGTTACGGCATGGCGGGCATCTCTTACCAATGGTCCTGGCCGGCAGTCATCGCCACCATTCAGAACACAGACGAGATTTCCAGTCTCACCATAACAAGTTCGCTGCGGGCGGATGTAAGAACCGTCCATACGGCGCCGGAGGCGAGCGCCGCTCAGGTCACCCGCGGTCACTGGTGGCTTCCCACAACCAACGCGGATGGGTACGTCGTGCTTGAGAACACCTCCCTATACCCCAGGCAGGCGAGTGTGCAATTATCGGGCAGCGCCGGAAATGCCCTTGTCACCCAGCAGGTCTCTCTGCCGAGTCACGGCACAAGCGTGGTCCGGCTTTCCACCGCCTTGGCAGACGCCCGCGGCACGGACAAGACCGGCAGCGTTGAGATTCATTACACAGGCCCGGATCATGGCGTGGTCGCCTACGCCGGAATCGAAGACGACAGCGTCGGCTACTCGGCCTCGCCCATCCTGATCGAAGACCATCTTGACCCAGAACGCCCGGTGCATGACATCACAATCAGCGCGCCCGGACTGCTCCTCGGCAAAGCCGACCCAACGATGTTGTTCCCCTCCGGCACTTACTTCAAGCCTTACGCCTACCTGCACAACGTCTCCGCAAAGGCGCTCCAGGTCACCCTCTCCCTCGTCATCCCCGGCGACGGCGATGTCCCCCAGACCAAGTCGCTGGGACAAGTGACTCTTCAGCCAGGCCAAGTCTCCCCGTTCGATTTCGAATCGCAATTCGGCAGCGCCAATCCACTGCCCGATGGCTACGGGCACTTGACGGCATCCTTTCAGGGCCGGGACGGCGATCTGCAAATGTCCGCGGGCAGCGTGGATCAGAGCCAGACCTATGTCTTCGAGGTAAACCCATCCCAGCAGTCCGAGTCGGCCAGCCGCACCCTCTGCTACTGGTCCGTGGAGGGCGATAACGACACAATGATGACGGTATGGAATTACAAAACCGTCCCGCAAGACCTGGTTTTGACTCTCTATTACAGCGGCGGCCAGTACAAAATACCCATCCACCTCGCAGCCCGCCAAAGCTACAATCTTGACATGATGAGCCTGATTCGCAGCCGGATTCCGGACCCGGATGGATCGCTCATTCCATCCAACATCGCCAACGGCAGCGGCATTCTCTCAGGCGCGGGCGGCGAGACAGACAGGATATCGGTAGCCGTCGCTGCATCGGTCTTCAACGTCCGCAATGCCACTTGCGGAGGTCAATGCGTAACATGCAATGGCGCAACCCAGGCTGCATTCAACCCAAGCTCCTATGCCGTCGCCGTCAGTAGTAGCCAAAACGCTCAATTTCAGCTCACTTGGAATACAGGCAGCGTGTATACCAACCCATCTGGAACCTCCTGGTCAAGCGGCAATACTTCGATTGCGACTGTGAGCGGAGGAACAATTACGGGCCAATCTCCGGGAGTGACCAACATTGT
>JBAWCO010000744.1:0-4121 GCA_049590315.1 Occallatibacter sp. | reverse complement strand
CCCTGCGCCCGCCTCATGATCGGTATGTGTGCCGCCCGGCGGTTCCTGAACAATGTCATCGACGCAGCCCAAAGCGGCAACCTCAGTTGCTGAGATGCGCATGGCGTCCGCGGCCATTTGCTTCTTCGTTGGATCGTTCCAACGAATAGCGGCGCAACCCTCGGGTGTAATCACGAAGTAGACGGCGTTCTCGAGCAGCAACACACGGTCGCTGACCGCCAGCGCCAGTGCTCCGCCCGATCCGCCTTCGCCAGTGATGACGGAGATGGTGGGAACACGGAGGCGCGACATCTCAAGCAGATTGCGCGCAATGGCCTCTGCTTGTCCGCGCTCCTCCGCACCCAAGCCCGGATAGGCGCCAGGCAGATCAATGAAGCTGATGACAGGGCGCGCGAATTTCTCGGCGAGTTTCATGCAGCGCAGGGCCTTGCGATATCCCTCAGGGTGAGGCATGCCGAAGTTACGGCGAACACGTTCCTTGGTGCTGCCGCCCTTGCGGTTCGCAATCACAAGCACTTCCTGGCCGTCGAGACGCGCCATTCCGCACGCTACGGCTTCGTCGTCGCCATAGGCGCGATCCCCGTGAATCTCGCTGAAATCAGTGAAGATCCGCTCGATGAAGTCCATGGGATAAGGCCGCTGGGGATGGCGGGCCCGCTCGATTCTGATCCACGCGGGCGAAACCGCCTGCGGCTGGGGTAGGTTTGGTGAATCCTGTTCGCTCATCTGTACCTGGCATCACGAGGGCGGCGCTTACACTTCCCTACTGCGATTCTAACAGTCGTCCGTGAGCACTTAGACGCACTCATCGCGGTGGGGCGTTCTTCACGTATTTGTCGAACCAGCGAAGCATCTCGTAAATGAGCTGTTCGTTCGATTCCATGGCTGAATACCAATGCGGCTCGTGCGGCAGAATCACCAAGCGCGTGGTGCCGCCATTGCCTCGAATCGCCTCGAAGAGCTTGGTCGATTGCAGTGGCGTAGTACCCGGATTCGCATCTTCTCCTCCGTGCACAATCAGGAGCGGCGTCTTCAATTTGTCGGCGGAGAAAAACGGCGAGACCTTCTGATACACATCCGGCGCTTCCCATACCGAACGCGTCTCATTCTGGAAACCGAAAGGGGTGAGCGTCTTGTTATAAGAGCCGCTGGTAGCCACGCCCGCCCTGAACAGATCGGAATGGGCCACCAGGTTGGCCGTCATCAGCGCGCCATGACTGTGGCCGGTGACGCCGATGCGATTGGGATCCGCAACGCCAAGCAGCACGGCCTCGTCGACCGCAGCCTTTGCGTCGGCAACCAGTTGCTCAAGATAAGTGTCGTAGGCTTTCTTCGGATCGCCAACGATTGGGAACGATGCATTGTCGATAATGGCGTAGCCCGCTAATAGCAATAGCCGATATTGCCGCAACCGCGTGAAAGTCTCTTGCGAGCCGGTAACCTGGCCCGCTTTCGAGGCGTCCGCAAAGTCCAGAGGATAGGCATAAAGAATCGTCGGAACACGCGTGCCTTCTTGATAGTCAGGCGGCGTATACAGCGTGAACGACAAGTCAAGCCCATCGGCGCGTTTGTATTTGACCAGTCGCTTTTTGATCGCTCGCACCGCGGGCGTTGGATCGGGAATGTGGGTTACGGCTACGCTGGTTGAAGCAAAGGTCGCTTCTCCCGCAGGCGCATCGAGAGACTTCCCGAGCGATCGGGTAAATGCATTTGGCGGGTCGGTAGGCGACTGCTGCCAGGTGAGAAACGTCTTTGGATCGGGCCCAGTGAATGACAGAAATTGCTCGTAGGAAGTCTTGTCGCAGCGAAACAGCCGGTCAGATTTCAGGGTTTTCAGATCGAGCCGATCAAGAAACGGCCGATCGCCGTCGGGTGAAGAGCCAATTCCGGAAAGGTAGATCGAATCGCCGTCCTCGCGAAGAACCCAAGCCCCGTTTGCAAGCTGACGCCTTACCGGATTGCCGGGGTTCGCATATTTCTCGTCGGTGGAGAGATCCCAAAGCAAGCGCGGCTTCTGTTGACGATCGTCAACATTGACGATGAAGATTCGTTTCCAATGCCGGTTGCGATCGTACTCGTACATGAGCGCAATGCTCGGCGTGTTGCCCCAGATGAAGCCGAGATAGCGCTGCTGAGTGAGCGCGATTTCAGTGGCTGTGGAGTCGAACGGTGCCTTCAGAAGCATGATCTTGTCGCGATTCGGAACGGTTACATTCCAGTCGCCGCCGTCGAGGGCTTCAGCCCAGACAAGCGTTGCGGGCTCGGTGGAGCGCCAGGAAAACTCGCGCGGACCAGTCGGCACGCCATCGATGGGGACTCGATCCGCTAGAGGTAGCGACGCGATGGTACGAGATTGAATGCGCGCGTGATCTGAAATGTCCCAGACCTCAACCTCGCGCGGAAAGTGGTCGTATGTGGTGACGTATGAGTAGGGCTTGTGGATCGCGGCGACGAGGATGTGGCGGCCATCCGGCGCGGGGCTCAACGAGTCATAGTTGCCGGGCTTTCCGACGGGCGCTATCGCCGCAGTGGTTGCGTCGACGATCGCGAGTTGCGAGACAGCGAAGTAATCGAAGAGATCTTCATCGTGCTTGCTGCCGAGCGTGTCGCGATTCTCATAGGTGCTGCTCTGTCCCTTTTCGCCTCCCGTCTCCTGGATGCTGGGGCCGATAGGGATGATTGGTTCCGGCGGCGGCGGCCCCATCTCCGCGGGTACAAGTTTGACCAGAAGTGTCTTCTGGTCAGGCATCCATTGCATCTCATCGCCGAACATCGGGTTGAGACGAACTCCAGGCACCTGGCGGACTTCGCCTGTTTTCCCATCGCCGATCCAAAGTTCTACTGCCTCGGGCGCGATGTTCACAAACGCAAATCGCTTTCCGTCAGCGGCCCACAAAGGCTCGCCGGGGCACCCGCCCTGGGGAAGCGTGACAGGAATACGCGCGCTGTCGGCGACGCGCACCAACTCGAAATTCGTGGCGCAGGGCGTGATGCCGTAGCCGCCCGGAGTGTCGTGCTTGCTATGGTTCTTTGGCTCAACACGCACGCCGGCAAGACGGAGGAAAGGCGTCGCCACGCGCGCAATCGGCGGATAATCCTGCCAGGATACAAGCAAAATCGAGTCCTTCACCGGGCTCACGTAGGGTATCGCGGGTGAGGGGGCATGCATGACATCCAGAATGTATTTGGGCGGTTGGTTGTATCCAGACGCATTGGATTGCGCATCGACGGGTACTGACACGGCGCAGGCAACGATTGCACCAACTATGAAATACCTCAGGGCGTGCTGAACTGGCATGACTTCCCTCCGCTTCAAGTCTTCGGTAGATGCTCTTTGACAATTTGCCAATGTGTGAGTTTGAGCAGCCGTTTGCGCCAAGAAGGCAAGGCTCCTGATACAGCCCCTTAATCACATTGGTTTATTTGATAGCTTTGTTTCGGGTTTCCGATTACGAGCCAGTATACCCGCGGCCGTCCCATCGAGCCGGATTCTTGTGACGAGCTGCATTCCAACCGTGTCGACCGTCTGGAATGAGCGATCTCTGGTCGCTGGGAGGGGTGGGGCGTGACCGGTAAACGGTCGCCTGCGGGGGTGCGTTTGGGAGCAAATGTTCGTGCATACGGTTGGAAAACTTTAAAGGCTTAACCTTGTGGGCCTGCCGCATTTGCGTATTGGCACCTGGAAAGGTGCCGAATTAAGCAAAAGGGTTGTTGAGAATTGAACTGGGTTTTTGTTAAAGCGTTGGAATCAAGCTGGAAACGTACGGAAGGTGTTGAAAACGTGCGGTTTTTCCGGATTTATCTTGACTGTGCGTGCGCGGGAGGAGTGCGAGCAATTTGGTTGACTCGATCCCTTGCTTTCCCGGGTCCAAGAATTCAGACCTGGGCCCTAGCTTTCATAGTCGGCTTGAGAAGCTTGGCCACTTCCAGACCCGATCGATCGAAATGTGAAAGAGGACAAATAGCGGCACACAGGAACCGTTCGGACTCTCTTGCGCGAGCCTGCCGGTTCTTCTACTAACTACTCTGGGTCACGATCCGGAACCACCGCGGTGTTCATGGAAAATCGCTTGCTCCACGAGCTCCGAGATCACATGCCCGATCAGGATATGGCACTCCTG
>JBAWCO010000743.1:0-8609 GCA_049590315.1 Occallatibacter sp. | reverse complement strand
CGGAAGGACGTTTTCGAGCTGATCCGTTACGCTGCGGACAAGGGCGTGCAGGTGGCACTCACTCCGAGCGCAACTCCTCTGCTGACCCGCGATGCCATCTTCAAGCTGAAAGAAGCTGGCCTCGTCCGGCTCGGTATTTCGTTGGACGGGTCCACACCCGAAATTCACGATACGTTTCGCGGCCTTCCAGGCGCATGGGCACGGACCATCCAGGCAATTGAATGGGCTGGTGAAGCAGGCCTGCCGATCCAGGTACACACTACCATCAGCCGTCATAATGCGCTCGATCTAGACAACTTATGCACTCTCTTCGAGAAGCTGGCAATCGTGATGTGGAATGTGTTCTTCCTTGTTCCCGTAGGCCGCGGGCAGCTTGCCGATTTGCTTTCCGGTGAGGAGTTCGAGCAGGTCTTCGGCAAAATTTACGAGCTGTCGCACCGGGTGAGCTTCCAAATCAAAACGACTGAAGCGATGCACTACCGCCGCTACCTTTTGCAGCACAATCTGGAAGAACGGAAGATCGGCCACGGGCATGGACATCCAGGCAGCTTGAAGATGGGCTCGGCTCAGGGCTATGAGCCCGGTGCGCCAACTGCTGATGCGCCGACCCGGACTGCGAGCTGGGCAACACGTCGGGTTAACGATGGCAAGGGGTTCCTGTTCGTATCCCATGTTGGTAATGTTTACCCCAGCGGGTTTCTGCCCATTCACGCCGGAAACGTGAAGCAGACGCCGCTCAGCGACATCTATCGCAATGCGCCTATTTTCAAGTCATTGCGGGATACCAGCAAACTGGAAGGCAAGTGCGGGGCATGCGAATACAAGGAGATCTGCGGTGGTTCGCGGGCTCGGGCATACGCCGTGACGGGTGATCCACTGGCCCAGGAGCCGTGCTGCATCTATCAGCCCAAAAACTGGGATCCGCGTTTGGAAAACGAGGCGGCCGCATTTGCAAATATGCCTGCGGGCGAAGCAGGTGACCTGGGGATTGCTCCGCTGAAAGTCTTGGCTTGAGGAAGGCCCAATCGACCCATCTCCCGAGATTTGAAGCTCCGCCCCAGCTCGACTGATGCGATGTCTCCCGCGCGCAGTCACCTACGGCGGATCACCACAGACACCAAAGGTCACCTCAGTTACGAACTAAAGGATCACAGCAGTCCACAAATGGTGAATGGCCGCCCCTACATGCCTGTGCTAGGCTTCTCTGCGTTGAAATAAAGGGGAAGCTTTGGAATTATTCGAGGATCGTTTGCCCATTAAGTATTGGCGCAGGTTCACGTCGAGCCTCATCTCGAGAACTAACTTGGTCATCGCGTGCCTTGCTGTTGTTCCAGTCGCTTCCACGGCGCAACAAGTCGTTCATGCCATGGTAGGAACCGTCAATTCCATCGATTCGGCTGCCATGACCATCGTTACTTACGACGGCAACGAATTTAACTTCAAAGATCTAACCAATACCAAGACACCAATTCTGATGGACAAGCCGTTTCGGGCCAGCCTGATCCCAGCCCAGGCATTCCAGACCAAGGGCACAGTCGCAGTTGTCCTCTTTTTCGGCGATGGCTTCAGTCGAACGGCTGTGGGCTTGCGTGACATTGGGGCCGGACCCTTTACCAGGACTGTCGGCGCCATCGTCAAGTTTAGCGGCCGGGACCATTTCTTCTCAATCAAGGACGATGCCGGGAACGAGCAGACTCTCAAGCTTGCTCCCGATGCCATCGCCGAGACAAGAGTTGGCGCCGTCGACGCAAAGAAATTTGAACCCGACACCGGCGATCGGGTGCAAGTCACATCCACGCTGGTGAATGGCAGTCCGACTGTCGTGTTTATCTACGCAATGTAGAGCTCACACAGCCGGTCCCTGGCTGCACATGCCTTCAAGTCACCCGCGGAAACAGCGACCTATCATTGTTATCGCCTATCGCATTCGGACTTCCGAGCGCTTAGCGCTTGTCGTTGAGCAGCTTCAGGAATTTTTTGAGTTTATCTTTGTCTGCGCCGTAGGAAGGTAGCAGTTCCCCGCGGCGAATGTTCCGGGGGTCATGCAGAATAAATGAGAGGCCAACGCCATCGTTGCCCCAACGAACGACTTCCGCTTCCACGGTGATCGAACGCGTAGCGCTTTCATCTTGGTCATCCGTCTTGGTAAGAGTTATGCGAACTCTCGTTCCAAGATACCAACGCTCGTCAGTCACCATGTAGAGCCCGTTGGGACTGATGTCTCGAATGCTATGCACCTGTGGAGCACCGCCAGTCCAGAAATGAGCAGAGAGACCTGGTAAACATTCCCGTGGAACGCCCCTGCTGTCCTGATCTCCCTCTGGAGAACTGGGGAATAACCAGCGCTCCAGCCAACTCCTTTGCGGCTTGGGGGCTTGCACGGGCTCTTGCGCATTATCTGTCGCGGAATATCGTGCGGCGGCAGGGATTTCAGCTTGCCACGGGCCAGAACCAGCACTCCCGGGAATCTCATCTCTCGAAAAGATAGGGCCCTGGAAGCCTCTGGGGACGTGAGCATTGGCACCGTAGTTCTGCTCAAGAAACCATTTCATTTCCTCAGAGGCGCACACCATCAATTCATCGCCGCGCCGGGTCTCGGTAGACGCAATCGCATTCTTTGGCAGCGCCAGGACACTTATCGCAGGCGGAAGGGCTGAATTGACGCGGGCGACCGGAAAAGACT
The DNA here is from genome assembly GCA_049590315.1 of Occallatibacter sp. Classification (GTDB taxonomy): domain Bacteria; phylum Acidobacteriota; class Terriglobia; order Terriglobales; family Acidobacteriaceae; genus Telmatobacter. The sequence goes on along the minus strand of JBAWCO010000743.1, from coordinate 5,926 downwards.
TGACTACGTCAATCGCGCGGCATTCCTCGTCAATATAGATTAGGTCGACCTCGATTCCCTTCTCCGGGTCTGGAATTCCCTTGAAGGGCACCATCCACAGACCTAAACCTGATTCGGGTGTAAGCTTCCGCAGCCATTCGCTGGCGCCCTTGCCCGAAAACTCGCCGGCAACCACGTTAAGGCTGAGGAAACAGCCCTTGCTTTGGTTGTATGCGCAATGTGTCCCTGATTCCAACAGCGTTCCATCCTTCGTAAGCATTGACCAACTGGGCGTTGCATTCCGGCTGGCCAATGTACATCCACGAGCCAGAATTCATGTTTTTCACTTGCCGGACAGGAGAGAGTATACGCCCGGTAGGTCGTCCCGCAAACCTGCGTAGGATGCCGCTTCACTGCCTGCCGGCTCCTGTCACTCCGCCTCCTTCCTAAGTGTGCAGCTATACAGCTTCATTGAAAATGGTCTATGCTCATCCCAGCAGGATTCCCATGTACAAGCAAACTTCCAACGCCGTACTGCTCGCGCCCACCCAGCGCTGGTCGCGGTCGCGCGCACGAATGATTTGCCCCCGGAAGCACCTGCGCGTGCTGCCCACCCGCACTCGACCTAGCCTCTTCGCAAGCGATTAGCAGGTCCGCCGAAGGGCTGGAGTTGACCTTCGCTGCTTCTTTTTCAGACCTTGTCCGGGTCTACGGGAATAGATGATCCCACACGCTGGGGTTCGCGGCCGTGCCGCTTCTATGGCCGCATAACCGAATCTGCCGAGGAGATCGATGATGACCAAGCAGGAGCTATACGCGCAATATGGACCCAAACTTGTCTGCCCACTCCCAGGCCCCAAGGCCCAGGCGGCTGTCGCAGCCGATACCCGCCTGATCTCACCCAGCTATACACGCTCGTATCCACTTGTGGCCCGGCGCGGTCGCGGCGTCCGAGTGGAAGATGTCGATGGCAATGAGTTTCTCGACTTCGCCGCAGGCATTGCCGTGGTCTCCACCGGCCACTGTCATCCTGAGGTTGTCGCCGCCATCCAAAAGCAGGCTGCCGAGCTGATCCATATCTCCGGGACCGACTTCTACCATGAACCACTCACCGATTTCGCTGATCGCCTCTCTGCGGTCGCACCCATGCCGGGTCCGCACAAGTTCTTCTACGGCAACTCCGGCGCTGAAGCCATCGAGTGCGCCCTCAAGCTGGCCCGCTACCACACAGGCCGTCAGCAGGTGATTTCATTCCTGGGAGCCTTCCATGGTCGCACCATGGGCGCGCTCTCGCTCACCGGGTCGAAGCCTCAGCAAAAGCGCCGTTTCTCGCCGCTTGTTCCCGGAGTGACACACATTCGTTTTCCTTACGCCTATCGAGGCTGTACGGGCGGCCCTGAGGAGGAAGAAGCCTTCAGCCTCGGCTGCGCGCGCTATATCGAGGAGAAGCTCTTCAAGACCATTCTCGCTCCCGAAGAAGTTGCCGCCATCTTCATCGAACCCATTCAAGGGGAAGGCGGCTACGTTGTCGCTCCCGACAACTTCCTCCGCGAACTGCGCGCCATCTGCAATCGTCACGGCATCCTTCTCGTGGTCGATGAAGTTCAGTCAGGCGCCGGACGCACGGGCAAGTGGTGGGCCATCGAGCACTCCGGCGTCGAGCCGGACATGGTCTGTATGGCCAAGGGCATTGCCAGCGGAATGCCGCTAGGCATCTGCATGACTCGCGCGGACATCATGGACTGGGTTCCAGGCTCCCACGCCTCCACTTTCGGAGGCAATCCCGTTTCGCTCGCTGCAGCCATGGCCACCATGGACGTACTCGAACGGGAAGGCATCCGCAATGCCGCTCTCGTAGGCGACTTCATGTTGGAGCGGTTGCGCGGCTGGAAGCAGACTCACCCGTTGGTAGGCGACGTGCGCGGGCGCGGCCTGATGATCGGCATCGAGTTGGTCCTGGACAAAACCACACGCGAGCCTGCGACAGCCTTGCGCAACCGTGTAGAAGTGCTCGCATTTGAACGAGGCCTGATGATCCTAGGTTGCGGTGAAACTTCGATCCGGCTTTGCCCTCCTCTGATCGTCAACCAACATGAGGCCACCATTGCTCTCGATATCCTCGAAGAGGCCCTAACGGTTGTGGAGCAGGAACACTCGCACGCCGGCGCGCTAGAGGTAGCAACCGCCTGAACTGGCAATTGCTCTGTGCCCCTCTGGAGGGGCTGAGGTACCCCATCCATCGAGCGCACTTTGCTCGATGGGTGGGATCGCAGCCCAGCCGTCAAAGCCAGATTTGCGCCTTTCGCTCATCGGGCCGAAAATATCTTGTCATGGGATTGTTGGAGCAGATACGCATCGCCGGGGAAGAGCATGCCCTCGCCGGATTGAATCGGATTGCGCGCCGTCGCGGCCGAACGGCAGGCATCCCGGCCCATCTGGTTACAGGAATCGACGGCGAAGACGCAGCCTTCTTCTACCTGCGCCGCAAGGGTTACACCGTAGTGGCGCGCCGATGGTCATCCGGCAACCATCCCGGCGATCTTGACCTCATCGCATGGCAGGGGCCGATGCTCTGCTTCATCGAAGTGAAGACCCGCACCGCCCATGACATCGCACCCGCTGAAGCCGCCGTCGACTCGCACAAGCGCAACACCCTCCGCCGTCTGGCCCGTCAATATGTCCGGCAATTGCCCCAGGACATAGCTCCGCCGTCGCGGTTCGACGTAATCAGCGTCTATCTCGTACCGGGACAGAAGAAGGAGTTCCAGCACTTTGAAGGATCCTTCGGCTGGAGTGATCGTCAGGACTACCAGCCCTAAACTACGAGAATCGCCAAACAAATCCGAGCCTGTGTCTCAACTGACAGTAGAAGAAGCGTGGACCTACCCCTGCGCGTCCTCAAACTCCTCATGCCAGGCCATCTGTATGGCCTCCAGCCGTGGCTCGCTGGATTTCGCCGGATCGTCAGCGAATCCTTCAAGCTCGGTCACGTAGCGATGCAGGTCGGTAAAGCGCACCGTCAATGGATCTTGGTCTGGGAATTTCTCTTGCAACTGAATGCCGATCTCTTCGGCGTCGGTCCACAGAATTTGGCGCGGCATCAATCGCTCCTTATTTGTTCTCAGCCAGCGTCAGTGGCTTGCCTTCAGAGACGTAATTGCGATTCCACTTCGGAATCTCAACCACGTACTCGCCTGGTTTGGTAATCACGGCCTGGCAGCCCAGGCGCGAATCCAATTGCTGGTCGGCAGCCATATCCATCCGGTCCAGTTCATCGTCTTCCGCTTCGCTGATGCCATCCTGATTCTTGATCCATAGATGACAGGTCGTGCAGGCGCAAACGCCTCCGCACGCATGATCAAGAAAAATCCCAAAATTCTCCGCCACATCCAGAAACGACATCGGCTTGCCGTGATGATCGTAAGGCAGGGTACCAAACTCAAACTCCACCGTCCGCCCTTCCGGCTGAAACGTCACGCGCACCAGTTTCTCAGCGGGAATGTTCTTTCCATTTGCTTCGCTCATCGACTTCTGCCCTTCCTGCTAACTTCACGCAACGCGCTGCTAACTCCGCTGTCACTTGAACTCCGCCGGAGCCATTGGGTGCGGCGCCGTGAAATCATCATCACCCAGGTCCTCATCGGCCTGATCCATACTCTTGCCGCGAATGGCCGTAGTAACCGCAGCGTCCATCTGCAATTCCGCATAGCGATGCGTGGCTTGATCCAGCGCAAGTGTCGCCGCACGAATCGCAGACGAGTCTTCGCCCAGTTTGACGCTTGCCAAACGGTCCCGTGCCGCGGCAATCGCCGCATGTTCTTCGCCAGTCAACTGCATCCAGGCGGGACTTCCCGGCGCACGATCCACCAGCGAAAGAATCGTCTCCGCCTCATTGCGCGCCTCAATCAGCAACCGCTTGGCAAAGTCCGCTTCCGCGTTGTCGAAGGAATCGAGAATCATGCTCTCGACCTGCTCATCCGTCAATCCATAAGTTGGCTTGACTTCAATCTTCGCCGCCTGACCGCTCCGCTGTTCGCGCGCTGTCACCTTCAGAATCCCATCCGCATCAATGAGAAACTTCACTTCGATGCGCGGCAGCCCGGCACTCATCGGCGGAATGCCTCGTAGGTCAAACCGCGCCAGCGATCGGCAATCGGCCGCCAGTTCACGCTCGCCCTGCACCACGTGAATCGCCACGTTGGTCTGCCCATCCACGCCCGTAGTAAAGTGCTCAGTAGCCGAAGCTGGAATCGTCGAATTGCGCTGAATGATCTTCGCGACCGTTCCACCCAGCGCCTCAATGCCCAACGAAAGTGGCGTCACATCCAGCAACAGCATCTCTTCGGTCGTCTTTGAAGCCCCAGCAAGAATATCCGCCTGCACTGCCGCGCCCAGGGCCACCACTTCATCGGGATTCAATTCGATATGCGGCTTTTTTCCCCGCGGCGACAGGTGAAACAAATCATCGACCAGTGCACGCACTGCGGGAATTCTTGTCGACCCACCCACCAACACCACTTCATCAATCTGTTCCGGCGTAATTCCAGCGTCACTAAGCGCCTGCTTGCAAGGGCCTGCCGTGCGCTCCAAAACCGGCTCAATCAGCAGCTCAAACACCGCGCGAGGAATCTCCCTCTGATAGCGATCGCCATTCGGCAGTTCGATGTCGAAAGTTGCCGCAGCTTCCGTCGAGAGGCTGATCTTGGCGTCGATAGCAGCCTTGCGCAAAGCCTGCACTGCGCCAGGATGACTGCGTAGATCCACTCCGTGCTCGGCGTAAATCTCGTCCAGCGCAATGGCCAGCAGCAGGTTGTCGATATCGTCGCCGCCCAGGTGCGTATCGCCGTTGGTGGACTGTACTTCAAAGATGCCGTCGCGCAATTTGAGAATGGAAATATCGAATGTGCCGCCGCCCAGATCGTATACGGCGATAGTGCCCTCTTTGGCGCGGTCCAGTCCATAAGCCAGTGCTGCCGCGGTTGGTTCGTTCACCAATCGCAGCACGTCGAGTCCCGCCATGCGCCCCGCATCCTTGGTAGCCTGGCGCTGCGCATCGTTAAAGTAGGCAGGAACCGTAATCACCGCCTGCGTCACCGGCGCGCCGAAAAACCGTTCTGCGTTTCGTTTAAGCTGGCGCAAAATGTACGCAGAAATCTCCGGCGGCGTGAATTTCAATTCGCCTAACTTGATGCGCGGAACCTCACCCGCCTCGACGTCCTCGGCCAGCCGGAACGGAAACAGTTTCAGTTCGTCATGAATCTCTTCAAGCCCGCGGCCCATCAGCCGCTTCACAGAATAGATCACGCGCTCCGGCGTCTCGATGAGCGCTTTACGGGCGGTGTTTCCTACCGTAACGGTAGGTCGCCCACCCTCGGCCGGGATGGGGTCGAGCGCCACCACAGACGGCACAAGGTTGCTGCCATCCACGCCGGGAATCACAACCGGCGCTTCTCCCTGCATATAAGCGACAAGGGAATTGGTGGTTCCTAAATCGATTCCAACAACGCGGCCATTCAGGGTCGATTCCGCCATGCTTCTCTTCTAGTCTCCCAGGGTCTCGGTGACATCTCTGACCAGGTTGCTGAGATAACGCCGCCGGTCAAGCAGGGCCACCATCGTCTTTTGTGCGGCTAGTCGAGCGTTCACGTCGCCCGCATCCCACATTTGCCACTGCGCACGCAGATCGTTGTCCACAGCACCCAGCATGCCTTCGAATTTCGTCTTTGCCTGTTCCAGATCAATCTTGAGCTGCGAGTCTTCTTCGCCCATCTTCTGGGCCATCCGCATCTCTTCCAGTTGCATATTCAACTCGAAGACCTCTTCGAGCAAATCGGCCGGAACGCGCGACGGATCCTTCAAGCCTTTGCGATCTTTGCCCGCGTGCTCTTCGCCAATCTCCGCACCCTCGAGTTTCAACAGGTACTCGGTGCGATGCAGAGGGTCTTTG
>JBAWCO010000742.1:0-11601 GCA_049590315.1 Occallatibacter sp. | reverse complement strand
ACCCTATCGTCCAATTTGGCAGTCGCCCTGGCACAGCGGGGAGCAAGCGTGCTTCTGGTTGACACAGACCTGCGGCGCAGCACTCTAAGCCGTGTATTTGACTTGCGGGGACCGCTGCCCGGTCTCTCCAATATTCTCGGCCGGTTAGAAGAGAAGAGCCCTTATGTTCAGCCTATTCCCTCGCTTCCCGCGCTTACTCTTCTTCCTGCTGGAATCAGGGTCCCCAATCCGGCTGAGCTTCTGGCATCAAGTCGAATGGCGGCATTGATCACCCAGTGGAAAGAGACGTACGACCACGTGATACTCGACAGCGCGCCGATCCTGATGGTGTCGGATTCACTGTCTATCGCAGCGCAGGCGGACGGCGTTGTAATCGTAGTTCGCTCGGGCGTAACGCGTAAGAAGGCTCTCGCTCGAACCTATGAGCTGCTCGTCAGATCGAACGCAAGGATACTAGGTGCCGTTGTAAATGACGTCGACTTGAAACTGGAGAATTACTATACATACTCCTACAAAGGATATGGATATGGCTATTCGGGATACAAGGTCTACGGTAGCCCCTATGGCGAAAGACCGAATAAAGATGAAGAATAGGGGAGGAAGCATGATCGTCAGATTCATGTGCGCGCTATTGGCATTCAACTTGGTGGCTGGCGTGCATGCTCAGGCGGTCAAGCCGCAGGGAGTCACTTCATCCACCTCCAATCTACCTCCAGCGCCGCCTTCTCTCCCTATTTCCTATGGCGATCTTATCGACGTTCAAGTATTCGACAGTCCAGAACTGTCCGGGGCACTTCGCGTGGATCAAGCCGGCGCAGTTGTGCTGAAACTAGGCGGCGCAGTGCAAGTGAGGGGGCTAACTGCAGCGCAAGCTGGAGCGGCAATTGTTGAGCGTTTGAAAGAGGCCCAGATCATGCTTGACCCTCATGTCAACGTGATGATCATCGAGTATCAGTCCCAGGGGGTAACCGTCACAGGTGAGGTGCGTTCACCCGGCGTATACCCGATGCTCACTAATCGCACCGTCATGGATATGATTGCTCTTGCCGGCGGGCTCAATGAGAATGCGGGAAAGGTAGCGAGCGTGTTTCACCGCGGTGATCCTGATCATGTGCGGCAAGTCCCCCTAAATGTTTCCGTTCAAACGCCGGCGTCGGCCGCTGAGACTGGTTTGGAGCTTGAACCTGGCGACACAATATCTATCTCCCGTTCCGGTGTGATTTACGTTGTCGGAGACGTTGGACGACCGGGCGGTTTCCTGGTGGAACACAACGATCGTCTTAGCGTGCTTCAGGCCTTGTCCCTTGCACAAGGCGCCAATCAAACCGCGTCGCTAGGAAAATCCGAACTGGTCCGCAAGGTGGATTCCGGACGCTTGATCTACCACATCGATTTGAAGAAGGTTTTGGTTGGCCAGGCGTCTGATCCGCTCTTGGCAGATGGGGACATTCTTTATGTCCCCGTGAGTTACAAGAAGGTATATACCCTGCGCGGAATCGAAGCATTGATTGGGATTGGTTCGCAGACCGCAATTTATAAAGTGGGCATCCAATAAGTTGCGAAACCGAACGCTTTGCTGACGCAGTGAGAAGAGCATCCGATCAGCAAGGTCATCCGTGAGCGGTTGCCTATACGGTTTCCGTGATATCGGTAAATGTTCGCTCGGATGGTTGCGATTTCGCGCAAATGTTCGCGTAGAGGGTTGGACTTCTTTGAGGACTTAACCTTGTGGGCCTGCTGATTCCGCGTTTTGGTTGCTGGGAATTGATCGAAATAACGCAAAGGGTTGTTGGGAATTGAACCGTGTTTTTGTAAAAGAGGCTTAAAAGCGTGGTAGGCCGTCGCAAGACGATGTAAATGCATGATTTCTCCGCGTTGGCGCTGACAGGGGACGGGGACGGAAAACAGGGGCTGAGGGACTAAGGGACTGAGGCAACAGCGAACTATGCCGGGGAGTAGAAAGCATTGCGCCTCGTGCCTTGGATCATGCCAGAGGGAACTGTGGCTCTGTTGCCTTGGAGACAACAGAGCGAGCAGCGGCCATCTATGCTTCGGGTAACAACGGAGGGCGCGGGAGGTTTCAACCTCCGGCAAGCCGCGCATTGAAACAGAGAAATCAACCACGCGACGAGGCCCGCGCTCAAACCCGAGCGATTGATCCATCAGGACCTTCGGGCGGTAGCTTTCGCGATGCCGACATTTCGGAAGTAATCGGCTTCGGTGAGTGCATTGGCGATTATGCACCATGCGACAGGCTAAATCGTTTGTCCCATTCGGGGGAGACGCGGAACGATCATCAGGGAAATAGCGAATAGAAAAATGGAAGCGGCGATGAACTCGAAGTGGCCATGACGGAGGTCCTCGAAGATCAGCTTGGCGCCGACAAACGCAAGGGCAGCGTAGGTGATCTGGGTGAGTTCAGGGCGACGCGTGCGGACTCCGGCATAGGCCAAAGCGAGGGCGACGGCACACAGGGAGAAAGTGCGAAGAAAAGCAATATGGTGAACGCCAGGGACGATGCGAAGGGCGACGAGGGCTAAGACCGCTTGCACGAGTAAGGCAGCCAGAGTGCAGGCGGCAAGGGCGGCAGGGATGAGGCGGAGAGATTGGCGGAGGCGGGTTTCGCCGAGGAGAGGCCTGGCTGCGGCATAGCAGGCGAGCGAAAAGACGGCGGCGATGCATGCGGCTATTGAGAGTGTGTTGGGCAGCGTTCCGGCCAGGGAGTGGAGGTCGTAGTCGAGAAGGCCGGAGGCAATGGCGGCGGTAACAAGCAACAACAGGCCGTGAACTTGGCCAGAGGCGCGGTTGAGGCGAACGCCGAGAAATGTGGCAGCGAAGGCGGCAAGGGATAAGGTGAGAGCCAGCGAGATCGGAGGCAGGCAGAGGAGGCCTCCGATTGTGAGGAAGGCTGTCGCGAAAGTGGCGAATACCTGTTGATTGCAGTCTGCGTCTGATCTGTGCGCGACGATATAGACCAGTGCGTAGCTGGCGGCGGCCAGGAAAAGACAGACAGAGCCCAGGAGGATGGAGCCGGACTGGGGCGTGAAGGTGAGGAGACTGAATGCCGCGAGGGCGAAGGAAGCTGCCGACTGGATAGTTTCAAAAACGGAGATCGTATGGCGCAACATCACGGTGCGGATGGCGATGCTTGCGGCGTAGAGGACGAACAGCAAGCAGGCGGGTGTGAGGAGAGACGCTGCACTGGGCGCAGGATAATCGACACGCGCGGAGGACGGGCCGGAGTAGATGAAGAAATAGACCCAGATCGTGAGGTCGACAGCCGCTGCTACGAATGGACGGAGGGTGTAGGCGCGTTTGCAGGCGGAGGCGACCTCGGCTACGAAGGCCATGAGGAGCAGCACGGCGAGGAATGGAATGAAGCGGCGGGTTGCAATGCTGAGAGCCAGTGCCGCGATGGCGGCGGTCAGATCGGCGATCCAGAAAAGGGTGCTGACATTACGCTGCCATGCAAGTGCCGTGGCGGCGAGAACGAAGACGGCAAGAATGGCCGCGGCAGCCGATGGTGACAGGACGCCGAAGCGGAGTGTGAGTTCCCAGAGCATGGGTGCGAGGATCAGGGCGGAGGTGCTGGCGTAGATGACGCTTGGAAAAGCACCTGCTTTGGCCCGGGCAGCCCAGACCATCCATGTGAGGGCATAGGCAATGGCGAGGACGGCAACCGCAATGCGGGGGAGAGCGGAGGACTCCGCGACGGCACGGAGGACATAAGCTCCGGCAATCCCAAGCATGGCCCTACCGGCAATTGCGAAGAAACCGGCGGTCTGGATGGTGGATGGAGCATCGCCGGATGGATGTGCGAAAGGCGCGGCGGGTTTGGTGACGGCCGATTCGGGATGCTCCAGTTGATCAACTCGCTGCTCAAGAGACTCGAGGCGTGCGGTGAGTTGGTCGAGCGTAACGGGAAGATCGTTCATGATTCCACCCGATAGATTCTTTTCTTATGCAGTGCGCATGAAGTCGTGCCCTCTTTCGAGACCGCCTCTAGTCTCCGGCAACGGGGGCAGAAGCCTGCGGCCACGGCGGGAGTAGTTTTACCAGCATCCATAAGAAGAACAATGGTAAGAGAGTCAGGAATACGGCCACTACCAATCCTTCTTTCGTGACCAAGGCCATCTTGTAAGTGGTGTATCCGAGGAAGCTCTTGGAGAACAGCTGGCCGCCGATGACAACATTCCAGCGCATCGCGAAGATGCCGACGAGAGCCAAAGAGCCGGAGACTGCATACATACGCTTGCGGACTATTTCCGGCAGCTTAACGACCTGAGTGATAAACAGGAGAACAAGCGGCGTGAGGGTGCCGAGGAAAATCTGAATGACGATGTGCGGGATGTAGAGCTGGGTGTGGACGAGGAAGTTGAGGCTGCGGAAGGATTCGTCGGCCTCATAGACGCGATGGACGAGGTCCAGCATTTCCAGACTGAAGTCGATGAGGAAGACATAGAAGAGATACATGGCGATGGAGTCGACGCAATGCACGTCGATTTGCTGCTTACGCAGCTTGGTGACCACCATATAGAGGAGCATGACACCGGCGATGCCGGAAACCATGGCCGAGAAGATGAAGACGACGGGCATGAGCGGCGACGACCACCAGGGATTGGCCTTGATGGAGCCGAAGATGAACCCGACATAGCCATGAAGCAGGAAGGCGGAGGGAATGCCGATGAGGGTGACGATCCAGCCTACGCGGTTGTCGATGGCGAGCGAGCGTGGGCTGATGTTTGAGGAGCCGAGGGTCATGAGGCGATAGATAAAGCGCAGAAGGCCTTTGCTGGATTGCGAAAGGAGAACGATTTCGCGGCGATAGTCGAGCCAAATCTCGAGAACCAGAACGGCCATGAGGTACCAAAGGTAGACATAGCCGAACATGGCCATGGCCGAGGTGCTGTGGGGCGTGAAGTACATTTCCGGCGAGCGCTCGGGATGGCCGAGGTGAAGCTGAAGAGGCAGCGGCGCAACCAGCAGGAATGACAGAGCCGTGAGCAGCGCAAGGCGATAGGTGGGCTCAATGGCATGGACACGGAAGATGCGAACAAGTGAGGCGAGAATGAACGCGCCTGCCACCAGTCCCGTGATGTAGGGATAGAGGACGATCAGCACGCTCCATTGGAGGCCGACCTCGTTGGGATACATGAAGCCTTCAACACCATTCATAAAAGCTCACCCTGGATGACAAGTTACTGACGACAGGTTGCAAATGCCATTAACAGCCAACCGTTACCGGACCGATCCATCGAGGCCGTTGTAGAAGGCTTTGGCGCCGGTGGCCATCTGAGGCTTTAACACCTGGACGCTGTGGGTCTTCAGGAACTCGTGGATTGGGTCTTTAGGATTCTTGAGATCAACCAATTGACGCGCACCGGTTGGACAGGATTCGCAGCATGCGGTCGTCAGACCCTTGGTGATGCGGTGATAGCACAGTGTGCACTTGTCCGCGACTCTCTTTTCGGGATGGATGTAGCGGCAACCGTAAGGGCAGGCCTGAACGCAATAGGCGCAACCGAGACAGTACTTCTGATCGACCAGCACCACACCGTCTGGGGCCACGAAGGTTGCGCCAACCGGGCAGACCTGTGTGCACGGCGAATCCGCGCAATGGTTGCACATTTTGGGGACGAAGAAGTATTTGCCGGAGGTATCGGTGACGACCGGGAAACCTTCCTTGCCGCCGTCGGGAGAGATGACCTGGGGCTCGGTCATGGGGTTGTCCATGATGTCCTGCGGGTTCTTCATCTCCCAGTCAGAGACGTGATAGCGTTCGACCCATGTGCGGAAGTAGCCGTCGGGAACATCGTTCTCAGCCTGGCAGGCGCGGACACAGTTGCCGCAGCCAATGCACTTGGGGATGTCAATGAGCATTCCCCACCAGTGATCGGACATTTTGTAATTGGGCGAATCTTCCGGGGTACCGGCCAGAACGGATTTCCAGGCAATGGCGGCAGCGGGCAGGAGGATCAGCATTTGACGCCGGTTGATATTCATTTCGAACCTCCCACTGTTTTGACTGCCGAATCATTTGCCGGCGCATCCATGCCGGGATTGTGGGGCTGGTGGCAGGTATCGCAGGGCATTCCGTTAGAGTGATCCGCAGGCACAACCTGCGGGAAGGCTTTTGGCTTGGCAGCGCTCGCGGTGTGGCAACGCGCGCAAAGCACGGTCGTATCGGGCAGGACAGGCTTCACGGTTGACGGATCGTCTGCTGTGGCATGTTTAGCTTGGGCGCCATGGCAGGCTTCGCAATTCACGAGCGCATGCTTGCCTTTGTTCTTTTTTTCAGCTACGTCGGAATGGCATCCTTCGCAGGTGTCATGGCCTGCAAACTTCACCGGGTGAGACGCGATTTCAGCGATGGCGGCCCCGCGATAGTGACCGTATTGGCCGAAGCTTGGGGGAACAACGAAGTGGCGGACCACCAGGAACACGAGGAATGCGAGGACAAATAGCCCCGCAAATCGGAACAGATGGCCGGCATCCTTGAACACATTCATTCAGCTCTCTCCACGTTCATGAATAGCGGACCCTATTCAAGTGATCTGCGACACTCGATTCGGCCACAGCCTGTTTGCAAGTGTGACCGTATGGACCCCATTGCGGGGCTGTATGTGAGAGAGATCACAAGCCCAAGTGACGGAGATCTCATTTCGTGACGAGAACAAGGGGTTTGGATCCGAAGCAAAGCCCATTGCAGTTCTGAATGAACGAGCGCATAGAGTTGGCCAATCTGTCTTGAGATGGCCGTCGTCCACGTTCAATGTCGTCCTTTGCCGTGTCAGTCTTCCCGTTTGAGGTTTTTCAATGACTTACAAACCCTTGGGAAGCGCCTAAGACCACCGAAGTCGTGTCAGACCCTTTCCGCTCTTCTCATCGGCATTCGTCGGCTCCTGACTGACCATACCGGGCCGTCGCTGAACCCACTTGACACTACAAATCAGAGTTCGGTGAGCAGGTAGTGATTGGGCACCGATAGTAGACGAATCGTAGTCTCAACCATCCCGACAACGTCGGCGACCGGTTCTTCCGGTAGTTCTTCAGAACCGCCGGAAGCGTGCTGGGCCGTATGGTGAGTCCTCGACCTTGAACCGGGCCATGGTGCTGACCACGATCCCGCAGGAGGTTCCAGTGAAGGTGAGAGTATAGGTGCCGCGCGGTGTGTCCCTGGGGAATCGGATCCCGGAGATCGCTTGCGCCCGTTTGTTCGGCTCGAGTTTCACCGTTCGTGGGAAGTCGCGGCATACGGAGTCAGAAGGGCCGCCGGAGCAGATGAGTTTCACATCCCCTGAGAAGCCATGCTCCGACTGCACTTCGAGCAGGAACACGGCCTGGTCTCCGCGGCGGATCGTCTCGGAATTCGGTGTCGCGATCAGCTTGAAGGATGGGGCCGGAGTGACTGTCAACATGCCAGACCCCGAAGCTGCCGTGTAGTTGGCGTCCGCCGCCTCGGTGACCGCGATGGGATAGCTGCCAGGCGCCAGGCTCGCGGTCGCAGCCGTAGCCGAGCAACTCCGTACCGACGCAGCCAGTGTGCATATGCCCGTATAGCTGGTGCCGTTGAGGGTGAAGGTCACCGGTCCGGTTGGAGCTGTGCTGCCGGCATAGGTGATGCTTGCCATGAGATTCGCTGAGCTGGTTCCTTGAACGACACTCAGTGACCTCACAGCAACCGTGGGGATGTTGGCTGTACTCGAGGTGACCGTCAAAAGGGTCTCCCCAAAAGTTGCCAGGAAGTTGGCGTCGGCCGCCTCCGTGACCTCGATGATATACCCACCCGGTGTCAGGCTCGAGGTCGGAACTGTAACCGAGCAACTGCGCACGGAGGAAGCCACCGTGCAGGCACCCGCGTAGTTGACCCCATTGAAGCCGAAGTTCACTGCTCCAGTTGGCGCAGTGCTGCCGACATAGGCGAAGCTTGCTGTGAGCTTGGCCGTGCTGGTCCCTTGAACGATGCTCGGTGAGCCTACGGTAATTACCGGGGTCTGGGCGCCGTTAGTGACTGTCAATGTGCCGGAGGCTGAAGCCGACGCGAAATTAATGTCAGCCGCCTCTTGGACAAAGACGGTATAGACACCGGGTTCCAAGATGGAACCAAAACTAGTCGAGCAAGTACGTACGGACCCGGCCACCGTGCAGCTTGCACCGTATTGAGTGCTATTGACGAAGAAGGCTACCGCTCCGACCGGTGCTGTGCTACCGGTATAGGTGATCGTCGCCGTGACCGTCTCCGAACCTTGAAAGGCGATCTGTGAGGGCAGAATGATCTTCGGGGTCTGCGCGGGTACCAGAGTGATTGTTAATACGCCGAGCCCCCTGGCTGACGGGTAGTCGGCGTCAGCCGCCTCGTCGACCTCGATAGTATAGCTACCGACCGTCAGGGTCGAGGTGTTTGCAGTAGCCGAGCAAGTGCGGATGGACGCAGCTACCGTGCAGGTTCCCGTATAGTCGGCGCCGTTGACGCCGGTGAGGGTGAAGGTCACCGCTCCGGTTGGCGCTGTACTGCCGGTATAGGCGATGCTTGCCGTGAGATTCGCCGTGCTGGTCCCCTGGACGACGCTCAGTGAGCTCACAGCAACCGTCGGGGTCTGTGAATTGACTGTCAATGTGCCGGTACCTGAAGCCGGCGGATAGTTGTCGTCAGCCGCCTCGCTGACGGTGATGGGATAGCTGCCGGGCGCCAGGCCCGAGGTCGGAACTATGACCGAGCAACTGCGTACCGACGCAGCTGCCGCGCAGGTTCCCGTAAAGGTGGCGCCGGCGAGTGTAAAGGTCACTGTACCGGTTGGAGCTGTGCTGCGGGTATAGGCGATGCTCGCCGTGAGCTGCGCTGCGCTGGCCAAATAGACGATAGTCTGTGAATTCACAGTAACCGTGGGGGTATCAACGCCCGTGCCCGTGCCGCTCAGCGCCACCGTCTGCTTGGCTGCGGGGACGTTCAGGTTGTTGTCCGTCACCACCAGCGAACCGCCGACAATGCCCGGGGATTTTGGAGTAAAGCTCACCGCCAGCGTGCAAGCGGAGGCGGGGGCCAGCGTTGCCAGCGCAGAACTGCTGCTGAGCACGGGGCAGGTACTTGTGTTTTCCAACGAAAAGTCAGGGGGAATGCTGGGATTCTGGCCGGACGCCGGCGTCGGGAAGGTCAGAGCCTCATTGCCAATATTGGCCAGCGTGACGGTCTGTGGGCTGTCGGTGCTGGTGGAACCTACCGCAGTCGCCGCAAAGCTCAGCGAGGGCGGATCCGCGCGATCCAGCTTCATCACTGCGTTGATTTGGCTGAGGAGGTAATTCACGACATAGACGTTTCCGCTGCCGTCCAAAGCAATACCGAAGGGAGATGGGAAGCCGCCGGGCAGCGTGGTGATACAACTCGACGACATACAGCCGGGAGGTATCTCCTTGACCCCGTTGTAGCTCGTATCGGAGAAATAGACGTTGCCGCTGGCGTCCACTGCGATGCCGAAAGCATTGAGTGAGCCTCCGCCAACACCCAGCGTGGTCACGCAGCTCGACGACGCACAGCCGGGAGGCATCTCCACCACGTTGCCATTGGCAACATAAACATTGCCGCTGGCGTCCACCGCAATACTTTGAGAGGAGAGAGTCCCGCCCAGCGTGATCACGCAGCTCGATGAGGTACAACCTGGAGGCATCTCCTTCACCGCGTTGTTGCCGCTATCGGCGACATAGACGTTGCCGGCGCCGTCCACCGCAACGCCAGATGGAAATTTGAAGCCTCCGCCCAGGGCGGTCACGCAGCTCGATGATGCACAGCCAGGAGGCATCTCATCCACCCCGTTGCCGCTATTATCGGCGACGTAGACGTTGCCGGCGCCGTCCACCGCAACACTGGTGATAAGGTCGAAACCCCCGCCTAGCGCGGCCACGCAGCTCGACGAGGTACAGCCGGGAGGTATCTCCTCCACCGCCTTGAAGCTGGTGTCGGCGACATAGACGTTGCCGCTGCCGTCTACCGCAATACCCTCAGGACTGATAAAGGTATAGCTCCCGCCGAGGGTGCTGGCCGTACCTGGACTAAAGATCACCTGCGGCCCCGTGCCTATGCCGTAGACATAGGCAGTCGCGATGACCGTGCCCGTATTTGTCGTCAGTTCCACCGCGCCGCGTCGCAGCCCTGCGACCTTGGGCGAAAAAGTGACCTGGACGGTGCATAGGCTGCCTTGGGAGTAGATCCAGGTCGGGCCGGGCGTTGTACAGCTGCCTGTGCCGGTATCGGTAAAGTCCTTGCCGGTAGCTCCCTCGGTCAGCACGACGGGCGCGGCAATACTGCCACCCGTATCGAAGGTGAAGGTCAGCACCGGGCTTTGGCTGCTCTGTCCCACCGGCGTATTGGGAAGAGGAACGCCTCGGGTCCGGGGCAGAAGCATTTTCACCGCGCTGTCGCTGTAAGCGGCGACGTACACGTTGCCGCTGTCGTCCACCGCAACACTGGTACCGACCAGGGAACTCGCGCCCAACGTCGTTACGCAACTCGGCGATGCGCAACCGGAAGGTATCTCCTGTACCTTGCCGAACCCGTTATCGGCGACATACACGTTGCCGCTGCCGTCCACCACAACACCCGTAGGGTAGTGGAAAATACTGCCAGTACCGTTCGAGCCCCCAGCCAGTGTCGTCACGCAACTTAGCGACGTGCAGCCGGGAGGCATCTCTTTGATCGCGAAGTTTCCTTGGTCGGCGACATAGACGTTGCCGTTGCCGTCCACTGCAACACCGGCAGGTTCAGAGAACCCCCCGCCCAGTGTGGTCACGCAACTCGACAACATACAACCAGAAGGTATCTCTTTGACCGCGTTGTTTCTTCCATCGGCGACATAGACATTCCCGTTGCCGTCCACCGCGACGCTGATAGGCTCATCAAATCCACCCCCCAGCGTCGTCACGCAGCTTGACGACGTACAGCCGAAAGGTATCTCTTTCACCGCGTTGTTCACCAAGTCGGCGACATAGACGTTGCCGCCACCGTCCACCGCAACACCATAAGGGCTGCTGAATCCGCCGCCCAGCGTGGTCACGCAGCTCGACGACGTACAGCCCGAAGGCATCTCTTTCACTTGGTTATTACCCGTATCACCGACATAGACGTTTCCCTTACCGTCCACCGCAACACCATAAGCGCTGCTGAATCCGCCACCAAGTGTTTGAATGGCATAGCTGAACTGCGCGGTCTGACTAAACGCCGCTGACGACGCCGCGCCCACGCACACTACTGCCGCCATCGCCAGCCGTGCGGCAAACGATCTGCCGGTTCTGTTCTTAGTGACGGGGAAATTCAGGCGCTCGCTAGCAATCTTGAACTGATTAATGCCTCTCATGGCATTGACCTCCGCAGCAGATCGGACGAATTTTGAGCACACGTATCCTTACCCTTGTTGCAAGGTGTTCGCGAGCGACAAGGTGATCTCAGTTGCCGGGTAGGGATATTCAACAGGAGTGCTGGCTCTGCCGCATTAAGGCAAAATCAGAGTTACTGTTCTTGTTAGGCGATCTCCAGGGTCCCCCCTCCCTGTTAACCGCGCCTATTGACGCTTTTGGCCTCTGGATTACATCGATTCCGGTTCTGGTTCAGGG
>JBAWCO010000741.1:0-4044 GCA_049590315.1 Occallatibacter sp. | reverse complement strand
GTGGGTGATCATCAGGGTGGTCTGGCCCAGTTCCCGGTTGGAACGGAGCAGCATGTGCAGCACGGCGTCTGAGTTCTTGGTATCCAGGTTGCCGGTGGGTTCATCTGCCAGTATGATAGCCGGCCGTGTAATCAGCGCCCGCGCAATAGCCACACGCTGTTGTTCGCCACCGCTCAACTCCGACGGCCGGTGCTTCAGTCGACCCTGAATCGAAAGGAGATCGCTCAAATGATCTAGATATTTCAGGTCCAGAGGCTCTTTGCGTCCATTGACGGCCCAGGCGATTTCGATATTTCCCATGGCCGAAAGCGTGGGAAGCAAATTGAATTTCTGGAAGACAAAGCCGATGCGGTGTTTGCGCAGCCGCGTGCGCTCAGCATCGTCGAGAGTGGCAAAGTCCACGCCGTCAATCACCACACGCCCCTGGGTAGCCCGAGTCAGACCGCCCAGAAGGTAAAACAGTGTGGATTTGCCCGAGCCCGAGGGGCCGACAATCGCCACAAACTCCCCGCGTTCTATGGAAAGGGAAACACCTCGAACCGCGGTCACCTGAATTCGGCCCGCCATATAGACCTTGGTCAGCTTTTCGGCAAGAATGATAGGCGATAACTGTTCAGACGGCACGTATCCATTGTAACTGCGGCATCTGGCGGGGCCCTCACATAGAATAGTTGTTGAACTGAAATTCAATGTAGGATTCCCCGAAATGACCTCCGATCTGAAATCAAATCTCGTCACCTCTGTTGAAACCGCCGCTGCACAAGCAGGCCTGGTCCTGCAATCGGTGACTGGAGGCAGCGATTTTCACGGCCGACCCACCACGGTTTTTCAGCTTGGACTGAAGGGCGGGGAACTCTCCAGCCGCACACTCAAGCTGGAGCTGAGCGAAGGCTTCGAGTTCGACAAGCCGCACCTGCTCCCCACGATGACTGCTCACTTTGCGGGCGAGGCCAAGCGGCTGCGCAATCCCCGGCCTGAGTGCTATGTCACGCTGGGTGGTCTGCCGGTTGCCTTTGGGGAGTTTCAGTGGCCCTTCCATACTTCTGTTTCCGGTGCAGACACGTATATCGTGCATGGCGAAATTCACCTGGCCGACGGCGGCACGCACAACCTGCACGCCAAGATAGCTGCCTCGGTGACTTTGACCTTCGCGGAGATTGTGCCCTCGATGGAGCAGCCTTATGCGGAGACCTTCGTCTACAACGCGGTGCGTAAGACGGTCGACCTTGGACAACTTGAATTCATCAAATCCGGCAATCGCCAGCCGGTGCCGGTAACAACCCGCTACTACAGCCGGTGGCAGAAGAAGTTTCTCTTCACCGAAACCAATGATGCGGAGCGCCTGCAGTACCTGCTGCGCAAGGTCTACTGGCTTTCCGGTGTGCTGGGAGAGGGCAAACCGGTTTGGATTGCCGACCCGCGCGACGCTCAGTATCTTAATACCACCGAGGCTGATCTACTCCGCATGGCTGCGGATGAGGCGGGCGAGGGATTGATGGCGCTGGAGGGTGAATTTGCGGCAGCGACATCGAAGCTGCTGGAACGCGCAGCAGAATACCAGGCTGCGCTTGAAGCTGCGCTCAACTTCACCAAGCCGCAGTTCAACGAGTCCATGCGCTCCGGTCACGCGAATATGTAAAGCTGTAAGATCTAACCATCGACTTTTTCAATTGGCGGGTGTGCTGTCCTGAGAAATCGTGGAGGCTGCCGTACCCCGGCGAAAGGTCATACACTTCGTAAACAGGGCGCACGATCTGTTGAGCAGGGTTATCGCAAATGGGGTAAGATGATCCAACCAAAGGGAAAGCCCCGGGGAGCACTTTTATGGCAGATCGGAAGCAGTTTCTTGGCGTCGTTAATGCGAATGAAGATTTGCTTCGCCTTCTCAGCGAATCGCGACATCGGACAGCGACGGACGACGAGTTGCGTGAACAAAGGATCAGCTTTGCATTCGGTAACGCTCTCAATTCGGACCGAATAACGAAGGATAGTGTCCGCCAAGCTTCTCAGAGCGTACGCCTTTTGTCGCAGCCGTCTGAGCATATTTAAGGTTGACGTGTTCGATTATGAGTGTCAGGGAAAGTGACAACCCGGAATTGTATGCGAAAGTTCAAGAGCAAAACCTGCTGCGACAGTACGACCTTCTGCTAAATTGCATCGAGATTGGTCTGTCAAAGGGAATTGAGGCGTTTGACAAATATACTCTCTGGTGTCTCAACGCCGCGGCCGTTGCAAACATAGCCCAGTTTGGTGGCCGCTACCGGGAAGAGCCGATCTACGTGGGCAATCATCTGCCTCCGCATTTTAAGGATGTCTCAAATGAAATGGACAGATTCTTTTCGCTCATCCACGAAAACTGGGATGTCCTCGACCATCCAACTCTACTACCCGCTTATGCCCTCTGGAGGCTCAATTGGATTCATCCTTTTGTTGAGGGCAACGGTAGAACAGCATGGGCTGCTTGCTACTACCTGCTCTGCGTTCGGCAAGGCAGGCTGCTTCCGGGCAAGAAGATCGTCCCCGAGCGAATAAGAGAAGATCGAGCGCCTTATTACGCTGCACTGCAGGATGCTGACCGCCATTGGAACGAAGGCCACTTCAATGTTTCCAAGCTGGCTGAATATCTCGAAAAGCTCCTAGTTGGCCAACTGACCGAAAGCGGCTGAATCCAGTATCTTCTTAAATTCCCCCCAGCGTCCTATAGCGCTCCGCCACAACCGGAACAAAAACGCGCTCCTGCCGGGTTCGTCTGTTGGCAATGTGCGCAGGCTATCAGCGTGCTGGTCGTGCCTGCGGGCTGGGCGGGTGGAACATTCACTGTGACGTTGAACGGCTGGCCACCCCAGCCCGGCATCGTAATTCCCAGAGCCGCCGCAATACCCGCCGCCTGAATCGCATTGAATTCGCGCACACGCCCCGGCATGAAGAAGCATTCGATGAAGCCGAGGATGGCTGTAATCCCGGTCCAGCAGAAGAAGCAGTAGAGAATCCCCAGGCCCGTCCGCCGCAGATAGAAATGGTGAACGCCGAACGTGCCCAGAAACAGCGCCAGTAGAATGCCGACCACCTCATCGCGGCGCACCGATTCGTACTGCTGATAAAAGATAGCTTGCGCGTTGGGATACGGGACGCTGCTCATGCTGTTTCTCCTTGCTGCCTCTTGATTTAGGTACGCAGCGGGACGGCCGTGAGTTCCAGCCCGCTCATGCTCGCATTTTCACATACCGCCCACGCAACTCGAGACTGGCCTGACGAATAGAATCGAGTTCTGTATGGATATGCCAACCCCAAATGCGGCAGCCAGCGGGTCATTCTCCATTGGCGACGACCTACCCGTCCATCGCCTCGGCTACGGGACGATGCGGCTGGTGGGCGACGGCGCATGGGGCGAGCCCGATGACCCTGCCGAAGCACGCCGCGTACTGCGCCGGGCGGTTGAACTGGGCGTTACCCTGATCGACACCGCGGATGCTTATGGCCCGGAGATCGCCGAGCGCCTGATCGCCGAAGCGCTTCACCCCTATCCATCCGGCCTGGTCATCGCGACCAAAGGC
The DNA here is from genome assembly GCA_049590315.1 of Occallatibacter sp. Lineage (GTDB taxonomy): Bacteria > Acidobacteriota > Terriglobia > Terriglobales > Acidobacteriaceae > Telmatobacter. The sequence goes on along the minus strand of JBAWCO010000741.1, from coordinate 490 downwards.
GGTATTACGCGGCAAGGGCCCGCGAAGACCGAATATGTGGGACGCGCCGGTTATCTGATTCAGTGCGTCGAGATGAGCCTGCGCCGACTCAAGCTGGAGCGCATTGAGCTTTACCAGCTTCACCGCATTGACCCGCGCACTCCGCTTGAGGAGAGCCTTGGCGCGTTGAAGCGAATGCAGGAACAAGGCAAGATTCGACACATCGGGTTGAGCGAGGTGACGCCCGCCGAGATTGAAGAAGTCCGCAAGATCGTCGAAGTCGTCACTGTCCAGAATCGATACAGTCTCGCCGACCGTCGTCACGAGGAAACCCTGAAATACTGCGAGACTCAGGGAATTGGGTTTCTGCCGTGGTATCCGATGGCTGGCGGGAAACAGCTCAAAGCGGAGCATCCAGCTTCGCAGACGCTGGCGCAGATCGCGGTGCGTCATCATGCTTCAGTCGCTCAGCTATCACTGGCATGGCTGCTGCAGCGCTCGCCGGTGATGC
>JBAWCO010000740.1:0-19842 GCA_049590315.1 Occallatibacter sp. | reverse complement strand
TGCTGGTGCTGTTTGCCGCTGCTTTGCTGAGTTTGCCGGCGGGAGCGCAGCAGGTTTGGGAGATGCAGGACTCGGGGACGACGGCTGGACTGCGCGGGATTGATTCGGTGGATGGGACTGTAGTTTGGGCCAGCGGGACGGGCGGGACGGTGCTGAAGACTGTCGACGGCGGGGCGCATTGGACGCAGTGCGCGGCGCCGGATGGGGATAAGGACGGCGGGACGCTGGATTTTCGCGGGGTGCAGGCGTGGGACGCGCAGACCGCCATCGTGATGGCTTCTGGACCGGGGGATAAAAGCCGACTCTACAAAACCACTGATGGTTGTACCTCATGGAAGTTGGTGTTTACGAATCCAGACTCGCCCGGTGGCTTCTGGGATGCAGTCGTGGCACACATCACACAAGCTGGCTCGGGTGATGTCTGCAGCGCAGGTTCGAGGATCATCACCGGAACGATCCTGGGAGATCCCGCAGTACACAAATCAAATCAATGGGACACAACTACGTTGCAAAGTTTTTATCTCGCGAATTTCGAAATCGGGATCACTTGTTCTAAAGACGAACTAAGCCCCAGCCAATCATCCATCTTCGCGGCCCCTGGAGATGCGGCCTTCGCGGCGAGTAATTCCATCCTCGCGCGACTTGGCCCAAGTACCTTCTGGATGGCACTGAGCAGAAAGGTGACTCAGCTCGACGTCGGCTTCACGGTCCCCGGTCATTATCCGTCTTGGCACTACTGCGATATCAGTGTCCCGGTCACCCGCCATTCGCCTTCGGCCGGAGTATTCAGTTTGGCGATACGGTCGGACTCAGTCGAGCCATTCAAGCCCATAAAAGTTGGCGGATTCGATTGGAAGACTCCCCGCTGCCGCAAGGCTGACATGGTGGCTGTAGGAGGCGACTATGCGGCGATCAATGATCAACGAGACACCGCTGCTTTCACCGGCGGCACGAGCAAGTTCCAGGCGGCACAAATCCCACCCCACGGCTACCGCTCCACCGTGCAATGGGGCGAGTCGATTAATGCATGGATCACCGCCGGCACCAACGGTTCCGACATCAGCCGTGATGATGGCAAGACCTGGCAGCCGCTCGACAACGGGAACTGGAATGCGTTGTCGCTGCCTTTCATCGTGGGGCCGAAGGGACGGATTGCGCGCATTAATCCTGCCGCTCTGCCCAGTCGCTGACTGCTGATTCCCGATCCCTAAAGCGCGTTTCATGTTTGGGCTGTCGTCCCTCAGGTGCCTGATCAGGCTGCGGGAAAAGGCTTCATTCCTGGCGAGAGGCTTGGAAACATCCGCAGGGGCTAAACAGGCTGCGGAAAAAGCCCACTTGCGGGTGAAATCATCCCTCAGCGGCTCAAGCCGGTGTGGTTACGAAGACCTTAGCGGCACGGATGAATCCGTGCCCTTTCAAAACGTCGGCAACATTCGAGTTTTTCCGCAAGCTGTAAGGCCCGACCTCTTCTATTGGTTTTATCGGCCCGACTAAACTCGTGCCCTGTTACAAAGCGTGTAGGAATCGAGTTTTTCCGCAGCATGTGAAGCCCCCGTCACTCGGGCCTTTTTCGGCACGACTAAAGAGGCTCGGAAAAGGCGATCTTTCGATTCGCATATGTCCAAAACCATGCCTCAGTGGCTGAAGCCAACATGGATTCCAAAGCGCTTACGGCACGATTAAAATCGTGCCCTTTCAAAACAGGCTCGTAGATGGGTGTTTCAGCGAGTTTTTCCGCAGCTTGTGAAGCCCATATCGATTCGCCTCGCTTTATGCCGGGGATAAATCCCCGGCCTACCGCTCGGAAGAGTTTTTCCGCAGCCAGTAAAGCCGGTGGGGTTAGGAAGGGCCTTAGCGGCACGGATGAATCCGTGCCCTTTCAAAACGTCAGTAACATTCGACTTTTTTCGCAAGCTGTACTCCCCCGTCATTCTGGCCTTTTCGGCACGCGACCCAGAGGGTTCCGCGGTCGTGCCCTGATACAAAGCAGGTTCATTAGACACGCACTAATCCCTGCCGTGCAGCATCCGTAACATCGCTCCGAGTACTTACGATTTACCACTTCCTATCATGCATTTCTCTCTAACCGGCATCCAATACGGTAAAATGGGGTGTACCGAATGATTTCCACCTCTCCAGCGGCTGCCAGCCAGGCTTTCCGCTCCACGCGGGAGCCGGAGTTGCGGGCCGACCCCAATTCCTTAAACAGTCAAGCCCCTATGATCCAGGTGGACAACCTGGAAAAAACCTACAGAACTCCGCGCGGCGAGCTCACGCTTTTTCGCGACCTGAGCCTCCAGGTTGAGACTGGCGAGATGGTTGCTATCGTAGGCCAGTCCGGCGCTGGTAAGAGCACACTTTTGCACATGCTGGGCGCCCTTGATGCGCCCTCCGCGGGAACTGTATACTGCGCGTCAACCAACGTGGCCCATCTGAACGCTCGCGAGGCAGCAGCCTTCCGCAATCGAGAAATTGGTTACGTGTGGCAGTTTCACTATTTGTTGCCGGAGTTTACGGCGCTGGAAAACGTGGCCATGCCGCTGCTAGCCCGCGGTACAACGAAACGAGAGGCGCTTCAATTGGCGGCCAACTGGCTACAAGAGGTGGGTTTGGAAGATCGCGGCACGCATCGCCCCGGCGAACTGTCCGGTGGCGAGCAGCAGCGTGTGGCACTTGCGCGTGCGCTGGTCAACAATCCCCGCCTGCTGCTGGCAGATGAGCCCACTGGCGACCTGGATCAAACCACGGCGACCCGCGTCTTCGATCTGATTGAAAGCCTGCACGCAAGCCACGGCCTCACCTCAATCCTGGTGACGCATAACCTTGACCTTGCCGCACGATGTACGCGAGCTTTGAGGCTGGAGAGTGGACGCCTGGTTCCATTGGCATCCGCTCCCCAAATGGGAGTTTCTCCCGGTAGCAATTAACGGAAAAGCACCTTTTCGCGTGCTTTTTGAGTCTTATAGGGTAGGCAGACTGGAAAAGGATGAGTTCTCATTCCAACCGGGAAGCCAGGCAGGATGGGAGTCTTCAAGCAGCTAGACCGCTGGCGACAAGGGAGCAGACGAAGGCTCCGCAACCATCTATAAGAGCTGTTCGGGGCAGGATCTGTATTTCCGAGGGGCCTCCGGCGGCGAATTAAAAAAAGGGGCACGCGCAGCGGGGCCGAAGCCGGAAATGTACCGGACGGTCACTTCAGCCGTTAGCCTGCAGTAAAAGGGAGAACATCATGTTCGAACGCTATACGGAGAAGGCACGGCGTGTGATCTTCTTCGCGCGATATGAGGCCAGCCAGTTCGGGTCGCCCTATATCGAGACTGAGCATCTGCTGCTCGGGCTGCTGCGCGAGGACAAGGCGTTAACCAACCGCTTCCTGCGTTCCCACGCATCTGTGGAGTCAATCCGGAAGCAAATTGAGGCGCACACCACCATCCGCGAGAAGGTCTCGACGTCTGTGGACCTGCCGCTTTCGAACGAGTGCAAGCGTGTTCTGGCCTATGCGGCGGAAGAAGCCGAGCGCCTGGGCCACAAGCACATCGGTACTGAACATTTGCTCCTGGGTTTGTTGCGCGAAGAAAAATGCTTTGCTGCGGAGATCCTTCAGGAGCGCGGCCTCAAGCTTGCGCAGATTCGCGACGAGCTGGCGCGCGTCACGCAGGAGAAAGCGCCGGCTCAGCAGCGTCAGCGCGAGAGCAGCCTTCTGGCTGAGTTCAGCCGCGACCTGACGCAGGCAGCCATGGACGGGCAGCTTGATCCGCTGGTGGGCCGCGATGGCGAGCTCGAACGCGTGATTCAAATCCTCTGCCGCCGCACCAAGAACAACCCTGTGCTTATCGGCGAACCGGGTGTTGGCAAGACCGCCATTGTCGAAGGCCTTGCGCAGCGCATCGCTGATGGCGAAGTGCCGAGCTTCCTGGCGGACAAACGTGTGCTCGGTCTCGACCTTTCGCTTATTGTCGCCGGCACAAAATACCGCGGCCAGTTTGAAGAGCGTCTCAAGACCATCATGAAAGAGCTGATGGAGAATCAGAACTCCATCGTCTTCATCGACGAATTGCACACGCTGGTGGGCGCGGGCTCCGCCGAGGGATCGCTCGACGCGGCCAATATCCTCAAGCCGGCACTCAGTCGCGGCGAAATCCAGTGCATCGGCGCCACCACTCCGGCCGAGTATCGCAAGTCGATTGAGAAAGACCGCTCGCTTGAACGCCGCTTTCAGGCCGTCAAGGTTCCGCCGCCGAATGAAGCCGACGCCATCAAGATCATCATGGGCATCAAGGACCGCTACGAGAAATTTCACGCGGTCAGCTACACCGATGCTGCTGTTGAGTTCGCGGTTTCGCACTCGAATCGCTACATCCCGGATCGCTTTCTACCGGACAAGGCCATCGACCTGATCGACGAAGCCGGTGCGAGGGTCAAGCTCCGCCAGACGTCGCTGCCTGAGGAGATCACCGAAGTCCAGAAGCGCATCAAGTTCATTGTGCACCGTATGGATTCGGCCATCGCGAATCACGAGTTCGAGAAGGCGCGTTTCTATTCGGACGAGGAGCGCAAGGAGCGCGAGAATCTTCGCGGGCTCCGCGACAAGTACCACCTCGATGACTCCGCTGCCGGCATTGTAGGCCGCGAAGATATTGAGGATGTGGTGAGCCGCTGGACCGGCGTCCCCGTCACCAGCATTAAGGAAGAGGAAACGCAGAAGCTGCTTCGCGTGGAAGGCGAACTGCACAAGCGCGTCATCTCGCAAGAGAAGGCTATCTCGGCCCTCGCTCGCGCCATTCGGCGTTCGCGTGCCGGTCTCAAGTCACCGCACAGACCCATCGGCAGCTTCCTGTTCCTGGGCCCCACCGGTGTCGGCAAAACGGAAATGGCTCGCACGCTGGCCAACTTCCTCTTCGGGTCAGATAAGGCTTTGATCCGGTTCGACATGTCGGAGTTCATGGAGAAGCATTCGGTCTCCAAGCTGATTGGTTCGCCTCCGGGGTACGTCGGTTACGAGGAAGGCGGCCAGTTGACCGAGCGCGTCAAGCGGTCACCTTATTCCGTAGTCTTGCTCGACGAAATCGAGAAGGCGCATCCCGATGTCTTCAACATTCTGCTGCAGGTCTTTGAAGATGGCCAGTTGACTGACGGCCTTGGCAACACGGTCGACTTCAAGAACGTCATCCTCATCATGACTTCGAACATCGGTGCACGCCACTTGATGAAGAAGCAGGGACTCGGCTTCCAGAGCGACCGCGAAGATATCGTTTCAGACAAGGTTGAAGATTTGGTAAAGCAGGAAGTCAAGAAGACCTTCAACCCGGAGTTTTTGAACAGATTGGACGAGGTCATTCTGTTCCAGTCCTTGTCCGATGGCGACCTGATCCAGATCGTTGAACTGCTCGTGCAGCAGCTCAACACCAACCTGGCGCAGAAGTCCATCACCATCTCCGTCACCGAGGAAGCCAAGAAGTGGATCCTCGACAAGACCCTTGTCGACCGCAGCTACGGCGCGCGTCCGTTGCGCCGCGCACTGCAGCGTTACGTCGAAGACCCCCTCTCTGAAGCCCTGATCGCTGGCAACATCACCGAGCGTCCAGCTTTCCTTGAGGTGTATCTCGACGCCAACCAACTCTTCTATCGCCCGGTAAGCGCCGACGAAACTACCACCGAAGAGAAGGCCGCCGGGATCCTGCTGTTCAGCAACTAGAACGGCCTCAACCGCACCAACAAAACCCTCGGCAATTGCCGAGGGTTTTTGTTTGCTCAGTCAACCTACAGAATTTTTCTTAATAACCGGGAGCCCACCCACATGGTCCAAGGATTGGCGAGTAGTGAACTCACTTACCGTGCTGGAGCTTTGAGAGTCGGGCAGGTTTCTGAGCGCAGTTAGAGAACTTTCGGAATTAGTGTGGTCCTCTTGAGTGCATTGGAGGGTGGCTTTTCCTTGAGGAAAAAGCCACTGGAGTGTGTGCTTTCGATCTACAGCAATTCCGAAAGTGCTATAGTCGCCAACTTTGACGGTGCACAACATGACATGGCGTAGAGCAATCCTTCTTCTTACTGTGGTGAGTGCAATAAGCGGCGTGACCGGATGCGGTTTCCCAAGTCTTCCAGCTATCACCTTGCCGACTAAGCCAATCTCGATCTTGTTTGTTGAATCACCACCTGCGTCCATGGCCGTCCGTGCATCGGCTACCGTCTATGCCGCCGTTGAAAATGGTCCATCGACCAGCCAGGTCAACTACTCGGTCACCTGCGCCAGCGCAAACGCGTGCGGCGTTTTGAGTCCAAGCGACGAGGCCGGCGCGATTGTATACACCGCGCCTTCGGCCATTCCGTCCGGTGCGAGTGTGACTATCACAGCCACGGCGGTAGCCGATACGACCAAATCTGTCTCGGCGGTCGTTACAATCACGCCTCCCATTGCGATCTCTGTCTCTTTCCAATTGCCATTGCCGGCGTCTTTGCAAGTCAATGCTGCGGCTTCCTGGATTGCGGTCATCAAGAACGACACCTCTGCCAATCCTCAAGTAAAGTGGACCGCAGCTTGCGACGGTACGTCTTGTGGCTCCTTCAATCCAGCGGTGACCTCAAACTATTTCGCAACTGGGTATACCGCACCTTCAACGATTCCTTCTGGCAATACCGTTACCGTCACGGCAACCTCGGTCACCGATCCAACCAAGTCAGCGTCGGCCACCATCACGATCGTCGCGCAAGGTCCGACGCTGGCCAATGGCACATACGTCTTTCAGATTTCCGGACCAGCTGGCTCCACGGCGAGATTCATAACCGGTGTAATCGTAGCTGCGAATGGAACCATTACTGCCGGCGAACAGGACTCGATTGCCTATAACACTGACGACAATGGCAATCTATATCCCTACTCCTATCTGTCGGGGGAGATCACCGGCGGAAGTTATTCCACCACGTCCGATGGAAACATTCAGATCTCCATCATTTCCGGAGATGGCGGAGGAGAAACCCTCAATGGCGTTCTCGCTTCCGGTCAAAAGGGATTTGTCGCCCAGTTATACGGCTCGCTTGGCAGCGGCACGCTGGATTTGCAGACCAGCACCGCCGCGCCTACAGGTGGATACGCTGTCTCCCTGTACGGCGGCGATCGGTATGGCGGTGGGAATTGGATCGGCGGCATTCTCAACATCGACAGCGCAGGAGGGATCTCGGGCGCCGGCAGCGAACTCGATCTCATCGATGCGGGATACAGCGGCCTGCCCAGCGGCGAAGAGACACTAGGTGCAAGTACGGTGACTGCTCCAGACAAGTTTGGACGAGTGCAGTTTCTGCTGAATACGGGAGCATCATCAGCGCTTCCGGTTCAGGACCTAGTCGGCTATATTGTGGACGCTACGCACATGCGGCTCATCTCATCTGTCTATAACAACCAGGAGAACTACCAGGGCGTGATGGGTGGCCTGGCTCTGGGACAGGGGGCCAACACCGGACATTTCAGCAACAGCTCCCTCGCGGGTACGAGTTATGTCTTCGGAGCTTCTACCCTGATTCAATATGGCCAGTATCAGCTTGGCGGCGTTGTTACTGCGAATGCCGACGGGACGCTCGGCGGCATGGTCAACTGGAACAACCTGACTGAAAAAACAGCGCAGAACCCACTGCCTGTGAATGGTTCATGGACGATCGATTCCACGGGACGAGCGACCCTCTCCAATGTCACGCAGGCATCGGCTTCGACCGAGCCCTTTACTGACAGCATGCACCTATATCTGACTGGTGACGGCAACGCGCTGCTGCTTTCCAGTGATGGCGCCAATCCATTTGTCGGTCAGGCATTTCTGCAGCAAACCGCTCTATTCACCGCCGTTTCGTTCAGCGGCACTTATGGATTGAACGCAGGTGTGGAGAATTCAAACCTCAACACTGGGAACGGCACTGCAGTTGGCTCGGTCACTTCTATTTCCGGCAACGAAATCAATACTCTGTCGGGATTCGCCGATGGAGGCAACGGCGCTGCGGATTTCGCGATTTCCGGCAGTTTCACCCCGGGTTCGAACGGGGTCTTCACGGGCACCCTGGTGGGGCTCGACGTTGCGTCCCGCTCGACCACGAATAACTTCACCATGTACCTGGTGGATAATACACGGGCGGTCGCCATCGAGACGGATAACAGCCAGCTGATGTTGGGATATTTGCAGCTTCAGCAATGATCGTGCTGGCGGGTTTTCTCTATGGTTGTGGCGTTTGAACGTCTATCTTTGCGGTGCGCAGCGCAATCAGCCCAAGCACTGCGATCACGGCGATCAGTGCGGCCCACAAAAGCCACGGATGCTTTTCGGTGAAGGGACGTTGGTCAGGACGTGGCTGGAACGTCGGATTCGTTTGCTCGGCGTCGGCGCCGATCTTGGCCGCATCGGCCTGCGGGGCGAACAGCGCGGCATAGTCGTAGCGCGGAGTCGAAAGCGCTGCATCACCGTAATACAGTTTGTAGTGTGCGTTCGCAGCAGCTTCGAAGCAGAGGTTTCGCTCCAACATCTCCAGCCGCACGGATTGCATCTTCAGCGGCGCATCGTCCCCATTCTCAATCGTCACGGTCCACTTCGCGGGCTTGGGGAAGTCTTCACTTGGCGCGTCGATCGTCAACCGTTCTTCGTCAATCCGGCGTCCGTTCTGCACGCTGTGAATGCGCAACAGATTGCCACTCGACGTAACCGGTATCGGCGGACCAGCAGCTTCTGATTCCGCTGTCGGTGCTGGCGAAATCTGCGCAACGCTGAGGTTAACGTCGCGGCTGAACAATCGCGGCTCCGCCTCGGGTACAAAAACGATCCGATCCACTGGAACTTGCGCGGGCACTGTGAACTCGAAGATCGAATCGTGCCCCTTCTGCGTAAAGCGCGACGTCTCCGCAACGGTTTCATACTTCGGCTGGCTTGCAGGCAGCCGCTCCACCGAAAGCCCGGTAAAGTTATCCGACCGCAGCGGGCCGGCTACACGAAAATGCAAGTAGCGAAAATCCGATTCGGGCAAGTGCAGCACGGTGCTGCGACCCAGTCTCTGTCGTTTCAGATCGAAGATGGTGTAAGAACCAAGCTTGGTGGCGGGGCTTCCATCCTGCGCTCTGCTTCCCGAAACCACAACCGTGGCGATAAAATCCTGCCCGGTCACCGTAAGGTCCAGGTCGTTGTATTTTCCTTCGGGCAGCTCCGCGTCAAAGACTGTTTCTCCGCCCTGAACTCCCAGGTTCAGCAGGGAGATGACCTTTTGCGCTCCTTGTTCCGCGGCCGCGGTGCGAATTACATAAGGCGTTTCCGTGCCGTCGCGATACAGACGTAGATCGGCAAGCCCTGGTGCGGCATGATTAAAGATTCCCGCATCGAGCACAAGGCAGCTTTGCCCACCGTTCTGCGGTAAATTCTGCAACGGCCGTTCGTAACGGAAATACTGGATCTCCGGAGATGCGGCGGCAACCGCGAGCAGAAGAAATGCTGCGCTCAGCTTCATGAGTCCTGTCCTTTTATATTGCGCAGATTCAACCAGTCGCGCTGATACACGTAGCTCACTGCCAGCAGCAACGCACCCAGACCCAGGAAACTCAGGATCCTGTACCCCTCGGCGAGTTCGCTCACATCCACCAGAAATACCTTTGCGATGGAGACCGCCAGAAGCACCAGCGCCTGCCAGCGCAGGAACGCCGAACGCCGCCAGAATCCCGCTCCCAGCAGAATTGCACCGTAAAGCATGAACCACGCTGAGTAAGTGAACTGCGCGATCATCTGGTAGTTGTGCATTGCGCGGTAGTCACCACGCCAGGGACGCATCCACCAATAATGGTGAATCTCGAGGCTAACTGACAGCAGAATCAGACCACTTACAATCAGAGCCGCGACGGCGCTCATCGCCTGCCATCCGTCCTGTTTCTCAGCGTCTGTTTCAGCGTTTGCTTTGCGCGCAATCCAGCAGGCAATCGCGAAGGCCGCAATCCCCGCGCAGAAGTCTCCAAAGCGCTCATTGAAGATCGGCACCGCGTAAGCTGCTGAATCAATCTCCATCAGCGCCAATACCAGCAGCGCAATCAATCCCAGCGCGAGACAACCGATTGCCAACACCCTGAGCAACATCGACCGCAACCGGCTCGCACTCCACAGCAGCACCACACCTTCCGCCAGCCAGCCAATCGTCAGCCATGACCCATGCGCCTTGAGCGGAATCGCCATGGTCAAAAACACCACCGCCGCCGTCAAATGCAGCCCTGACAGCACTGCTCCACTTGCCCGTAACCTACCAAACGCAGGCAACCGCATCAGAGCCAGATAGTAGGCCGCAAACGCGACCGCCAGCCACGGCCCGGCCCAGTCCATGCCTTTCGAATCGAACAGCAAATAGAATCCGAGGAATCCAAGTCCGGCATTCGCAACCGGCAGTAGCACTCCAGCCAACGCGTCCCATCCCGAAACAGTCGCCCCGTCGTCACCGTTTGCCCGCACCAGCCGCGGCGCAAAGGCAAAGATCAGGAAGTAGGACGTCAGGAAAAAAGTGGTCCATCCGAACGCGCCGACCCCGTAGAATGTGCTCCACCAGCCGACGATGAACACCACCGTGCCTATGTATGCCGCGAACAGCAGCCGCGACCACGGCCGCAGCGCTGCGAGCACCAGCACCGCAATGTCCATCAACAGCAGGTAGCTGAACAGCGTGACTTCGTGGTTCTCGCCGGTTGAAAGCAGCAGCGGCGTGCTCAGGCCGCCAGCAATGGCGTAGAGCGCCAGCAGTTCGGCATCCTGCACCCAGGCCATGAACCCGTTGAACGCGGTCACCAGAATCATGGCGGCGAATGCCACACTTGCCGGCACCAGGTGGAAGACTGAAAATGACGCCCACAGCGACAGATATAGAATCCCGCTGCCCACCGCCTTCAGCGAATAGGCAAACGCGGTAAAGCCCTTGCTCTGGAATCGCTCGGACCATGCAACGATTCCCGCTCCGGCGACCAGTCCGATCAGCACCCGTCCCAGCGGCCCAATCCAGTGATTGTCGAAGGCCATCTTCAGGAACCACGCCACGGCGATCAGCACAGCCAGAATGCCGATTCGGTTGAACCACTGCGACCCGATCCGGCTCTCCAGCGAGCGGCCGTCTTCCGCGGAGATTCCGCCAGTGCCTTGCCCTGCCGCTTGCATGTATGGAAAACTGTGCGTTGCGATCGGCGTCTGGGCTGTTGTCTGAGCCGCTTGACTCGGAGCCTGTCCAGACCCTGTGTCAATCGACTCTTGAGTGGCTCCCGTGGTTCTCGACTTGGCGATCCGCTCCACCTCGGCCGTCCACGACGGGGTCGCCGATCTGGCCATGCTCGGGCTCGCAGGCTCCGTCGCCGGGGCCTGAACCTCGTCCACCACAATTCCATACAGCCGTAAGGCGGTTTCAAGCTGCCAAACGCGCGCGGTGAGTTCGCGCACCTGCTCTTCAAGTCTGCCCGGAATGTCAGGTTTCATCGCGTCCACTTTACAGCAGAGCCGGGGTCATTGCCAGTGATAAGCGGTTGGAATTCTCCTCCCAGTAACCTGAAAGCAGCCGAGCAGCGGTCCCTTCGCCCTCCTCACCTTGCCCAGGCTGTTCCACCTGTCTCATTCACGTGCGGACCCCTGCCAACCGTAGCCCCCAACTCAGTCGAGTAAACTGGAAGAGCGATGCTCGACCTGGGATTTGTCCGGGGAAACCTGGAATTTGTTGAAGAAAAACTGCGTGCTCGCGGGGCCGACCCGGCTGTACTCCTGGGTGACTTTCGCGCCCTCGACCAAGCTCGCCGAGAAGCCATCACCCTGGCAGAACAGGCGAAGGCACGCCGCAATGATCTGAGCCAGCAGGTGGGCGTACTGAAGAAAGCTGGGCAGGACGCTTCCGCCGTCATGGAAGAGACTCGCGCCCTGAAAGACAAGCTCGATCAGCTTGACCAGACCGCCGCTCAACTCGATGAGCAACTGCGCATGTCCCTCGCGCGCATTCCCAACCTGACCCGCGACGAAGTGCCTGCGGGCAAATCCGAAGCCGACAATGTGGTCGTCAAGACACATCTGCCCGAGGTACCGCAGCGTACCTGGGACTTCACACCCAAACCGCATTGGGAGCTTGGCGAAGCCCTCGGCATCCTCGACCTTGAACGCGCCGCCAAACTATCCGGCGCTCGATTCGCTGTCTACTTCGGCGCCGGCGCCCGCCTAGAACGCGCCCTGATCGGATTCATGCTCGACTTCCACACGCAGAAGCACGGCTACACCGAAGTCCTGCCGCCTTTCATGGTGAACTCGAAATCTCTGTTCGGCACCGGTCAGTTGCCGAAGTTCGCCGAGGACCTCTTCCGCTGCTCCGATGCTGATGCCGAAGCTGTTGCGCGTGGTGAATTCAAAGACAACGACCACTGGCTTATCCCCACCGCGGAAGTCCCGGTCACCAACCTCTATCGCGACGAGATACTCGACGAGGCCCGCCTGCCTATTCGGCTCACCGCGTACACTCCCTGCTTCCGCGCCGAAGCAGGCGCCGCGGGCAAAGATACTCGCGGCATCATCCGCCAGCATCAGTTCCAGAAAGTCGAGCTGGTCCAGTTCGTGCGGCCTGAAAACTCCGATCTAGAACACGAGCGCCTGACCCGCGACGCCGAGGAGATACTTGAAGCCCTCTGCCTGCCTTATCGCCGCGTCCTGCTTTGCGCCGGGGACACAGGCTTCTCCTCCGCCAAGACTTTCGATCTTGAAGTTTGGCTTCCGGGTCAACAGCTTTACCGCGAAATCTCCTCCTGCTCCAATTTCGAAGCGTTCCAGGCCCGCAGAGCCAACATCCGCTACCGGGCATCCGCGAAAACAGGTGGAGAAAAAGGCGGCAAAACCAAGCCGGAATTCATCCATACATTAAACGGCAGCGGTCTCGCGATCGGACGCACGTGGCTCGCGATCCTTGAAAACTACCAGCAGGCCGACGGCTCCGTGCTCATTCCGCAAGCCCTGCAGCCCTATATGGGCGGCCTCGAAAAAATTGTGAAGGAAGTCTAAATGGAAACCTTAAACCCAGCCGTACCTGTGCCGCATCAACGGCGTACTCTCAAACAGCTCTTTCTCAGTTATTTCTACTGGACCTACCCGCGCGGCAGTTTCCATTACGACGTCATGGTCACCATGATTCTGCTCTTCATCTTCGTCACGCCGTTTGTGTGGAACTATGGCGACAAGCCGTCGGCGATCACCGGGCCCGCGCATCCTATACAGGTGATCGCTAACGACGGCCACGGCTTTATCGTCACCGTCCAGGCCGAAGACGCCAACGTCCCTGCGGGTGCCTCCGACAAGGTTGTCAAGCAAGCTCTCCGCAAAGCTATCGAACCGGTAACTGGCGACGCAGTCTTTGTCGAACATTGGGAGACCGCGACCGATGGGCAAGGTATTGTGTCCTGGAGGGTCTGGGCTCACCGATAACTCAATTTAAGCGCTTCGTTCGTCGCGAAGGCGCATCCAACCAGGATAAGGATAGTTATGCGCTTGAAACGAAAGTTCGTACTTACAGCCTTGCTCGGACTGATGGCACTTCCGGGTCAAGCAGCGCTGTTGGCCAACGACGGACCGGCCATGCCGATATTTTCGCCGCCTGGCGGCATATACAACTCGACCCAATCGATCAAGATTACCGACCCCACTCCTGGCGCGGCCATTTACTTCACAACCAACGGCGAGACGCCGACGACCAAATCCGCAAAGTACACAGGTGCTATCGCGGTCGCAGAATCCGAGACGCTAAAAGCGATCGCTGTGGCCAATGGGACTGCCCAGAGTGCTGTAGGCTCAGCGACTTACCATTTGTTGGCGAGCGTGCTCCGGAAACTCGACGTAGCCGCGGCCAGCTTTCGTTCCACCTCGGCCAACGTCGAGTTTGATACCACACAGACCTACCCGATTCCCGACAAGGAAGTGCAGACAGGCGTTGTCTACTATGAACGCAAGGGATCCTCATTTCAGATGGGAGTGCATTTCGCGAAGGACAATGGCCGGCCCGTACCGAAGATCATGATCGTTTCCGGCGGAGTCTTCCAGCTCTACGAACCTCTGGTTGACCAGGTAACCAAGTCGACCAAGGTGAGTAAGTACGAGAGCTATCTTGCGCTCGGTTTCGGCGCCAGCGGGAAAGACCTCGCCGATAAGTGGAACATCAAGTATCTCGGCGAAGAGACCATCGACGGAGTCAAGACAGCAAAGCTCGAGTTAGTAGCTTGGGACACTGACGTCCTCAAGCTTTTCCCCAAAGTTACCATCTGGATTGATCCCGATCGTGGAGTCAGTCTCAAACAGGTCTTCGAGGAACCCGAGGGTGCATCCAGGGTCAGCCTCTACTCTAATATTGAAGTCAATAAGTCTCTTCCTTCCGACGCATTTACTTTCAAGACGGATAGCAAAACACAGTTCGTCAATCGTTAGCGAAATCTTCGCACATTCCATGAAAACCGGACCCCATCCTTACGAAGTCCTTTCGGCGCAAGGGTGGGATAGGACGGATTTCATTGCCGCGACCCTGCCACTGCAGCAAACTTCCTTAGTCCCCACGCAACCGCAACCCCGCCCAGTACGAACACCATTGGGAAGCATTCCAGCGTGTAGCGCGCTTCCGGTGCCTCCACCGTCATAAGCAGTGCACTGCGCAGCAGCATGTACGCCAGCATCCATGGCCAGTATCGTGGCCGCAGGCACAACCCGATAAGCCCCAGCAGCAGATACAGCGCATTCAACCCCGCGTACTCCCAACTGAATCTTGTCTCCGCGTTGTGATGCGCATACACCCACCAATCCAGGTCGATGTTCAGGTTTTCCACGCGCGGCCTGAGCCACATATCGGCCATTCGCCCCAGCGGCAGCCAGAGGTAATAGCGCAACGGATCCGCCTTCACTCGCTCCTCGGCCAGACGCGCAAACCCCGCGTCCAGTGCAGTCGACAAGTCCTGCCCGTTATCGTCATACGCCTTTTTGAGTGCGGCCGTTTCCGCGTACTGCTGAGGTGAGTCGAACGCCCTCGCCGGCAGCTTGCCTAAATCTAGCGGGTTACCCGGCACATTCCAGTAAATCTGGTAGGTCGAAATGAAATCCAGGCACCAGGTTTTCACCCATCGTTGCCAGCCGGGATAGATCTCCTCGCCGGGATCAGTCGCGTACCGCGGGGCCAATGGCTCGACGATGTGAAAGACCCGCCAGTTCCGCGCGGTCCACGCCCCAAAGGGCGCCAGCGCCAGCAGAGAGCAAACCAGCACCATCTCTGCCAGTTTCCTTCGAGAGACTGCATCACGTTTCAAACCGACCAGCAGTGCCGGAGCCAGTGCCACACCGACCAGCGCGCCATCCGGTCTGAGCAGCGCAGCAAAACAAATGGCGAATGTGAATAGGAGCGCGTTTATCCATCCGGGCCGCACGTGGAACCGCGCCATCGACCACAAAGCCAGCGCAATCGCAAACAGCGTCGCAGTTTCCGTCAGCGGAGCCACGGCATACGATGCCGTAAATGGGCATAGCGCCGCCAGCCAAAGAGTCGCCATCGCGGCTCCGCGCTTCACCTCCGCAGGCGCAATTTGCCACGCAAACCCCGCCAACAGCAGGCATCCCGCCAGCTCCAGCGCAATCTGCACATAGGCCACTGCGTTGTAGTTCTCCATGTCAAACAGCTTGAAGCAAGCGGCCAGGAACAGCGGGTACCCCGGCAGCCGGATCAGCGTCGAGTGCAACACTCCGCTGCCGTCGGTGATGGCATATTGCCCATGGAGCAACATGTTTTTCGCCAGCCCGCCGTAAATCAGGGTGTCCCCTGTAACCTGGGGAATCGCCTTCAGCATCCATATGCGCAGTGCCGCGCCTGCCGCAATTGCCAGCGCCGTCGGCGACATTCGGACCAGACTCCGGACTACACGCGTCCCGTTCACATTCGTCAATTGACTCCCCGCGCCTGCTTTCATACGATTCGTACTGTATAGCCTAGACTGTCACCGCGGTCTTGGTACGTGTACTTCCCCCACGTAGAATAGAAAAGCACGTACATGCCGGATAAACAGATATTCTTCGACCCGCAACGGAAACGGTGGAAACGGCTTCGCCGCATCCTCGACGTCACAGCCGTCACCTTTACTCTCGTTCTAGCCGCATTCATGTTCAACGTGCTGCGCACGCAGCATTTACCAGAACTGCTGCTCCCCACACCTCGTCATAATTTCAAGGCCCTGCCTGATCGTAGCGTCCTGTTGCGCGGCGCCAAAGCGCGACCCACGCGCCGAAAGACCACCCGCAAGCCCTCTGAAATTCCTCTTAACTCCGGCGAAGGTTTGCGAGCCGCCTATTACGTGCCCTACGACGAGGCCAGCTACTCCTCATTCAAGGAGCATGTCCACCAGATTGACATGTTGTTTCCCGAGTGGCTCCATGTCGATTCCACCAAGCCCACTCTGCTCGGCATTCACAATGACAGCCACCGCGAGTATCCCATCGTGGACAACGCCACCGTCCACGACCCGGACGATGGAGATCGGATCAAGCTCGTCATCCAGGCTGCCAAAGAAGACACCGAAGTCTTTCCGCATTTGAACAACTACAACGCCAACACCCAGAATTGGGATGCAGGCGTTGGCAATCTCCTCAAGGATCCGGGCAATCGCGCCGTGTTGCGCAGCCAGATTCTTCGCTTCTTCAAGGCATATCCGTTCTATCGTGGTCTCTCGCTCGATTTTGAAAGCCTTCCCGACGACGCCGATCCGGCTTACCTGGCATTCATTCACGAGCTTGGCGCCGATTTGCATGCGCGCAAGTTGATTCTGTACGTCAATACTGCCGTCGCTACCTCCGATGCCGATCTCAAGCAGATGGCCCTGGACACCGACGGCATCATCCTCATGAACTACGACGAGCACCAGGTCACCAGCGATCCCGGGCCCATCGCCAGCCAGGAGTGGTTTCTTGGCAACCTCACGCGCGTCCTCAAGTCAGTTCCGAAGAACAAGCTCATCTGCGCTGTTGGCAATTATGGATACGACTGGACACTCTCCATTCCCGCGCCGCCAAAGAAGGGCAGCCACAAGCCGGCCGCCAAACCTGAGGTTGTGAATACAGAAGATCTCTCGGTTACCGACACCTGGGGCCGTGCTTCGGACGCTGACGCCGACCTCGATCTCGATTACGACACGCTCAATCCGCACTTTGAGTACATCGATGAGGATTCAAACCAGCGCCATGTCGTCTGGTTTCTCGATGGAGTCACCATTCTCAACGAACTGCGTGCTGCTCGCCAGCTTGGTCTTTCTACCTTCGCTCTCTGGCGTCTCGGCTCTGAAGACAGCTCCCTGTGGAGCGTATGGGACAAGCCGAGCAACCCTGACTCACTGCAAGCGCTCGGCTCCGTTCAACCAGGCCACGACGTGGACATTGAGGGCGCTGGTGACATTATGCGCGTCACCAGCTTGCCCCAGCCCGGCAAGCGCACGATATCTCTCGATACCGACGAGACGGACCCGCGCAAAATGCTCATTATTGACGAGCACATGGACGTTTATCCCCGCACCTACACCGTCCAGTACTACGGCTACCATCCCAATCAGGTCGCGATTTCATTCGACGACGGACCCGATCCCAAGTGGACGCCGAAGATCCTCAACATTCTGAAACAGAAAAACGTCAAAGGCACGTTCTTCCTCATCGGCGCCGAGGCCGCTGAAAACATCGGACTCATGCAGCGTGTGGCGCGCGAAGGACACGAGATCGGCAATCATACCTATACGCATCCTGACATTAGCAATATCTCGACCCAGCAGCTAGACCTCCAGGTCAAACTCACGCAACGCCTCTTCGCCAGCAAACTCGGCGTTGAGCCGCTTTACTTTCGTCCGCCTTACGATATCGACGAGGAACCAGAAACCGACGATCAGGCCTCGCCGGTTGTGCCGATCCAGAACGACGGTTACATCGTCATCGGGAGCAAGATCGATACGGACGACTGGGATGAGCATCCCCATAAATCCCCGGTTGATATCACCCGATCCGTTCTTTCTCAGTTGGAGATCATGAAAACCAAGCCGCAATTCCGCGGCTCAGTCATTCTGATGCACGACGGCGGCGGCGATCGCCAGGCCACCGTAGACGCCTTGCCCGTCCTCATAGATTCATTGCGAGCGCACGGCTACACCATCGTCCCCGTCTCCGCGCTCATGGGCAAGACCACTGCCGATGTCATGCCCCGGCTCAACTTCTGGCAATTCCTGCGCGCCGTGCCGGATTCGGTCGCTTTTTCCGGTGTGCAATTCATCGGTGTTTTCATCGCCATGGTCTTCTTCCTAGGCGACATCCTCATGAGCGCGCGCCTTATCATTATCGGCATCTTCGCCGTGATCGACCGCCTGCGCAAGCCGCACCAGGGCGCTTCGCCCGGCTACAATCCCCGGGTCGCCGTCCTGATCCCGGCTTACAACGAAGAGACGGTCATCGTTCGTACCATTCGCTCTGTTCTTAACTCCGACTATAAGAATCTCCACATCATCGTCATCGACGACGGCTCGCTCGATCGCACCTTCGAAGTCGCGCGGCAGGCCTACGCTGCGGAGATCGCAGCAGGTCGTATCCAGGTCCTCACCAAGGCCAATGGCGGCAAGGCCGCTGCGCTCAACTACGCCCTTAATCTTCTTGAAGAAGATATCTACGTCGGCATCGACGCGGACACCGTGATCGCGGCGGATGCCATCTCCAAACTCATCCCGCACTTCGAGGACCCGCGTATCGGCGCCATCGCCGGCAATGCCAAGGTGGGCAACCGCGTCAATCTCTGGACCCGCTGGCAGGCTCTGGAATACATTACAAGCCAAAACTTTGAGCGCCGCGCACTCGATCTCTTTCACATCGTGACCGTCGTTCCCGGCGCAATCGGTGCATGGCGCACCGCGCCCGTCAAAGCTGCCGGCGGATATCCCCTCAACACCGTTGCGGAAGATGCTGACCTCACCATGAACCTTCTCGAGCAGGGCCTGCGCGTCGACTACGAAGACCGATCGCTGGCGTTTACTGAAGCACCCATCAATGCCAGAGGCCTCATGCGGCAACGCTTCCGTTGGTCGTTCGGCACGTTGCAGGCAATCTGGAAGCATCGCGCCGCCTTCATTCGCAACAAGGCCATGGGATTGTTCGCGCTGCCCAATATCCTCATCTTCCAGATGTTCCTGCCGCTGGTTTCTCCGTTTATCGATCTGATGTTCTTTACTGGTGTTGTCACTTATTTCATCAATCGCTACTACCATCCCGACTCGGCTTCAGCCGCAAGCTTTGAAAAGCTGCTGGTCTTCTTTGTAGGGTTCCTGCTTCTTGACTTCGTCACCTCGTCGCTGGCTTTCTCACTAGAGCGCCGTCACCCCGCCAATAAAGGCGACCGCTGGCTGCTCTTCCACATCTGGCTGCAGCGCTTTGCGTATCGCCAGGTCTTCTCTATCGTTCTTTTCAAGACGCTGAAGCGCGCCATCGACGGCAAGCCCTTCAACTGGGACAAAATTCAGCGGACCGCCAAAATGAGCAAAGCCACGGAAGCGCTAACTGAAACGCCGTGACATCACTGCTGATGATTTCAGCGTTGCCTTTCTGTTCTTCGGCTCCCGGTCTTCATAAACTCGTATAATCTAGCCACCATGAAGCTGGTTGATGAGTACCTAGGAAAGACTCCAGAGTCTCCGCTCTACCACTATACGAACGCGAATGGGCTCATAGGCATCTTGCGCGATAGATCGATATGGGCAAGCAGCATACATCATCTAAATGACACACAAGAGTACAAACATGCCGTCGGGATGATATCCCAAGAATTAGAGAAACGGTTCGATAAGTCCTTCCA
>JBAWCO010000739.1:0-2147 GCA_049590315.1 Occallatibacter sp. | reverse complement strand
GCAGACGCTCACCTTGACGCGACAAATCCAGTTGGCGAGGGCTCATTCCATCAACGTACTACCCAACAAACTGCATCGCCAGAATAACCGAAGCGGGGGTATCCATTTTATAACACAGTAGTACTAGTCGCCGACGGTGAAAGACGCCGAGATGGTGGCGTAGGACGCCCTCTGGTGAAAATTGGGTGTCCACGGGTCGGGAGAGTAGCGCAGAAAGAGCCGGTATTTGCCTTCGACCGGACGTTTTTGCATCGTCTTGTCGACGATGAATGCGGTGGGTGGATTCCCCTCCGTGGAGATTCTCCAATTCACGTCGATGGCACGCGTGCTGTGCGCTGGAATCTCTATGGAGCTGATTGGATGCGCGGCGCCCGGTTCTGTCTGCTTCCAGTGGCCCAATTCCGGCACGCCTGTCTTCTCATTGAAGCGCGTCAGTTGCGCCATGCTGTCGATGCCGAGCGTACTTAGATACACCGGGGTGTCGGCGTTGTTTGCAAGCGAGGGCTTGATTTGGTCGAAGCTGGCGTAATGGCGCTCCAGATCATGCCAAATCAGCGTCGGCCCTTCAATTGAATAGCACGGTCTAAGGAACGCTGCTGAGAGGGCCAACGCTGCGAGAAGCTTGCGAGGGGATATGGGCATTCTTGCTCCGCCGGCGGGTACCGGAGTTTTCGCGCCGCCGAAACTGATTGAAGTTTACTGCTTCTTCAGAACTGCGGCGCTTTTTTCGTCAGAGAGGATGGCGCTCTGGAGGTGGCGGAAGTCGGCGGCCTTGGTGGGGGGAATCTCGACCTGGCGGACTACGTAGTCGCGTTCGTAGTGGAGCAGGTTGCCCTTGGCTGTGGTGGTGGAGTGGTAGCTGGCGAAGTCGAGATCCAGATTGACGGGGTCAGGGGTTTCGTCGACGACATAGCCGGAGGGGATGGCGATGTCAAAGCTGTCGCGCCAGTGGCCGGGATGGCCGATTTCGATGGGGTAGAGGCGCGGCTTGCCCTCCATGACATCGGAGACGGCGCGGGCGTGGGTGCCAAGGACGCGGGGACGGATGAGGAGAAGCGATCCTGCGTTGCGGGCGTAGTTGGCGGCGTTGAGATGAAGGTCGAGGTTGAGCGGCTTGTCGAGGTCGGTTGCCTGATGGAATTCGAAGCCTTTGAAATTGAGACCCGGAAGGTCGGCACCTAAGTCTCGTTCGAGGTGTTCGCGCATCTCCTTTGGGTCGTTTTCCTTGATGCCCTGTCGAATCGCTCTTGCGTCGTCCCCAGTGAAAGTCTCTGTTATGTCGCCCTCGATTGTGCCGTCAGAAGCGAGATTAAATGAGCCCTTGCGAACGTGACCGGCGGAGTCTGATGAGAGGACGGGCATTTGCAGGACCTGACTGTCAGGGCCGTTGGAGACATTGCCCCAGGCTCCCTGGAGAGCGGCGCGGATGAGGCCGACGGGAGTTTCCTGGTCAGTGGGATCGAAGATGAGCAGGGTTTTGCCGTTGACGGCTTTGACGGTTGCCATGAGGCGCGGGTCGTGTTCGCCGTCGGGCAGCTCGATGGCGGTGATCATGTGATTTCCGTAAAGGGACGGCGCCTTGGGGTCGATGATGCCGCGACGCGAATCGACGTGGAGATAGTGAGCGCGAATGCCGACGGCCTGGAGCATGGAGATGAGGAGAGTGGCTTTGTCTTTGCAGTCGCCGTAGCGGTTGTGGAAGATGTCTCCAGCGTAGTGGGCCTGCCAGCCGCCGATACCGCGCTCGACGATGAAGTAGCGGATGTTTTTCTGGGAGTAGTCGGTGATGCGACTGAGTTTTGTGTAGAGGTCAGTGGCGCCGGCGGTGAGCTCTTGCGCTTTGGCGGTGATTTCAGGGGTGGGATCGGGCCGGTGCTCTTCCAACTGCTCCTGCCAGAGACCGATGGCGCGCCACTGATTGTCTGTTCCCTTTACGGCTGCATCGCCCCACTTGATGGACATGCGGGCGGCGAGCGCTCCCCAGGGGGGAGTGGCATGGATATTCTCGAGGTCGAGGGCGGGCATGTCCTTGATCTCCCAGCGGAGATGGTTGGAAGCTACCTCAGCGGGCTTGACTGGAGCATATCTGCCCCAGGACTCGGCGAAATGGCCGCCGGGAGGAAGCGCAAGTTCAAGGGCCTCAGAGA
>JBAWCO010000738.1:0-8187 GCA_049590315.1 Occallatibacter sp. | reverse complement strand
ATCTGGATGCTATGAACAGGATGAAGGGGTAAGCCGGTGATGATGCAAGAAGGACTGATAGCCGGCTTTCAGTGTATGAGCGATTGCGGCCCGTCCGTGATCGCACAAATGTTGTGGTTGATTCCTGCCGTCCCCATCGTGGCATCGGGCGTGATCGCGCTGCTGAAACAACCGAAGCGCAAGACGTCAGCCACCTTGGCGCTCGGGTCGATGGGATTCTCGCTGCTGCTCTCTCTCGTGGCGTTTGTGCATGTCGTGAGTTGGTGGGCAAGCAAGATGACGGCGGAAAAGGATCATTCCGCCAACGCGATTCGAGAGGTCGTCAACTTTACCTGGATTCAATTTGGCTCGACAAATGTGGACCTGGGGTGGGTGCTCGATCCGCTGTCTGCGGTGATGCTGGTGATGGTCACGTTTGTTGGCCTGCTGATTTTCATCTACTCCGTCGGCTATATGGCGCACGATGAGAATTTCACGCGCTTCTTTTGTTTCCTGAGCTTGTTTGCGGGGGCGATGCTGGGGGTGGTGATTGCCAACTCGCTGCTGCTCTTGTTTATGTGCTGGGAGTTAGTGGGACTTACTTCTTACTTATTGATTGGATTCTGGTATCAGAAGCCTTCGGCGGCTGCGGCTGCGAAGAAGGCTTTCCTTACCACACGAGTGGGCGATGTGTTTTTCCTGCTGGGGATTGTGTGGCTGTTCGCGCAGACGGGGACGCTGCTGTTCTACAACGGCGGCACTGGCTCCATGGAGCCGTCCGCTTTGCTCGGCTTGCTTCTGCAGCGATCCGGCTTTGGCCTCTCCGCAGCGGGTGCAATCGCCTTGTTGATCTTCGCGGGCGCGGCGGGCAAGAGCGGACAGTTTCCGCTGCATGTGTGGCTGCCGGATGCGATGGAGGGTCCGACTCCTGTATCCGCGCTGATTCACGCAGCGACCATGGTAGCCGCAGGCGTCTATCTGATCGCCAGAGTTTATCCACTGATGGCGACGGGTGGGTTAGAGGCAGGCGCAAACCCGGCACTCACCGTTATTACTTGGGTGGGCGCGTTTACGGCGGTGTTTGCATCGTTGATTGCTGTTGCGCAGAACGATATCAAAAGGATCTTGGCCTATTCAACTGTGGCGCAATTGGGATACATGATGGCCGGACTTGGGATGGGCGGCGTAGCGGTGGGGATGTTCCACCTGATCACGCATGCGTTCTTCAAGGCGCTCTTGTTCATGGGCGCGGGGAGTGTGATTCACGGCTGCCACGAGGAACAGGACATACGGCGGATGGGCGGGCTGAGGGCCGACATGCCGTGGACGTTTTTGACTTATGGGATCGGCATGCTGGCGCTGTGCGGGTTTCCGCTCGTGTTCTCGGGATTCTGGAGCAAGGACGGAATCCTGGAAGCGGCGCAGCACTGGAGTGTGGCGAAGGGGCCGTTCTACATGCTGGTGTTTGGAGCGCTGCTGACGGCGTTCTATATGACACGCCAAGTCGGCTACGTGTTCTCTGGGCATTACCGGGGAACGAAGCATGCGCATGAGAGTCCGGCGGTGATGACCATGCCGCTGGCGATTCTTGCGTTCTTTGCGATGGCGCTGGGGTTTATTGGAACGCCGGCGTGGCCGTGGTTCAGGGCTTTCCTGGATGGACATGCGGCGGACCTTGATTGGCATGGATTTGCAGAGCCCGGACTGATGGCGCTGATGGGGACTTCGACCCTGGTGGTGTTTGCGGGTCTGGGGCTGGGATGGTGGCTGTATGTTGGCAAGTCGCCGAGGCCGGAGGAGCCGGATGTGCTGGAGCGCGCGATGCCGCCGGTATGGGGATGGCTGCGCGACCGGCTGTATATGGATGAATTGTACGATGCAACGGTGATTGCGTTTTATGGGTGGTGGGCGAAAGTCGCGGACTGGATGGACCGGCGAGTCTGGGGCGGCGCGGTGAGCGGAGTTACGTGGGGCTTCGGCTTATGGGCGCAGTTGAACAAATTCCTGGACTCGAACGTGGTGGACGGCGGCTTTGACAAGGGCTGCGAGGAGTTGTCGACCGGCGGGGGAATGCTTTCGCAGGTGCAGAACGGGCGCGTGCAGACCTACCTGAGGATTCTGGCTCTGGCCATTGTGGCGCTGGTTGCGATCCTGATCTGGAGCAGCCGGGCATGAGCGGAATTCCCGTATTGACGCTGTTGACGGTGCTGCCGCTGATAGGTGCTGCGATTGCAGTATGGGCGGGGAAACATGCGCGGACCGTGGCCCTGATTACGACGGTGGCGAGCCTCGCGTTGGCGCTGCTTGTGTGGGCGCGTTGGTCGCAGATGCCACTGATCGGCTCGATGGGGTTTGTGGAACTGCACGCGTGGGCGCCTTCGTTGGGAATTGAGTATCACCTGGGCGTGGATGGGCTGGGTGCGCTGATGCTGGTGCTCTCGGCGATTGTGACGCTGATGAGTGTGGATGCGGCGCACCGCGTGCATCATCAGCCAGGGCTCTATTTTGCGCTGGTGCTGGTGCTGGAGTCGGGGCTGTTCGGGTCATTCACGGCGCTGAATTTCTTCCACTGGTTTTTGTTTTGGGAACTAAGCCTGATTCCGGCGTTCTTCCTGATCAAGCTGTGGGGAGGGGCGAAGCGCGGACCGGCGGCGACACAGTTCTTCGTGTACACGATGGCCGGGTCGGTGGCGCTGCTCGTCGCGTTTCTGGCGGTGCTTCTTTCAACGGGCAGCATGGACTTCTGGCACCTGACGCTGATGGCTTCGACGGGTGAGTTGGAGCAGGCGGTAACCGCGCACCTGGGGACGGTGTTTGGCGGGACCGTATTTGGTGGCTCGGTGATGCTGTGGCTGGCGATTGGCGTGTTGGCGGGATTTGCGGTGAAGGTGCCGATGTTTCCGTTTCACACATGGCTGCCGGCCGCTTACGCAGAAGCGCCTTCGCCGGTGACCATGCTGCTGACGGGCGCGATGTCGAAGATGGGCGTGTATGGATTGCTGCGAATTGCGCTGCCGATCTTCGGCGCACAGATTGCACAGATGCGGACGCCGCTGCTGGTATTGGCAGTGGCGACGGTGGTGATGGGTGCGTGGGTCGCGGCGGCGCAGAAGGATTTGAAGCGGGTGTTTGCGTATTCGTCTGTCAATCACCTGGGGTACTGTCTGCTGGGGATTGTTGCGTTGGCGATTCCGGTTGCTACTGGGGATGCCGGTGGACTCGCGAGTCAGGCGGCAGCGCTGAACGGCGTGATACTGCAGATGTTCAATCACGGCGTGACGGCGGCTGCGCTGTTCTGGTTTGTGGCGATGATTCAGACGCGGACCGGCGGGCATCGCGGGATCGACGATTTTGGCGGGCTGCGCAAGCCTGCGCCGGTGCTGGCAGGGCTGATGGGGATTGCGCTGTTCTCATCGTTAGGCCTGCCGGGGCTGAATGGATTTGTGGGCGAGTTCTTGATTTTCCGCGGTGTGTTTTCGCTGGCGTGGGTGGCGGCGACGGTTTCGATACTTGGATTGCTGGTGACAGCAGCGGTGATTCTGACGGTGATTCAGAAAGTGTTTTCTGGGCCTGTGCCGGAGAGGCTGGCGAATTTCCCTGACATGCACCACGACGAGCGGTTGGCGATGGCGCCGGTGATTGGGCTGATGTTGCTGATTGGCATTTTGCCGCAACTGATTGTGGACAGCGTGAACCCGACGGTTCAAAACCTGCTGACGCACTGGAGGTTTTGATGCTGGCGTGGACGATTTACATATCGTTTGCCGGCGCGGTGCTGCTGGCTTTGATGCCCAAGGACAACAGGTCGGGGGCGCGATGGCTGGCGCTGACTGTGGCTACGGGCGGGCTCGCGTTGGGCGTGGCTGGGTTTGTGGGCGGCATGGGGCATGGGCTGGAGACGATTGTGGACCTGCCCTGGGTGCCGTCGATGGGAATTCACTACCTGCTGGCCGCGGACGGGATCAGCCGCGTGCTGGTGCTGCTGACGGGGTTGGCAGCAGTTGCGGGCGTGCTGTTCAGTTGGAATATCGAACTGCGCACGAATGAGTTCTTCGCATTCTTTCTGGCGCTGATTGGTGGCGTGTACGGAGTTTTTCTCAGCTTCGATTTGTTTCTGCTGTTTGTGTTTTACGAAATCGCGATTGTGCCGAAGTATTTTTTGATTGCGATATGGGGTTCGACGCGGCGCGAGTATGCGGCGATGAAGCTGGCGCTCTACTCGTTTGTGGGGTCGGCGATGGTTTTGATCGGGCTGCTGGCGGCATATGCGACTTCGGGAAGCCATTCAACGGGGTTGGTGGCTCTGGCTCATGCGGGACTGCCGGTGAGCTTTCAGATGTGGTGCTTCCCGCTGGTGTTCGTAGGGTTCGGGATTCTGGCGGGCATGTGGCCGTTTCACACGTGGGCGCCGACTGGACACGTGGCCGCGCCGACGGCTGCATCGATGCTGCTGGCCGGCGTGGTGATGAAGCTGGGCGCGTATGGATGCCTGCGGGTGGGGATTGCGCTGTTTCCGCATGGGCTTGACCCGTGGGGATGGTCGTTCATTGGGATTGGGTCGTGGCGCGACGTGTTTGCGTTGCTCGCGGTGGTGGGGATTGTGTATGGCGCGCTGGTGGCGCTGGTGCAAACGGACTTCAAGTTTGTGATTGGCTACTCCAGCGTGAGCCACATGGGCTTTGTGCTGCTGGGGCTGATGACGCTGAACCAGATTGGCATGACGGGCGCGGTGCTGCAGATGTTTTCGCACGGCGTGATTGCCGGGCTGCTGTTCGCCATTGTGGGGCGGATTGTGTATGAACGAACGCACACGCGACAGTTGGCGGAACTGGAGACGATGCACTTGTCGAAGCGGATGCCGTTTGCCGCGGGCGCGTTTGTGATTGCGGGAATCGCTTCGATGGGGCTGCCGGGGTTCTCTGGATTTGTGGCGGAACTGCAAGTGTTGATTGGCGCGTGGATGGTGCGGCCGTGGTGGGTTGCGGCGGCGGGTGTGGGGATTGTTGTGGGTGTGGCGTATACATGGAGAGCGCTGCAAAAGGCGTTTTTTGCCGATGCGCTTCCGACGGCGCATCTGCTCGAGCAGGAGCACGGTCATAAGTTCGCGGCAGTCACCTGGCCGGAGGTTACGGGTGTTGCGCTGCTAGCGGGAGTGAGTTTGGCAGTTGGTTTGTATCCGCGAATTTTGTTGGACACGATTGAACCGGCGGTGCAGGCGCTGCTTGCGGGAGTGGGACGATGAACTACTTTGACCTCTTTCGCGCAACGCTGCCGGAGACGGCGCTGGAAGTTGCGGCGCTGCTAGTGCTGGTGGTTGATCTTGGGTTTTTGCGCAAGGCGGCGCTGAAGACGCGCGTGGCTGTGGCGGCGTTGCTGGGGGTTTTGGGGTGCGGTGCGGCGGTTTGGGCGGTATTACAGCCCGGCATTCCTGGCTTGTGGTTCGCGGGAACCCAGGAGCTGCTGCTCTCAACTGGTGGCTTTGGTGCCGTGGCGCAGACGGGGATTCTGGTGCTGACAGCGCTTACGTTGCTGCTGTTGGTTGATTCGGGTTTCACTCGGCACATTGGCGAATTTGTAGCTGTAGTGTTGATGGCTGCTTCCGGCGGGCTGATCATCGCCACAGCGCAAGATTTGCTGATTGTTTTTGTGGGGTTGGAACTGCTCAGTCTTGGTCTCTACATCATGACCGCATTTGCCAAGACTTCCGGCAAGAGCGCCGAGGCTGCGATTAAGTACTACCTGTTTGGTGGTATGTCGGCGGCATTCTTGCTGTTCGGATTCAGCTATTTCTACGGGCTTAGCGGCACCACAAATCTGCATGGGATTCAGGATGCGATCTCAGTATCCGGGGCGAGTCCTCTGTTCTATGTGGCATGGATTCTCGTAGTGGCTGGGCTAGGCTTCAAGGTGGCGGCTGTGCCGTTCCACCTTTGGGCGCCGGATACATATGAGGGCGCGCCTGCGCCGGCAGTGGCCTTTATCGCTTCCGTATCCAAAGTGGCTAGTTTTGCGCTGCTTATCAGTCTGAGCAATAATTGGCTGACGAATACCATGTTCATTTTGTGTCCGGAGAATTGCGCACAACTGTATGTACGACCCTATTATCAAACTTGGCCCAAACTAGGACTGGTCTTGCTGGTGGTTGCGGCAGCCTCCATGATCGTTGGGAATTTGGCTGCGCTGGCGCAGATCAGCGTTAGGCGGCTGCTGGCGTACTCAGCAATAGCTCATGCTGGCTACATTCTGCTAGGAATTGCGGCTCATCCTGCTTTTTCGGGCACGGGAAGCGTAATAGCTTTTCAAAACGCGGCGATTTTCTCTATGCGCCACAGCGCCAGCGCCGTCCTCTACTACGTCCTCACTTACGGGCTGACCACGATTGGCGCGTTTGGTGTGGTGGATGTGGTGGAACGGGCTACGGGGAGCGACCGACTTGATGCGTTCCTGGGGTTGCATAAGCGGAACCCGGTGCTGGCCGCTGTGCTGCTGATTTTGTTTCTTTCGCTGGCGGGGATTCCGCCGCTGGTTGGATTCTGGGCTAAGTTCAATTTGTTCGCGGCGGTGCTGGGCGTGAGTGCAGGGCCGGTGCCGTTTGGGCTAGTCGCGCTTGCTGTCGCGCTGAGCGCGGTGTCGCTTTACTACTACATCCAGGTGTTGAAGCGGGCTTACGTAATGCCGGCGGTGGATGAAACGCCGATCAAAGTGCATCCAGTGACGATGGTCGTGCTGGTGGGAATTGCGGCGGCGGTGGTGTTGCTGGGGATGTTTCCGGCGGGGCTGCAGGGATGGATTGCAAGGTTCTATCCGACCATGTAGAGAAGGCGGGCCTCAGGGGCTAAAGCCCACGTCATCTTTTCGCATATTCGGCACGACTGAAGTCGTGCCCTTTCAAAGCATCTTAAATTGAGAGTCGTCCCTTCCCACCCATTCCGCAAAGAGCGCGGAAAGGATGGGGCACCCAAGCTTAGGCCTGAACTGAGTTATCCACGCAAAAAGTCTTTGGCTTTCTGGATTAAGACGTCGCGGCTTATGTCGGAGATGGCGTTGGTGAGGGGGATGCCTTTGGGGCAGACTTCTACGCAGTTTTGCGCGAAGCCGCATTCCTGAATGCCGCCGTCGCCGGCGAGGGCGCGAAGACGTTCCTCTTTGAAAACCTTGCCGGTGGGGTGGTCGTTGAAGAGCTTGACCTGGGCGATGGTGGCTGCGCCGACGAAGCCTGTATCGTCGTTGAACTGCGGGCAGACTTCCATGCAGCAGCAGCAACTGATGCAGTTAGAAAGCGGGTAACTGGCTTCCTGTTGCTGGGGGAAGACGCGGGGGCCTGAACCCAAATCATAAGTCCCGTCGACCGGTACCCAGGCCTTGACGGCCTTGAGGTTTTCGAAGAGGACAGAGCGATCAACCTGGAGGTCGCGGACTAGCGGGAATTTCGAGAGCGGCTCGACTTTTATGGGCTGCTCTAGATTGTCGACGAGAGCGGAGCAGGCCATGCGGGCCTTGCCGTTGATCCGCATCGCACAGGAGCCGCAGATCTCCTCAAGGCAATTGGAGTCGTAGGTGATGGGCGTGGTGGGACGACCGTCGGCGGTGACGGGGTTGGCGGCGATCTCCATCATGGCGGAGATGACGTTCATGCCGGGACGCCACTCGAGCGAGAAGCTTTCCCAGACGGCAGGGGCATCGGGGCTGGCCTGGCGCTTGATTTCGAATGCTACGGTCTTGTTTGCCATGATGTCTTTCGGTCCCTCAGGGGCTAAAGCCCCGAAACAATTGAACGGCCTTTTTGGCACGACTAAAGTCGTGCCCTGATACAAAGCTATTTTGTTGCGGTGTAGCTGCGGGGGCGGGGCTTGATGAATTGCGTGTCGACTTCTTCGTATTCGATCTTTGGGCCCTCGGGCGCGCCGGTGAAGCTGGCTTTGCTGGTCTTCAAAAACTTCTCGTCGTTGCGGTCAGGGAAGTCGGGCTTGTAATGCGCGCCACGGGACTAGTCGCGGAGAAACGCGCCGAGGACGATGGTGCGTGAAAGCTCAAGCATATTCTTCAACTGACGGGCAAAGGCGAAGCTGGTGTTGGCCCACTGGCTGCGGTCGCTGAGGTTGACCTTCTTGTAGCGGTCGAGAAGCTCAACGATCTTCTCGTCGGCTTGTTTGAGGCCCTTGTTGTAGCGAATGACGGTGGCGTGCTCGGTCATGGTCTGGCCCAGTT
>JBAWCO010000737.1:0-9203 GCA_049590315.1 Occallatibacter sp. | reverse complement strand
TAATCATCCTATAATAAATACCCACTGGAATCACGCCGCTATTATGGCTCGTCTGGTGCGCGAGCACGCGCTTCCTTCGAACTGAGCGGCGTAGAATCCCGGAGTGCTTTCTGCGTCCCGCAGGGTGTGCGCGGGGAACGCGCTCGGTCCCGGCTGAAAAGTGCCTCGCGTCGGCCGATCGAGCTCGAGCCATTTCAAGTATGATGTTCTAAACCATGAGCACCGCCGCCAATCGCTCTCCGGAAGTCAACAACGCAGTCGACGAAGGGGCGCCCGACGCCAAAATCGGTGACACGGGCGTCGATGTGCTGAGCCTGGCCTTGGTGCTCGCTCGCAGATGGCGGAGAATTGCGATCGTGACCACCGGAGCGCTTCTCGTCGGCGTTCTGATTTCCCTGCTGCTTAAGCCGGATTTCACGTCGATCGCTGTGATCATGCCACCACAGCAGCAGCAATCCTCGGCGAGCGCTGTTATGGGCCAACTGGGCTCCTTATTGGGAGGCGGAGCCAGCCTCGGACTGAAGAATCCGGCGGATATGTACGTTGGGCTTCTGCAAAGCCGGACCATCGCCGACCGGATCATTGCCAAGTTCGATTTGATGTCGGTCTATCGTACCAAGCGCATGCAGGACGCCCGCGCGGCCTTGGCGAAGCATGCGGCGATCGAGGCGGCAAAGGATGGGTTGATACGAATATCCGTTAAGGATCACAGCGCGCAACGGGCAAGTGATATTGCGAACGCGTACATCGACGAGCTTTATGCGATGAACTCCACATTGGCGATCTCCGAGGCTGCTCAGAGGCGGCTCTTCTTTGATCGACAACTGGGTGAAGAGAAGGTGGCGCTGGCGGCCGCGGAAGGTGATCTCAAGGCCACGCAGCAGCGGACCGGATTGATCCAGCTGAGCGGCCAGGCGGAGTCGATCATTCGCAGCATTGCTGAGTTGCAGGCGCAAATCTCCAGCCGCGAGGTTCAGATGGCGGCGATGAGTACCTACGCTACCGACCAGAACCCCGAAGTCGCGGTATTGCGGCAGGAGATCTCCGGTTTGCAGCAGCAGCTGAACAAACTGCAGAACGACCAGCAACATTTGGCTCCGGGAGACACCCAGATACCCGCCAGCAAAGTGCCCGAAGAGAGTTTGGAGTACCTGCAAAAGTTACGCGAAGTGAAGTATCACGAGACGCTGTTCGATCTCCTTTCCCGGCAATTCGAGGCGGCGCGCATTGATGAGGCAAAGTCCGCTCCGATTATCCAGGTAGTGGATCGTGCTGTTCCGTCCGACAAGAAATCCGGACCGCATGGCTCGATCATCACACTGGGCCTGGGTGTCGTGGGATTTCTCATGGCTTGTCTTTGGGCCTTCCTGGAACAGGCATGGAAGCGCATGAGCGATGCGCCCGAATCGGCGGACAAAGTGCGAGAACTGAAGGGCATAGTCCGTTCGCGCGCCTGATTGGCTGTCTCTATGCGCTTGCGCTCGAGGTTAAACTCAGGGCTTTAGCAAGATTCATCAGGTGCTGGCATGTATTCGCAGGTATTCCAAATTCGGAAGCGCTCGCAGGTGCCCTTCTACTGCGACCCAGTCAAGCTGTTTCTGGCGGTGTGGCTGGTTATGGTGGTCAGCCTTTACTTTCCAATCGCCTACACAACCTATCCCGATGCATCGCTCGGTCTGATCCTGTTCATCGCTTCGCTCCTCTCGTATGGCCTCGGATATGTAACAGTCCGAGCAGCGCATAAGTCGGTGGGATTCGAAGCGTTCGGTCCCGATCGATACCGCATTGACGTGACCCGGCTCCGACGCTTCCACCGGCTCATCTGGTTGGTTGTGATTGCAATCGTTCTCCTGAATCTCCAAATCTACGGTCTGCCTCCTGTCGTAGGTTTCTTCGGAGGGGATTCGCTGAACTACTTTGCGTACGGCTCTCTCAAGCAGGCGCTCTTCCCCGCGATCACGGTACTCTTTGTCTCGGCACCGCTGGAGCCTTCCTGGTGGCGACGTTGGCTCATCTATCTCTTCTCCCCTGTGTGCATCTTTGCCTACGCGTCCCGGGGATTTCTGCTCATTATGCTGTTTCAGGCGTTGATGGTGTTTTCTCTCAGGACCTCTCTCAGCAAGAAGAAACTCTACGCAGTCGGTGCTCTGACTCTAATCTCCGCCTTGCTCCTCTCTGACTCCATTGGCAACGGCCGGAGCGATCAGGGAGCGCAGGCTCTGCTCCTTTACATGCAGATCAAGAGGGCCTATTACGAGTGGCCCACGTCACTCCTCTGGGCTATTTCCTACATGCAGACGGGAATTTCCAACTTATGTTGGATCGTCCGCGTCTATCCCTATGACCATCCCTCGGCCAATTTCCTAGGCGGTATGCTGCCGGGCTCCTGGGCTCCATTTCCACTGGAGGGCACTGATTTAGGCAGTGCAAATATCGTTGACGGCGTACACACCTATATCGCCAAGTATTATTTGGATTTTTGGCTGTTCGGCATCTTTATCATTAACTATATCTGGGGGCTGGTTTCTGCCTCGATGAGCGCCGGCAATCGACTTACCCGAAACTACCTGAGCTCGGCAGTTTTACTTGGTTGCGCCGGGTTTATCTTCTTTGTCGACTATCTGAGCGTGCTGGCTATTCTTGTCGAACTGTCGCTTCTGACCGTCGGTCAGCGATATGTAACCGTAGCATGTGAGACTTAGAATAGTTCTTGCGGCCAAGCGACGCACCCAAGGTGGCGTTCTCTCAGGAACCGGCTCCGTGACTGCGCACTGCGTGGGCCGCTTGGAGTGTGGCCCAAAGAACGAAGTATAATTTTGTTAACGACGTCCCGCGCATGTTGAGGCGATCGGAGCAATCACTCGTGGTTGAGTGTGGGCATAGGCTCAAGGTGAGCAACGAATCGGGCCACACCGTCAGCAGCAAGACAGGACAAGCATGAAGATACTAATTACAGGTGGTGCGGGGTTTATTGGCTCGCATCTGGCGCGTCACCTTCTGTCCCTGGGCCACGACCTGACGATTCTTGATAATTTTCTTCCGCAGGTGCATTCGAAAGAAACGGCGCTATTTTCCGACCTGGCCCCGGACGTGCGGTTGATCTCGGGTGATGTGGCCGATCCCACTTTGTTGGGGCCTGCGCTCGAAGGGCAGCGGTGCGTGGTGCATTACGCGGCTGAGACTGGAACCGGCCAATCCATGTACGAAGTCGCTCGCTATGAGCGCACCAATGTAGCGGGCACTGCTCTGCTCTATGACTTGCTGGCCAAGACGAAGCGCAACACGGTGGAGCGAATCGTGGTGGCTTCCTCGCGAGCAATTTACGGCGAAGGCGCCTATCGATGCGAACTCGATGGTGTGGTGTATCCAAAGCCTCGATCCGAGGGCGACAAACGGGCCGGACTCTTCGATCCTCTGTGTCCATCTTGCGGCGGTGCCTGCCAGACTGTCCCCACGCCGGAATCCGCCCCGTATCAGCCCGCTTCATTCTACGGACTGACCAAGCAAGTGCAGGAACAGATGGCGCTGTTCTTCGGGGCCTCGCTTCGCATCCCCACGGTGGCCCTGCGCTACCAAAATGTCTACGGTCCTGGGCAGTCTCTGCAGAATCCCTACACCGGCATCCTCGCCATCTTCTCAAATCTGGCACGTACGGGACAAACCATCCAAGTGTTTGAAGACGGCCTGGAGAGTCGGGACTTCGTGTATGTCGATGACGTGGTGAGCGCCACGACTGCGTGTATCCGCGACGAAATTCAGGGGTGTCATGCAGTCAATGTCGGGTCCAGCGAGCGGACCACGGTTCTCGATGTCGCCCGGCAGGTCAACGATTACTTCGGAGGCCGATCGGAATTGAAAACCACCGGTGCTTTCCGCGAAGGAGACATTCGCCACGGTCTCGCAGACCTGAGCCTGGCGCAGCGCCTGTTTGGATATGAGCCACAATGGAAGTTTGAGGACGGCGTGCAACAGTTTCTCGAATGGGCGAACGAGAGCGAACCCACCGGCGGCGGGTACGAGCAGTCTCTCTTAGAATTAAAGGGCCGCGGGCTGCTCCACGAGGGCTGCTAGACTATAGTGGAATCATCAATCAAGACGTCACGTCCTGTAGTCGTCGGTCTATGCTCACCGGCTCAATCGGCATATGACACCGCGGCTCTAGTGACTCTACGCAGGACTCAGAATTGAGACAGATCTGCCCATTAGCGCCTCCTATTGACGCCGCGACCCAAATCGCAAGAGGCATCGCCTTGGACATGGCCCGCTATCTGGTCGGTTTCGTCTTGCTCTGGCTGTTTTTCTACGGGATTTTCCGGCTCTTCCCATATGTAAGCGCGGGAGCCGACGTAGTATATCGAGCCAAGATACATCAGGAATTCAGCGGAGTCGTCTTCTCCGAGGATCATCCGGGGAAACGCGTGCTTATCTTCGGCAGTAGCAAAGTACTCGCAGGATTTGTTCCTGCGTACTTTGATCAGCCCACGACCGCAGCGGTATCCAAGTACTACTCCTACAATTCCGGCTATCCTGCTCGATCAACCTTCGTGCCGCAGCTCAGTGAGATGGTGAAGAGAAGAACCGGGGTCCCGGACATCTTGTTGCTAACGCTTCCCTGGAACTCTACGGCCAACCACATCAACCTGCTCCACCCCGCGCTGAGCGATCACGACGCTGCGGAAGCGGTCTTCCCCTTTCGGTACCTGATTCGCGATTTTGTCAGCTTTCTGCTGAGCGCTCGGGAACATGGCGGCCCGTTGAAGTACTACAGGCAGGCTCATGCAAATGTCGAACGAGTTATCGACGACCGGGGTTATTATTTCGTCTCTGAGCAGAGCCGCTATCAAAGCGACAGCTTACCGGATGATTTTCGACTGCCTTCGGACGAGCCGGCAGTCGTCCTGAATAGGTCTGCGGATGCTGGTAGCGCGGAGCTTAAAGAGCTCAACCGCATCGTGGAGATGCATCAGATCAAGTGCTATTTCGTGCCCCAGTATATGCGCGAAGGGGAGTATGCTCCGCCTCCGGCCACCGACATAGCATTTGCCGAATTGCTGCGGCGGAATTCGTCCTGCAAACAACTCGGGCCTGATTACTATCTCTATCCCAATCGCATGTTTTCCGATCGTGCTCACCTCAATCGCGACGGTGCCAGAGTTTACACGAAGGCAATCTATGAGTTGCTCAATCACGAAGCGGATGAGGAGCGCTAAAGGTGCTTTTCAACAGCTTCCAGTTCCTTGTATTCTTCATCGTTAGCTGGATCCTTTTCCTCGTGCTGCGCGGTGTTCCCCGCAGAGTATTTCTCCTCGCGGCCAGCTACTACTTCTATATGTGCTGGAATGCAAAGTACATCGTAGTAATCTGGGGCATCACCCTGGTCGACTATGTCGCCGGGCTCTTGATCGAGAAATGTGAAAGCCGTCAGCTCAAGAAGCTTTTCTTAGCCTCCAGCCTGTTATGTAATATAGGGCTCCTCGCGGTCTTCAAGTACCTGAACTTTCTTAGCGTAACCGCGAGCAATTTCTTCCACTTTTTTGGTGGTCAGCATGATTTGCTGATGTTCAACATATTGCTTCCGGTCGGCTTGTCATTTCATACCTTCCAGGCGATGAGCTACACGATCGACGTATACAAAGGCAAAGCAGCGGCGGAAAAACATCTGTTGAACTATGCTCTCTACGTCGCATTTTTTCCTCAGATGGTGGCCGGCCCAATCGAACGGCCAAATCAGCTGTTGCCACAGTTCCATCGAGAACCGGTTATTCATCGAGATCGCGTTCGATCTGGCATCGCGCTCGTGCTTTGGGGACTGTTCAAGAAGATGGTAATTGCAGATTCGTTGAGCGGCTTCGTGAACTTGGTCTATGCAGCGCCGCGATCGTATTCGGGGGTCGAGTTAGTGGGCGCTACGCTGAGCTTTGCACTGCAGATCTATTGCGACTTCTCCGGGTACTCTGATATCGCTCGCGGAGTCGCGCGCATGATGGGTTACGAACTTGCGGTCAACTTCGCGCAGCCCTATTTCAGCACCTCAATTGGCGAATTCTGGCACAGGTGGCATATATCACTCTCCACTTGGTTCCGCGACTATGTTTATTTCCCCATAGGCGGTAGCCGCGTGAGAATGCCCCGTCAGTGTTTCAATCTATTTGTCACTTTCCTCGTGAGCGGGCTGTGGCACGGGGCGAGCTGGAGTTTCGTCGTATGGGGAGCGTTGCACGGCTCCTTCCTTATTTCTTCGCGCATAACCTCCGACCTTCGGCGCAAAGTTCATGACCTCCTGCGGCTTGAGAAGGTTCCGCTGTTGCACATGCTTGCACAGTGGTTCTTCACCATGGGTCTGGTCACGATTGCGTGGATCGTTTTTCGAGCCCGCGACATTCGTTCCGCTTGGTATATAGTCACGCACCTCCTGCCGCTTGGCCGCTTTGAGCCGACCTTATTGGCGGCCGCAGGCATACCTCGCGCCAATGCTCCGTTTCTGTTTGCCTTCGTGATCGTCATGTTTGTCGTGGAATGGTGGATGAAGCACCCCAGTCAAGCTCCCTCCATCTGGAGCTACTCGCCTTTTCGTGTTTGTTGCAAGTATGCTTGCGCTTACACTATCGTCTTCTTCGGGGTCTTTGGACATACCGACTTCATTTACTTTCAATTCTGAGCCACCTACCTTTTACGTGGACACTGGAACGATTTCGTTTTCGTTGCCACTAGACGGC
Source organism: Occallatibacter sp. (assembly GCA_049590315.1). Classification (GTDB taxonomy): domain Bacteria; phylum Acidobacteriota; class Terriglobia; order Terriglobales; family Acidobacteriaceae; genus Telmatobacter. Next base: position 2,487 of record JBAWCO010000737.1, on the reverse strand, counting down.
GGGCATCAAGACACGCAAGGAGTCTCTCATTGATGATAGAGCAAGCTCTCGATATCACCATCATCGTACCGAACTACAACACGCGGGAGTTACTCAGGGAGTGCTTTGCTTCCATCTACGAGCACACGCGCGACATCCAGTTCGAAGTGATCTGCGTGGACGATAACTCATCGGACGGCAGTGCGGATATGGTTGCGAACGACTTTCCTCAAGTTATTCTCGTGCGGAACCCTGTAGGTCAGCTGTACGCGAAGAACAACAACCTGGGAATGAAGATGTCGCGGGCGCGTTATGCATGTTTGTTGAATAGCGACACGAAGCTGATCGCGAACGCATTCCAGGCGCTGGTTCAGTTTATGGATTCGCATCCCGATGCGGCGGCTTGTACGCCAAAGTTACTGAACGCTGATGGCAGCACGCAGATTTGCGTCAGACGATTCGCTGGACTGGGCACGTTGATTCTTCAGGGATTGAATTCATACAAGCTCTTTCCCAAGGGTAGGGTGGCCACCAAATACTATGCGGCGGACTTCGATCACTCCTACGAGCAGCAAATCGAAGCGCTGGGCACTACCGCGTTTGTCATTCGCCGTAACACCTGGGAGCAGGTCGGCCTACTGGATGAACGGTTTCCCATGTACCAGGTAGATCTAGCGTACTGTTACACGCTCAAAACCAAGGGCTATAAAGTGTACTACACGCCGTGCGCCGAGATCATTCATTACGGCAGCCAGAGCGTCAACCAGAAGGCGATCGCTGGCATTCGGATGCAGCATCAAGGCTTCATCGATTTCAGCGACCACTATGATTATTTCAGCTCGAACCGAGTGGTGAAGTTCCTCATTCGGCAGGCAGTCAGGCTGCGCTATGGGATGAAGCTCGCGGAGTATTATCTTGGCAAGGACAAGCGAGTGATCAAGGGGCCAGGACGAGCGCAGATACCCCGAGTGGGCGGAGACTGTCCCTCATCGAAATCCCCTACCGCCTAGTCATCATGCTTAGCCACTCGAATCCCTCCCCGATGCAACGCTCCGATGCCTAACGCTGGCTATATATCGAAAGAAGTTCGTCGCTTACGACTGTAAGCGCTTTTGACTGACCCCCGAGGGCAGCATGTAATATGAACCATAGGATGAGGAATCAGGGTTTTGCGATCTTACATTTTGCACTGGGTGGCGCTCGATGGTAGAACGCCAGTGCGAGCCCCTGCTCCAGCCCTCACCCGCCCGTCCACGTATTTCGGTCTGCATGGCGATCTACAACGGCGAACATTATTTCCCGGAGCAGATGCGTTCCATCCTGCCGCAGCTCAGCCCGAACGATGAAGTGGTCATTGTCGATGATGGATCGACGGACGCCACCCTGGATCGGATAGCAGCGTTCAACGAGCCCCGAATCCTCATCGCACAACACAAGAAAAACGAAGGAGTCATCAGTAGCTTTGAAGACGCCGTTCGTCTCGCGAGCGGAGATATCATCTTCTTCTCCGACCAAGATGACATCTGGGCTGCTGACAAGGTGGAGAAAATGCTTGTCCCATTTGCCAGGGACGAGTGCATCTCCATCGTGACATCTGCGTACTCTGTGATCGACGCCAACGGCCATCCCACGGTGGATGCGACGTTCTCCAACCGTCCGCCGTTCACTTCAGGCTTCTTTGCCAACCTTTATATCAACCGGTTTCAAGGATCCGCCATGGCAATTCGGCGTACCCTGCTGCCCCACGTCTTGCCCTTTCCCAAGAATTGCAGCTTTGTGCATGACGAATGGATTGGCCTGCGTAACGCGCTTCTTGGCGGGCGGGTAGTTCACGTTCCTCAACCTTTGCTGCACTACAGGCGTCATGGAAACAATGCCAGCAAGACGCGAGGTCTGTACGGTAAAATCAGGAAGCGAATGGAACTCCTGCTCGCATTGGCGCGGTATAGCGGATCGCAAATTGAACCGCTATCCGACAAATTCGTGCTTCCGCGTTAAGAAATGGAACTACCCCTTATGTCCGACGATCGGGTCTGCGCGGTAGTTGTCCACTATCATCCCAATGCCAACAATCTTGGCGATTTGCGCAATCTGCATCAACTCGCCAGCGAGTTCGAACATGTTGTCGTGGTCGACAATGGTTCGGCCATCGAAATGCTTTCTCACCTTCGCGAGACCGTTGCCGAGACCGGCGCGAGCCTGATTGAAGTTGGGGCAAATCTTGGAATTGGGGCGGGGTTTAATCTCGGCCTGGACTGGGCCTTGCAGCACGGCTTTGAATTTGCAGTTCTTCTCGATCAGGACAGCTTCATGATCCCGGGATTTCGCTCCGCTATCCTCGAGCATTACGATGCGGCACCGGAGACGGAAAAGCCTGCAATTGTTTCCCCAGTTCACGTTGACCGGACCTATGGCACTGAGATCGTGGCGCGTCCTGGACCCGGCGGCAATCCCATCACCATTTCCTCCGGGTCCCTGGTACCCCTTGCGATCTATCAGAAGCATGGA
>JBAWCO010000736.1:0-12610 GCA_049590315.1 Occallatibacter sp. | reverse complement strand
CGGGAGGGCCGCTGACTCACGCGGGTCTGGAGATTTGGCCCAAGGGAATTTACGATCTGGTTACGCAGATATCAAAAGAGTATGACTATCCGGTGATTGAGATTACGGAGTGCGGCTGCTGCTACATGGACACGCCGTATGACAAGGAGGGTGGACGGGTTCCGGATGAGCGGCGGACGGCATTCTTCAAGGGGATATTGGCGGAACTGGCGCGGGCGATTGCGGACGGGGCAAAGGTACGGGCCTTTCATGCGTGGAGTTTGATGGATAACTTTGAATGGACTGATGGTTATAGCCAGAGATATGGATTGACTTATGTGGACTTCAGGGATCAGAAGCGGACAGTAAAGGATTCAGGGTTGTGGTATGGAAAAGTAGCCGGAAGTAACCGGCTATCCCTGTAAAAAGTAACAGGTAAAGGTAACAAGTCTTGAAGCAGAAGCGACTTAGAAGGAGAAACACGTCTCGATCCGTTAAAGCTAAGTGAATAGGCAGTGCGTGGCACGGGGATAGGCCTGGCGGTTAGCCAAGCATGACATTCCCCCTGAAATAACTCCATAGGCGCTTCTTGCATCTAACGAGAAGCAAGGGCGATTTGGGGTACCGCGAACGCACTTGCCTGGTAATTCCCCAACGAGGTGAACCCATGAGTTTCTATAAAATGCAGCATATTCCCTTGTCGTCTGCCTATCTTTGCCAAGATTGCAATTGCGTTGGTAACTGCGCGGCGCATTGCCCCGCATGCGCTTCTTCGGTGTTGCTGAACCTGGCCACGGTGCTTGATCGCGAAGTTCGGGCCGAAGAAGAGCGGGCATCGACTTATTCCTCCTATTACACGGCCATGGTGGCTTAGTTTCCGTTCAGACTTGCTCGGAAACTGCCAGGCGAGTGTTCTGCGGGAGGTCCTTGTTTCAATCTCGTTTGAGGTGATCCTGGCGCCGCATGGCGCAGGCGCCGAAGGCTCTCGTGTCGATGACGCGTGGTATAGAACCGGGAGCAATGCACCAGCAAGTCCCTATGCATTGCGGGCAACGCGCTGAATGAGACGCTTGATACGAGCGAATAGAGAAGCACCAGAATCAGGCGAGGCGGCGGCGGACCGACGTATCCGGCGCCGCTTTGTTTCTTTAGCGTGAATGCCGATGGCCAGGCCGCCCTTGCGCGGCACCCTATAATAAAGAATGGCTGGTTGCGTCCTGAGGCTCGCAGAGGAGACAGGGACGCGGCTGGACGAATTCATACCGGTGTCTTCCCTTTGAGCACAGATAACGACGCTATCGTCATCCGCGGTGCGCGGACCCACAATTTAAAGAACATTTCCTGCGATATTCCACACGGGAAGCTGACGGTCGTCAGCGGCGTGTCGGGGTCAGGTAAGTCGTCGCTGGCCTTCGACACGATCTATGCGGAGGGACAGCGGCGGTATGTCGAATCGCTTTCCTCTTACGCGCGGCAGTTTCTGGAGCGGATCGAAAAGCCCGACGTGGATCTGATCGACGGGCTGGCTCCGGCGATCGCGATCAAACAGAAAAACACCACGCGCAATCCGCGATCGACTGTGGCCACGGCTACGGAGATCTACGACTACCTCAGGCTGCTCTATTCGCGGTGCGGGACTGTGCATTGCGTGTTTTGCGACGGGCTGGTAAAGCGCGATTCGATGGACGAGGTCGCAGAGGCGGTGCTCGCGCTGGGCGATGGAACCCGGCTGCAAGCGCTGTTTCCAGTGTCGAGCGCAACGATGGAAGCGCAGCCAGGTGAGAAGGCAACCGGCAAGGCTGTGAAGGCTGCGGGGCGAGCGACGAAGACGGCTGCGAAGGCTGGTTCCAAGGCGAGTCTGAAGGCCGGGCCGGTGGCGAATGGAGGCGATTCGCCGCATACGGAGACGCTGAAGGCGCGGCTTACGGAGCTGCGAGCAAGCGGATTCAACCGGCTGTATCAGCAGGGGAAGATTGTGGAGTTTTCTACGCCGGAATCGCTGCTGGAACTGGACTTTACGCTGCCGGTATTTGTGTTGCTCGACCGGATCGTGGTCGACGCGGAGAATCGCGCACGGATTGTGGACGCGGCAGAGATTGCCTATCGCGAGGCGGGCGAGGTCGTGTTCGAAGAAGTTCCGCGCGAGGAGAACGCGGAGCGAGCGCGACACCGATTCAGTGGAGCCTATGAGTGCAAGAGTTGCCATCGGCCGGGGAAAGAGCCGGAGCCGCGGCTGTTCAGCTTCAACAATCCATTTGGGGCGTGTCCGCGATGTCAGGGATTTGGCAATACGGTGGACTTCGATTTGAACCTGGTGATTCCGGATAAGGGGTTGAGCCTGGCTGACGGGGCGATTGATCCGTGGGAGCGGCCGAAGTACAAGTCATGGTTCACGGACTTGAAGAAACAAGCGACCGAACTTGCTGTGCCGCTGGATGTGTCGTGGCGGGAGATGCCGGAAGCTGCGCGCGAGACCGTGCTGCGCGGCAGAGGTTCATTTGCCGGCGTCTTTGGATTTTTCGCTCAGATGGAGCGGAAGAAATACAAGCTGCATGTGCGAGTGATGTTGAGCAAGTATCGCGGCTACGCGGAGTGTCCTGATTGCCGGGGACAGCGCCTGCGGGCTGAGGCGCGCAGCGTGCGGATGGGCACGCTGCAGCACGGGGTGAAGAATATTTGCCAGGCGACGGCGCTTACGATTGCGCAGGCAAAAGAATTCTTTGGAGCCCTGAAGTTGACCCCGATGCAGGAAGAAATCGCCGGGCCGATTCTGCACGAAGTGCGGCAGCGGTTGAGTTTTCTGGATGCGGTGGGATTGGAATACCTGACTCTCGACCGGCTGGCTTCAACGCTGAGCGGCGGAGAGGCGCAACGGATTCAACTGGCGACTTCCCTGGGGTCCCGGCTGGTGGGCGCGCTGTATGTTTTGGACGAGCCTTCCATTGGACTGCATACGCGGGACACAGCGCGGTTGATTCACATACTTGAGGAGCTGCGAGATCTGGGAAACACAATCGTGGTGGTGGAACACGACGCGGATGTGCTGCGCGCGGCGGATCATTTGCTCGACCTGGGGCCGGGTGCCGGGGAGTTTGGCGGGAAGCTGCTGGCGGAAGGGGTGTTGGCGGAGATCGAAGCTAATCCCAATTCGCTCACCGGTCGGTATCTGTCAGGGCAAATTTCGATTCCGGTGCCGACGCGGCGGCGCGAGCCCGGTCGCGAAAAGCTTGTGCTGCGTGGTGCAGAAGCGAATAATCTGCACGGTCTGAATGTGGAGATTCCGCTGGGAATGCTGGTGGCGATTACCGGTGTTTCGGGTTCGGGCAAATCGACGCTGGTGCACCAGGTTTTGTATCGGGCGGTGGCGCGGGCACTGGGACAAACGGATGGGGCCGATCCCTCTGGTGTCTTCAAGAGCCTGACGGGCGTGGAGCGGCTGAACGATGTGATCCTCGTCGATCAAACGCCGATTGGGAGGACGCCGCGGTCGAATCCGATTACCTACATCAAGGGCTTTGACCTGATCAGGGAACTCTATGCCTCGCAGCCGGAGTCCAAACGCCTTGGACTGTCACCCGGACACTTCTCCTTCAACGTGCCGGGTGGCCGTTGCAATACATGCGAGGGCGACGGAACAGTTACTGTGGAGATGCAGTTCCTGGCGGATGTGGAACTGCCATGCGAAGACTGCAATGGCACCCGTTACCAGGCGAAGGTCTTGCAGGTTGAGTACAAGGGCAAGAACATTCACGAAGTGCTGCAGATGACGGTGAAAGAGGCGCTGCGGTTCTTTGTAGGCCAGACCCGGCTGTTGGAAAAACTAGCTGTGCTGGATGAGATTGGATTGGGATATTTGCGGTTGGGGCAATCGGCCACTACGCTGTCAGGCGGCGAGGCGCAACGCGTGAAGCTCGCTGCGCATTTATCGCAAGTCCGCGCGGCCAATGCGACAGCCAAACCATCGCAGGCGAGCCGGGTGCTCTACATTTTGGATGAGCCGACGACGGGCTTGCACTTCGACGATGTGTCCAAGCTGCTGACGGCGTTTCGCAAGCTGATTGATGGCGGCGGTTCGCTGATTGTGATTGAGCACAATCTGGATGTGATCAAGTCGGCGGATTGGGTGATCGACCTGGGGCCGGAAGGCGGCGAAGGCGGAGGGCGGATTGTGGCAGAGGGAACGCCTGAAGAGGTTGCCGGGAATCTGCTGTCGCATACAGGGAAGTGGCTGGCCGGGGTGCTCTAAGGCGTTTTTGATGCACGTGCAACCAAGCTAACGAACAGAGCTCCGACTATGCGGCAAGTTCTGCGAAGTGGCCGATCAGCTCTTCAGTGAGTCTTGGAAGATCGCCGCGGGAGATGGACGGATGATCGAGTTCATCGAGCAATTGAGCGATGTCGCACAGATCCTTGTGGTGCCAAATTTCATAGGACCAGATACGATCGAGTTCAGCGGCGGCATTCCATGGGTTGCGCAAGCCCGCAATCACTTCGCGGGCTATCTGGACACTGGTTTGTTGCCTTGCCGCGGTCCCAGACGCAGGCAGTTCTACGCTGAGTTCGCGAAAAGTCTTCTCTACAATTTCTCGAACGTCCGCGATACACCCCACATGCATTTCGCCAGCAAGCCTGCGCAATGACGGAGAATCCAGGCCGGATTCGAGAAGGTCCGCAGCTATCCCCGGCATCTTCTCAGGCCAAATCTTCCCGGCTGCCCATTGCGCGGCCAGCAGGTCGAGCTCAGTGAGCGCTTTTGGCTTGGGGATCGTGGGATATTCATTCGAGTAAGTGGTGGGCGGAGCGTAAAACGCCCTCTGGTAGTCAGTGAGAGAATCCGGATTTTGCGGTGAGAAGATCGTTATCAACTCGGGTGCTTGATTCTGTTTGAATGCCGATTTGATCTTCTTCCACATAGGAACTCTCATTTGGTGATGCATGCTAATCACTTGCAATCGTGCTTCGCAATTAAATCTCGATAACCAATTCACTATATTGCTTGAGCATCGAGTCAGCTGTAAGCAAATGAAGTGGCTCGGTAACCGCCTGGGCAATCAGCAGTCGATCGAAGGGATCGGTGTGGTGGAGGGGCAAGGTTGCCACCACTAGCGCATGCTTCGAGCGGATGGCTAGCTCATGGAAATTGTTTATCTCGACTTGTTCGAACAATTCCTTCGGGTCGGCGTCGATTTTTCCAAGGCGGGCCTTGATGGCGACTTCCCAGATGGAAGCCGAGGAGACGAATACTCTTTCGGCCCCTCGAATCAACTTTAGAGTGCGCCGGGAAAGCCGTTCAGGCTGGTAAAACCACCAGCAAAAGATATGGGTATCGAGGAGGAGACGCATCAGCGTCCCTCGAATTCAGCCAGGATGTGATCGGGGAGGGGCGCGTCGAAGTCGTCTGCGATCCATCCCTTTCCCTTCAGCGCTCCAAGCCCGGTGACACGCTTTTGCTTGTTGTCGAGATTGGTGAGGCGGGCCACGGGTTTCCCGGCGCGGGCAATGATTATTTCCTGACCAGCGGCGGCTAGATCGACTAGCTTGGAAAGCTGCGTCTTGGCTTCGTAAATATTCACGGTTTGTGGGGTAGCTGAGGCTGTGGCCGTTGGCATCTTACGACTCCTGACTTGACTAGGTCTAGTCTAACATGACTCCAATCCGATGGGCTCGCGCGTGGAAAGGCACCAGCCTTCGCCGTGCAGCCAGCAGGATTTGTCCTTGTCATGTGAATCCAGGCGGAGGGATTTGCCCCCCTTGCCTTGATCGCGGGCCAGGGCTTCTGCTAACGGACCGGCAATGGCAGAGTCGCAGGCTCCGCTGAAAGGGATGAAGTAAGTGCCGAAATGCAGTTCGGCAGCGAAATTGTCGTCACTCCTGCGCGTGAGCAAGGCCATGGCGCCTGGGCCTTTTGCCGGCGCCATGGGAAATAGTAGTTTTCCGCCCGGCTTGAGGGCTGCGAGCCATGATGGTTGTGGATGGGTTGCGGCGGCACTGGCCACAATTATCTCTACCGGCTCGAGTGGACCGCTGGAGCCGTCTGCATGGACGACTGTGACCTGGGGCCACAGAGCCAATGCGATGCGCGCACGTTCCGCAAGGGCCGCGTCGATTTCAACTGCGGTGATTTTCCCTTGTGGTCCAACGATCTCAGCGAGGATGGCGGTGTAGTAGCCCGTGCCGCAGCCGAGGTGGAGCACGTGGTCGCAGGCCTGAACGTCGAGCAGATCGAAGAAGTGAGCCCAAAGGCTGGGCTGCCCGTTGTTGATGGACTTGGCCTCATCGAGAGCGATCAGCACGTTGTGATAGACCTGCCTGGGATCTGAATCCTCCGTGGTCCAGTATCCGTTCTGACTCATGACTCGCCAGGGGCCGGGACCAACGAAGCGTTCACGCGGGACGGATGAGAAGGCCGCGAACAGAGCGGGCGATTGCATGCGCGCGACGAATCGCAGGTCCTCCGCATAGAAACGACGCGCGGCTTCGAGGGAAATCTCCATGCAGGCTCCGGTGGCTGAGAGGAATGGATTGGCCCTGCGAACAATGATAGGCGCGTTGCAAAAAGGTGGGTTGGCAAGGGAACGATTTGGCCTCGCATGAAAAGGCGAAGTGAGGGCCGCGTTTGCCACGATGGACGCTGATTGAGTAGAAAGGGTGGTGCACTTTACCGCTAGAGCGACTGAGTGTGAAGGAGTGAACGTTGAGCATTTCTACAGGGCCGATCGGAACGACCGGGACCGCGCGGCAGAAGGAAATTGACGCCCCGCTGATTCCGGCCGGACGGATGCTGCCTTTCGTCCTTGTTACGGCGTTGTTTTTTCTGTGGGCGATTCCGAATAATTTCAACGACATTCTGATTCGGCAGTTCATGAAGTCGTTTGAGATTAACCGCCTGCAGGCGGGGCTGGTTCAGTTTGCGTTCTACATGGGCTATTTTTTTCTGGCATTGCCGGCTGGCGAGATCATGCGGCGGGCGGGGTACAAGACCGGGATCCTGATTGGGCTTTGCCTGTACGGGTCGGGGTGCATCCTGTTTTGGCCGGCTGCGCTGGTGGGGCAGTACTGGTTTTTTCTTACGGCGTTGTTTGTGATTGCAAGTGGACTGGCATTTCTTGAGACGGCAGCGAGCCCATTCATTATTCAGCTTGGCGATGCCGAGACAGCGGCGCAACGGGTGAATCTCTCGCAGGCGTTCAATCCCCTGGGAAGCATTACGGCGGTGCTGATTGGGAGCCGGTTTATTTTCTCCGGAATTGAACTGAAGCCGGACCAGGTAGCGGCGATGCAGACGGCCGGCACCTATACCGCGTACTTGAAGGGCGAGACGCTGCGGGTGGTGGTTCCGTACCTGGTGCTGGGGACGCTGGTGCTGCTGTGGGCAATCTTGATTGGGCGGACAGCGTTTCCGCATACGGGCATGGACTACTCGCGCAATACGCTGGAGGCGGATGCGTCAAAGCCGTTGATGAAGCGAAAGCATTTTGTGCTGGCGGTGGTGGCGCAGTTCCTGTATGTGGGCGCGCAGGTGGGGGCCTGGAGCTGGCAGATTCCTTACGTGCAGACCTACACGGGGCTGGGTGAGCGGAACGCTGGCTACTGGCTGACCGCCGCCCTGGTGGCGTTTACAACGGGGCGGTTTGTATCCACCTGGCTGCTGAGGTTTGTGCCGGCTTCAAAGTTGCTGGGAGCTTTTGCAGCGGCGAATGCGGCGATTTGCACGATGGCGGTGCTGCGGCCCGGATGGCTGGGCGTGGGATGCCTGGTGGCCGTGAGCTTCTTCATGTCGATGATGTATCCGACAATTTTTGCGCTGGGTGTGAAGGGGTTGGGGACCAAGACGAAGACCGGCGCGGGCGCAATTGTGATGGCGATTGTGGGCGGAGCGGCGATTCCTCCGTTGATGGGACGCGTGGCGGATTTGGCGGGAGTGGCGATGGCCTACACGGTGCCGGCGATTTGCTTCGTTGGCGTCGCGTTGTATGGCTGGTTTGGATCGGAGCCTGAGGACGCTCGTTAGGACCTCGGCGAGGTTGCCGTTTTTGAAAGCGCATAAAAGTTGTTCGTGCCCCACAGCAAGGTCCGGCGCGACAATTCGACTCGAACGTAACCTTTCTAACAGCCTTGGTATGCCTAAGCTGCTGCAATAAAGAACCTTACGAGAAAAGAAATTGCCCGTCGCCAAAACGGTGTTCAATTCTGGGCAACCCTTTTGCTTAATTCGGCACTATTCCAGGTTCCAAAACGCAAATGCAGCAGGCCCACAAGGTTAAGGCTTCCGATTTCTGCAACTCTCCAGGCAGTCATTCGCCTCCAATTCGCAACCCTCGGAGCGAACATTAGGCCGGTTTCGCCACCCCTCCGAACGGACCCAATTGGTACAGCCTGTTAGGTTACTCAGCGACGACAGGGTTGGTGAGAGCCCCGAGGCCCTCGATGGTGATGGTGACGGTTTCGCCAGGTTTGAGCCAGCGCTTGGGAGTGCGTCCCAGGCCTACGCCGGGAGGCGTGCCCGTGGAGACAATGTCGCCAGGGAGCAGAGGAGTTATGGAAGAAAGATACTCGACTAACTCAGGTATCTTGAAGACTAACTCCCGGGTGTTTGAGTTTTGAAGCTGCTCACCGTCGATGGTCAGGCTGATGTTCAAGTCATGCGGATCGGCGATTTCATCGGCGGTGACGATGGCCGGGCCGAGAGGGCAGAAGGTGGGAAAGCTCTTGGACAGGGACCATTGCGTGGTGGCGAATTGAACGTCGCGTGCGCTGACATCGTTGACGATCGTGTAGCCGTACACGTGATCGCGCCATGCCGATGCGGGGATGCGATAGCCGCCTTTGCCGATGACGAAGGCGAACTCGGCTTCGTAGTCTGGCTGGGTGGAGTTCTTTGGCAGGACGATGGGTTCGCCGGGACCGATGATGGCGGTGGGGAGTTTGAAGAAGACGACCGGGGTGGTGGGAATGTCCATGCCAGATTCGATGGCGTGATCGCGGTAGTTGAGGCCAATGGCAAATACGCGTGGTGGGTTGGGGAGCGGCGCGCGAAGTGTAACTTCACTCAGGTTGTAACTAAGATAAACATCCGAATTCGGCGAGATAGTGGTGATGCCCGTAGCAATGACAGCGAGAGAGTCAGCGCAGCCTGTGGCAGTTAGATCAACAACGAGGTTTGTTTCTTCGTGCAGTGCGCCAGGACGGACGATGCCATCCTTAGTTGAAAACGTGACGAGTTTCATTGGGACCTCCAGAGCGGAACTGAATGCATGCTGGCACTCATCACGCGGCGGTCCAGCCGCCGTCGATGGTGAAGAGGGAGCCGGAGATGAAGGCGGCTTCGTCTGAGGCTAAATACCTGACCATTGATGCGATTTCGTGCGGTTGGCCAAGTCGGCCGATAGGCTGGCGTGCGCGGAGTTCGGCGCGAGTTTCTTCCTTGTTGTCCTTATGGAATTTTTCGAGATAGCCCTCGACGAAGGGAGTCTGCACAGTGCCGGGACATATGGCGTTCACGCGGAGGGTCTTGGGATATTCAACCGCGAGTTGACGGGTCATGGCGATGACGGCGCCCTTGCTGGTGCAGTAAGCGAAGCGCTGCTTGATGCCGACCAAGCCGGAGACGGAGGCGATGTTGACGATTGATCCAACTGCCGGAAGGTTGCTGTTGGCCGCGAGGAGTAACGGGAGAAAGGCGCGAGTGACGAGGTAGACGGCGCGGACGTTGACGTTGAGGAGGCGGTCGAAGTCTTCGGGCTCGGTGGTCTCGATGGAGCCTACGTGACCGATGCCGGCGTTGTTGACCAGGATGTCGAGGCGTGTGAGGCGGGAAACCGCGGCGGCGATGGACTCAGGGCTCGTAACATCGAGGTGGAGGAGTTGCGCCGCGGGGCCGAGGGAGTACGCGAGGGCCTCGGCGGCGGGGAGGTTGATATCTGCGATGTGGACGAAGGCGCCGGCACGAACGAGTTCGCGGACGGTGGCCTCGCCGATGCCGCTGGCTCCGCCGGTGACCAGGGCGTGGCGATTGTCGAGGCGGAAGGGCTGGACTGGCGTTGTTGAAGATTCAGAGGTGGCTACAGGAACGGCGTTCATGATGGACCTGTGATGTTCATTGACACTGTATCGCATTGGCCGGAATTGTGCGGGACGATACGGCTTGGGGCAGCGGGTTGCGTGATAAGGTTTTTGGTTGGGTGGGGACAGGGAATTGTTGTGAGTCTAGACTATTCGTCGGGACTGGCGGGATCACCCAAAGGAAAGTTGATGCTATGAGCCAAAGTCTATTCGATTTGAGCGGAAGGGTTGCGGTGGTGGTCGGCGGGACGACCGGGCTGGGGCACGCGATCTCGCTGGGGCTGGCAGGGGCCGGGGCCGAAGTGGTGGCCAGCTCAAGGAGGCAGGCGCCGCTGGAGAAGACGGCCACGGAAATAGAGCAACTTGGCCGGCGCACATTGCGGATTTCAAGCGATGTGACGGACCGGGCTTCAATACAAACGCTGCACGATGCCGTGGTGAAAGAATTCGGCAAGGTCGACATCCTGGTGAACGCGGCGGGCATTACGCAGAAGGGACCGACCCTGGACGTGGAAGAGGCGGACTGGTCGCGGGTGATCGAGACCAATTTGACGGGAACTCTGCGCGCCTGCCAGATCTTCGGCAAGACAATGGTGAAAGCCGGATACGGGCGTATTGTGAATATCGCTTCGCTGGCGTCGTTTGTGGGGTTCTACAGGGTGGCGGCTTATGCGGCCAGCAAGGGCGCTGTCGCGTCGTTAACTAAGGTGCTGGCGATTGAGCTGGCGCAGAGCGGCGTGACAGTGAATGCGATTGCACCGGGGTTGTTTCCGACGGAACTGACAGCGCCGATCATTCTAGGGACGCCGCGTGGAGAGGAACTGATTCTTCGGTCGCCGATGGGACGGTTCGGCGAACCGCGGGAGGTGGCCGGAACAGCTATTTTTCTTGCGTCAGAGGCGGCGTCCTTCATTACTGGCGAAGTGATTGCGGTGGATGGAGGGTTTCTAGCTAGCGGCGTGAATCAGTGAAGCAGGAACCAGGGACTAAGGGACTGAGAAAGATCGGCGGGGGATTAAGTGTCTGAGAAAGCTATGAAGGAATCACAGGAAGTTGTTGAGGTTTTTGCGGATCCTCCGGCGCTGCCGGGACGGTGGACCGTTTGCGCCATGCTTTTTGTGGCCACGTCGATCAACTACATGGACCGGCAGGTGATCGGGATTCTGAAACCGGTGCTGGAACAGAATGTAGTGCACTTGCAGCCGCTGATACCGGGATGGCCGTCGACGGAGTTGTCGATCGGTATGACCGACGCACAGTTCGGCTACGTGATTGCATGTTTCCAGGCTGCTTACATGCTTGGAGTGGTGTTTGCCGGGCGCATGGTGGACAAGCTGGGATGCCGGAAGGGTTATCCCCTTGTGACAGGTCTTTGGAGCCTGTCGGCGATGGGGCACGCCCTGGTGACATCGGTGTTTGGCTTCGGTGTGGCCCGCGTCTTTCTGGGATTGGGCGAAAGCGGAAATTTTCCAGCGGCGATCAAGGCGACGGCGGAGTGGTTCCCTCCGAAGGAACGTTCGCTGGCTACGGGAATCTTCAACTCCGGTGCCTGCATGGGAGCGATTCTTGCTCCGGCGGTGGTGCCCTGGGTGGCGCTGCATTTTGGATGGCGAGCGGCGTTCTTGACGACAGGCATTTTCAGCGCAACGTGGATTGTGTGGTGGTCCGTGACGTACCGGACGCCACGCGAATCGATGGACTGGACGCGGGGGCAAGTGATCGTGCCTCCGCCGGGTCCGCAGCCGGGGTGGTGGACGCTGTTGGGCCACCGTCAGGCGTGGGCCTTCATGGCGGGCAAGTTTTTGACGGACCCGGTGTGGTGGTTTCTTCTGTTCTGGCTTCCGGATTTCTTCAGCAAGCGGTTCAATCTGAATTTGTCGCACCTGGGGCTGCCGCTGGTCATTATCTACTGCGTGTCGACGATTGGGAGCGTCTTTGGAGGCTGGCTGCCGCGGGGATATGAGCTGCTGGGGATGGCGTTGAAGCCGGCGCGGCTGGCATCGATGCTGACCTGTGCGCTGCTGGTTGTGCCGATTTTGTTTGTGGGCGGACTGAAGTCGGAGTGGGTTGCGGTAGCGATCCTGAGCCTGGCGGCGGCGGCGCACCAAGGGTGGTCGGCAAACCTGTTTACAACTGTGCCGGACATGTTTCCGCATCGGTATGTGGGGACAGTGGTGAGCTTTGGAACCCTGGCCGGCGCGGCGGGTGGCGTAATTTTCTCGATGATCACGGGGAACATTCTGCAGATTACGCACAGTTATGTGCCGCTGTTTGTCTACTCGGCATCGGCATACCTGATTGGATTGCTGTTGCTGCGGACCTTGGCGCCGGGGCTCAAGCGGGCTCTGCCGGAGGGTTAGGCGCAGCGGGAGTTCGAGGGTGGTGGGAGCGGAAATGGAAGAGCGCAAGTTCCGGATGGGTATGGTGGGTGGCGGCCCGGGTGCGTTCATTGGGCCCGTCCACAAGATGGCCGCGGAGCTGGATGGAAAAATAGAGCTGGTTGCGGGGGCGTTTTCTCAGTCGGCAGAGCGGTCAAAGGTGGCCGGGATTGCTTTCGGGATTGATCCTG
>JBAWCO010000735.1:0-4449 GCA_049590315.1 Occallatibacter sp. | reverse complement strand
GCAGACGCTCACCTTGACGCGACAAATCCAGTTGGCGAGGGCTCATTCCATCAACGTACTACCCAACAAACTGCATCGCCAGAATAACCGAAGCGGGGGTATCCATTTTATAACACAGTAGTAATAGAAACCAATCAGAGGTTTCGAAACACACTTTCTCTTTGCGTTATGTTGGGAGGCAAGGCGCCTGTTATTCTCCGCGTTTCCGTAATGAGCTGAATCTAAGAATGCTGTGGCTAATGAAAGTGCACTTTTGCGCCGATAGGACCTTTAACTGCAGATGTGGTCTGGCACCTTCGTCTACTTCCATTGGACTTTCTTGCTCTTTGACGGTTGGTTGCGAGGTCCCTCACTGCAATCGCGAGGTGGCACTGGATGGCAAGTTACTGTCTAAATCGCCGTGACAAAGAAGGTAAAGAGAAGCGAGTGCGCGCTGCCAAGCCGTCAGTAGAGCTGAACCTAAGGCACACGTTAATCAATGTCGAACGTTCCGGAGACTGGATGCCGGCGGAAGAGCTGCGGGAAGCAGCGCTGGACGCCCTGTCCCAGGGGAGCGACATCAACCTGAATCTCGACAAAATCGATCATCTGGACGCGAGCGCATTGCAGATTCTGCTGGCGCTCGATGCAGAGCAGAAGAAGCGGGAACGGGATCTCCGGCTGGAAAATGCTTCTCCGCGTTTGCGGAAGTGGTTTGAATTTGCAGGAGTGGCAGATCAATTCTTTCATGGCCGAGGGAAAGAACGATGAATCAAGCTGCACAGAGCGGACCAAGCGGCCATTGGTCCGGCATGCCTCCGGGCGTTGCGGGAGCCGTGGCGCAGGAGGAGCCGGAAGTGCAGGCCGAGCTTGCGCGGTACGTGCCGCACTTCCGGCGAATGAGCGAGCAGCTGAAGCAGACCTCGTCGCAAATCGAGAGTTCAGTCGTAGAAGTTTGCAACAGCTTTCAAGGAATTGCAGAGCGGGCAAAAGAAACCGTGGCTCGCACTAAAGGCTTTCTCAGCCGGGAGAGTGAGGGTACTTCTGATAAGCAGTCGTTCGAGGAATTGATCGAGAATTGCAGCGGAACGCTGGTCAAGATTCTTAATGTGACGGAGGAAGCAGGCGAGATTTCGCAGCGGGCAATCGAACGGATCCAGAAGATGGATAAGGCCTCCCAGGCGATCAGCACCTCGCTGGCCCAATTGGAGCAGATCGCCAGAGGGAATAAGATCCTGGCCCTGAATGCGCGGATCGAGGCGGCGCGCGCCGGCAGCCAAGGCGCGGGATTTGCGGTCGTTGCCATGGAAGTGATCTCGCAGACCGAGCGATCGCAAAATGTAAACGCTCAAGTGAACGACCTGATCAACAACCTTCGGATGCTGGCCCAGTCGACCTTGGTCGACCTGCAGCGGATGAACGAGAAAGATCATGAGCGTGTGGATCGATGCCGGCTCGAAGTGGATGAATCGCTCAGAGACTTGCAGGCCGCTCACGGCGAGATGAAGAAAATGCTGACCGGAATGACGGAGGAAGGCGTGCTGCTGGCGAACGACATTGGTGCGGCGGTTCGCGGGCTGCAGTTCCAGGACCGCACCAGCCAGCGCATTGGCCATGTAGTTGAGGACCTCGATACGTTGCGGGCGAGGCTGACAACTCGCTTCGGCGCTGTGAGTGGTGAAGAAGCCGCCTCCGATGAAGGATTCAGCGATTACACGATGCACGAAGAGCGGCAAGTCGCAGGTATTCATGGGTTGGAGTCGACCCAGGGCGACGTTGAATTATTTTGAGCGCCAAGGAAAGACTGTCGCACATGGTCTTCCGGAGGGATAGCAAGTTGCGAAGGGTATTGATTGTCGACGATTCGGTTTCCATGCGGCAGATGGTCAGTTTTACGTTGCGGCAGGGCGGGTTTGACGTGATTGAAGCCGAGCACGGACGGGACGCGCTGGACAAACTTGCGAGCGCGACTGTCGACCTGATTATTACCGACCTCAATATGCCCGTGATGGACGGTATCACCCTGATCCAGAACGTGCGTAAGCAGCCGATGATGAAGAGCAAGCCGATCCTGATGCTGACCACGGAAGGGCTTGCGGCAAAGAAGGAACAGGGAAAGGCGGCGGGAGCAACGGGGTGGATCGTGAAGCCCTTCGATCCCGAAAAGCTGCTGCAAACGCTGGCCAAGGTGCTCCCATAACGCCATGAAAATCGACCTCAGCCAATTTCGCCAATCGTTTCTTCAGGAAAGCGCAGATAATATCGCTTCCATGGAGACGAGCCTTCTCGAACTCCGTTCGGTGCCGCGAGATGTGGAGTTGTTGAATGGCATCTTCCGCTCGGCGCACTCGATCAAGGGCGGAGCCGGTTCCTTCGGGTTTACTAGTCTTGCCGCGTTTACGCACTCGCTTGAAAACCTCCTTGAGCGACTCCGGTCCCTGGAGATGCAAGCCAGCGACGAGGTGATCGACGTTCTGCTTCGATCGGTGGATGTGCTGCGGGGTTTGCTCAATGCAGATACAGATGCGGCCATGCCCTCCGAGGGACTCGAAGTGAATGTGCGCATCGCGGCGCTGATGACCGCTGAGCCTGGTCTGGCGGAGTCGACTCCTCATATCCTTCCGGAACAGGTCGAGTCGGAGCAGGACACGCCGCGGACTGTCGAAGAAGGCCGAGAGATCAACCTGTACAGGGTGGAATTTCGCCCCGACCGGGAGTTGTTTGCGAGCGGCACCAACCCGATCGTTCTGTTGCGCAATCTAGCCGCAGTGGGCATGGTGAGTTGCTGCCATCTGCATTCCGAGGAATTGCCAGTGCTGGCCGAGTTGGACCCGTCGCAGTGTTACCTAAGCTGGACGATAGAGTTGGCCAGTTCGCACCCGGAAACAGAACTGCGCGAGGTGTTTGAGTTTGTTGAGCACCTAGCCGAAATTCGTATTTCCTGTTCGGATGTGCTGCCGCAGCCTACCTCCACGGCGACTCAGGTTTCAACAGTGGAGCTAGATTTCCTAAAGTCATCGGTATCCAATGGTCGGCCCCCGTTAGTTGAACGCCGCAAGGCGTCGGCTGCGGATCGCCGTCAGTCTTCCACAAGACCCGCGGCCAGTGGGGAGTCCGCCTCCATCCGGGTGGCTATCGACAAAGTCGACCGTCTGATCGATTTGGTGGGCGAATTAGTGATCGCGCATGTAATGACCGCGCAGATGGTCGAGGACTTCGAACCTTCGTGCTTGCCCAAGCTGCGCGAAGCGGTGGCGTCTATGGAACGCAATACTCGTGAGTTACACGAACGAGTGATGGGCATTCGCATGTTGCCCGTTGGGACATTGTTCCAGCGATACACGCGCACGGTCTACGACATCGCGCAGGCCACCGGCAAACAGATCCGCCTTGAAATGGTCGGAGAAGAAACCGAGATCGACAAGAGCATGCTTGAGTTGCTTGGCGACCCGTTGACGCATCTGGTGCGCAATGCAGCCGACCATGGCATCGAAGCGGCGGAGACGCGCCAGGCCGCGGGCAAGCTGCAACAGGGCGTAGTTACCCTGAGGGCCTTTCACCGTTCGGGAAGAATTGTGATCGAGGTTTCAGACGATGGAGCCGGCATCGATACGGAATGCGTGCGCCGCAAAGCGATCGAACGCGGGCTGATCGGACCCGATTCACAGCTGAGCGACGAGCAGCTGCGGATGTTGATTTTCGAGCCCGGCTTCTCCACTCGTGAAGAGGTCAGCGATCTCTCCGGGCGCGGAGTCGGGATGGATGTAGTCAAGCGGAACGTCCAGCAATTAAACGGAACGGTCATGCTTACGAGCGAGAAGGGGCGCGGTTCGACGGTATTGATTGAGTTGCCGCTCACCTTGGCCATTCTCGAAGGACTGTTGGTGCGCGTGGGCGACCGAACGCTGGTGTTACCGCTGCTTTCGGTGATCGAGACTGTCCCCTTGCGCGATGGTCAGATCGTGCGCCTTGCAGAGCGCGGCGAGGTGATCGTGATCCGCGAAGAATCCGTTCCCCTGCTGCGTCTATCCAGGTTCTTGGGCGTAGCGCCGGAGACGGCAAGTACCGATACTTCCGCCGCAGAGACGGTCTACCGCAGGCTTGCGGTCATCGTCGAGTCCGGCGGACGTAAGGTCGGACTGGTCGTCGATGAGCTTCTCGGGCAGCAGCAGGTGGTGGTGAAGAGCCTGGAACGGCATCTGCGCAAGGTGGATGGCCTGATGGGCGCAACAATTCTGGGCGACGGTCGCGTCGCTCCCATCGTCGATGTAACTGGCATCGGCGCGCTGAATCTGTTTTCGCTTCAAGCTCCACTCAATGGTTCCCAGCAGGTTGCGCCTCCGGCCCAGTCTGTCCGGGCAGCTTCATCGACAGAATGAGAAAGAGGAGGAACAGCACATGAACTGGTTTAAGAATCTCAATGCTATGCCCCGGCTGATGAGCAGCTTCGGGGTCTTGCTGGTGCTGACC
>JBAWCO010000734.1:0-3145 GCA_049590315.1 Occallatibacter sp. | reverse complement strand
GGTTTTTCAGGATCGACTAGCTAGCTTCCGTTTCTGAGCCATCTTCTGGCG
The DNA here is from genome assembly GCA_049590315.1 of Occallatibacter sp. Taxonomy (GTDB): domain Bacteria; phylum Acidobacteriota; class Terriglobia; order Terriglobales; family Acidobacteriaceae; genus Telmatobacter. Next base: position 3,094 of record JBAWCO010000734.1, on the reverse strand, counting down.
GGAGACTTTTGCCAAACAAGTGGCAACAAGCGGCAAAAAGCGATTTGCCCAAAGGGTGCGCGTCCAGATCCAAAAGCCGGGGGACTTGTCCCGGCGCGAGCCGTGGCTCTTTAGAATCTATGCTTTCGTTGGCAACCTTCAGCTTGCAATATGCATCAATCTGCTTGGTCGCGTGCTCATGTCTGCTCCCCAACCGTAAGCCGCGTCGGCAACTCCCAGCAACCGGTTGCGGTTCGAGTTCAATTGGGGTTTGGCGGAGATAAGAGCACGTGAACGACGGAACGACCGCAGCAAATCTCGGACTCGCCCAGCAACCTGTAAAGGGCTATCGATACCAAGAGGATCTGCTGCGTGATTTTCGAGAGCGGTTTGCGTTCGCGACGGAAGCAGCCCAGATCGGTTACTGGTTCTGCAATCTCCCGTTTGACAGGCTTATCTGGGATGAGCGGGTGAAGGAGCATTTCTGGCTTTCACCTGACGCCAACGTGGATATTGAGCTCTTTTACGCGCGGCTCCATCCGGACGACCGCGAACGCACGCAGCAGGCGATCGAGCTGGCCATTGGCACATCGGCGCAATACGACATTGAATACCGCACCGTGTCGCCGGAAGGCCGAATCAAGTGGATTCGTGCGATGGGCCGTACGGCCTATGATGCGTCCGGGCGGCCAGTCCGCTTCGATGGTGTAACGCGGGAGATCACGGCGCTGAAGGAAGCCGAGGAGGCCCGGGATCGTGCCCAAGAAGCGTTGATGCGCAGCGAGAAGCTGGCGCTGGTGGGACGCCTGGCAGCCACCGTTGCGCATGAGATCAATAACCCACTGACGGCGGTGACCAACCTGCTGTATGTGATTGAACAATCCCTGACCGATGGACCGACGCTGGGGTATGTGAAGCAGGCGATGGAAGAGGTGGATCGGGTTTCGCAGATTGTCACGCATACGCTGCGCTTCAACCGCCGAAGCGGGATGCCGTCTTGGGCGCGGGTCTCGCAGATTGTTGACTCGGCTCTGGCGATCTACAGCGGCCGGCTGCACCAGTCCGGCATCACGTTGAGGCGTGACTATGCGGAAGAAGACCGTCTGCTCTGCCTTTCGTCGGAACTGCGCCAGGTGTTTGCCAATCTTATTGCGAATGCATTGGACGCGATGGGGAGCGATGGCAAGCTGATAGTCCGAACCCGGCCGCAGCGCCACGTTCGAACGGGAGAGGCGGGGATGCGCATCAGCATCGCCGATACCGGTCACGGCATTGATCGGGAGACACTGCGCGGGCTGTTCGAGCCATTTGTCAGCACCAAAGGCGACAGAGGCACGGGTTTAGGGCTATGGGTGAGCCGCGAGATTCTGGATAAGCACCAAGCGACCATTCGCGTGCGGAGCCGTCAAGCTTCAGGCGCGAGCGGCACCGTGTTTTCGATCTGGATTCCAGAAACCCCGGCGTGGTGTTCAGACGGCCGGTCGGTGACCGAGCAGGACTACTAAACCGAGTCTGCCTCAGGAACCCGGCTCAACCTTGCTTCTTCATCATTGGCCGGATCTGTTTCCCTGGATTTACTGTCGGATATATTTACTCGCTTCTGAAGACTGACCTTCCGACGAGTCACTTGACCGCCTGTCAGGAAAATCTACAAGCACCTTGATTGTCAGGGTCTTTGAGTCTGAAGACAATTGCCACTGTTCCGATGTTCGCATGTGGACGGTGGTGCCGGACGTCAGATCCCTGCTGACCACGACCGTCTGCAGGATGAGGAATTTGCCCTTCAACTGCGCTTTGCACTTGCCTTCGACTCCGCCCGGGCCGGCGCAGTCTTGTTCTGTACCGTTGAGGGGGTACCGATTCGTCGTGCTCCCTCCGGAATCGGCCCTGGTGATCTCGATGGCGTCATCGTTTTGAGCTACGTCGAGCGTCACTTCCGGATCGAAAGCACCGGTACCTTTCGAGCCGCGGTGCAGATACTTACCGGAGAAGTTGAGGTTGTTTGCGGCAAATCCGACGTGGGGAATGGCGGTCGCGAAAAGCGCAACTGTTGCAATACTTATAGCTGCACTGAGGATTCGCCTCGTCACCGGGGTCTCCTGACAGGATTTCAACAGATCATACTTGATTAGTTGGTTAATTAAACCGGCGATTTCGCCATTTGGAACGAAACCGTCTGCAACTTACGTTGGATATGGGCGGATTGCGCGGCCATCTCAATCCAAGATTCATCGCGGAGAGCCGGATCTTCCGCTCCAGCAAGGGGCTTTAGGGTCACGGCCCCTGTGAGAAAATCAGAGCTTGCAAACCCAGTCGAAATTTCGCTTGCTTGTTGTCCGGCTGGGCGCCATGGGCGACATCCTGCATGCTTTGCCTGCAGTTACCGCTCTGCGCCTGGCGCATCCGGAATGGGTGATTGACTGGGTGGTTGAGCCGCGATGGCAGGCGCTTTTGGCGGCCGAAGACGCGATTGGCCGTGTGGTCTCAAGGCCACTGGTGGACCACCTACTGTTCGCGCCGACCCGGGAGTGGCGCGACGCGCCGTTCAACGAGAAAACTCATCATGAAATCAAGCTCTTGCGGCGTACGCTACGCGAGGGCAACTATGATGCGGTGCTGGATCTCCAGGGGGCGATTCGTTCGGCGGTGATAGGCCGGTTTGCCAAGAGTGTGCGCCTGATTGGCGAAGAAGAACCCCGTGAGCGGCCAGCGCGCTGGCTCTATACCGAGCGCGTTCGAACACGGGGAACGCACGTCATTGAGCAGGATGTGGACCTGGCTGCAGCGGTGGCGGGCGACGATCTGCGCCCCGAAACGCCGCTTCTGCCGATTGACCCCGCTGCGGAGGCGAGGGCAGACGAGGTCTTATCACGCTCCGGTTCCGGAAACACTGTGCTGATTAATCCTGGAGCAGGATGGGGCGCCAAACGCTGGCCTGTAGAGCGGTATTCTGCTGTCGCCCAGGGGCTTATAGCGCGCGGGTTTCGCGTGGTGGTCAACGCCGGTCCGCGCGAGGAGCATCTGGCTGAATCGATTGCCGCAGCTATCGGGGGCGCAGCGATTCTGCTTACGGGCACAATTCCTCAATTGATCGCCATCACGCGGCGAGTTGCTC
>JBAWCO010000733.1:0-2908 GCA_049590315.1 Occallatibacter sp. | reverse complement strand
GTGTTGGTCTAAACCTCTGGGGGCTTGCCCATAACGACTTTCGTCAGACAAGGTCTACCTTCATCGCCTTCCTCTTGACCAAGTGGTTGCTAGACGGAGTTGTGCTCGTCTTGCTGATCTACTTTTTGCGAACGGCCAAAATAAGTGGAGGTCCGGGGTCCCCATCCTTCAGACAGCGCTATCGCGGCAATAGCAGGTTGCGGCGATGGGTACGGAATCGCAAACGGAAACAGTTGCGCTATATCGGAGGGGATTTACCGCTGTAGTTTTTGATATTCAGACACTGCTGTCCGGTTTAATTTAGTCATGCCGCCGTCAAGCCCATTGCCAAGTATGGTTTATAGCGATTCCATGGTGTCCACGATTTGAATTGCGCGTGGCTCATTTGCGATGCTTTCGGGATTCAACGACCGGGAGTGCCGCATGAACGTGGGCAAGACGCTTTTTGCGCAGGTGATGGAGTTTGTGCCGTGGAAGACATTCGCCCGCATCATCGAACGGCACAAGGGCGATGCGGGAGTACGCACGCTCGGCTGCGCTGACCTTTTTCGCGTGATGGCCTTTTCTCAACTGACCTGGCGCGAGTCGCTGCGCGACATCGAAGTGTGCCTGGAGGCCAACCAGTCCAAGCTGTTTCACATGGGCATTGCGACGCCGCCCGCCCGTTCCACGCTGGCCGATGCGCTGAACCTGCGTGACTGGCGCATCTACCACGCACTGGCCCTGCGGCTGATCTCCCACGCCAGGGCTCTGTACGCAGAAGATCCTTCGGTGTTGGGACTGGATGCAACCGTTTATGCTCTGGACTCCACCACCATCGACTTATGTTTGAGCTTGTTCGACTGGGCTCCGTTTCGATCCACCAAGGCGGCCATCAAGCTGCATACGCTGCTGGACCTGCGCGGCGCGATTCCCGCGTTCATTCACATCAGTGACGGCAAGCTGCACGACGTCAACGTGCTCGACATTCTGCTTGTCGAAGCGGGCAGTTTCTACATCATGGACCGGGGATATCTGGACTTCGTGCGACTGTACGCGATGCATCGGGCGGGAGCCTTCTTCGTCACACGCGCCAAGGAAAACATGGATGCGCGGCGCGTGTATTCGTTTCCTGTCGACCGGGCAAGCGGAATCATTTGCGACCAACGCGTCATGCTCAACGGCTTCTATTCGGCAGAGAATTATCCAGACCATCTTCGCCGCATTCGCTTCAACGATCCACAGACGGGCAAGACGCTGGTCTTTCTCACCAACAACACCGCATTGCCTGCCCTGACCATCGCCGCGCTTTACAAAAGCCGCTGGCAGGTTGAGTTGTTCTTCAAATGGATCAAGCAGCACCTGCGCATCAAGCGCTTTCTGGCCACCAGCGAGAACGCCGTGAGAAGCCAGATTTGGTGTGCCATCGCCACCTATGTGCTGATCGCCATCGTCAAAAAGGAACTGAAGCTCGATGCCTCGCTCTACACTTGTCTACAGATTCTGTCGGTATCAATCTTCGAGAAAACCGAGATTTCATGCGCCCTTCAGCCAAATCTCAACAGAATTGACCAACTTACTCTCTCTAACCAACTGAATCTATTCGACATCTAACCGGACACTAGTGGGTGAAACCACCCAGCGGAAACGGCAAGTTGCTTTGGCACGCGCTAGGTGCGAAGACGGTCGAGCTCATTAATGCAAATGTCCACATCGAGTCTGTGCGGGACGATGTGGACACTCTGGTCATGGATGCGCAGGTGTTGGAGGGAATTTTGAAGGACGCACAGCCAGAGAAAAAGGCGCGGGAGGTCGAGATCAAGATCATCGCCCGGCTTCGGAAACATGGGAACAACCCAAAGTTCACGGCTCTCGGCGAGCGTCTGGAAAAAGTGAAGGAACGGCACGAGCAGGGCTTCCTGACAAGCCTGGAGTTTTTGAAGGCGGTGCTGGAAATTGCCAAAGAAGTTGTGGAAGCAGAGAAGACGGCTACATCTGACGAGGAGCGCGATCGCGCAAAAGAGGCTCTGACTGAGTTGTTCGCCTCTGCAAAGACAAGCAATACCCTGCTTCGGCAAAAGGGGTATCCGACCGGTCTTGTCTGCATTTCGAAGACACCGTTTCAGAGCACCTAAATCCCGGAATGACACGGGCCAACCATCGGTTTCAAGCGATCGCGCGGAAAGCCTACCCATCCAACTTTTGCGCTTGGATGATTGCAACGATCTGGTCTCGCGGAAATTGATCCACCCACCCGCACTTTATAACAGGTTCGGTTTTATTTTCCAACTGAATGATCAACGGGTTTGAACATCCATTGCCCAGCAGAGACCTGCACGAAATCGGGTGCTCGGAGCAGGACGCGGCGGAGATAGGTGCGAACGTTTGAAGAACGCGGGATATAGCCGTCCTGCCGGACCCTGCGCTCGAATTCGTCAATGGACATGGGCACTCTCGCCATGATGCTGACTGCGCGGGCGTGCATGATGAGCGTCGTCTTTGCCGGAGGAGGGAAGGCCGCTTCGAGCGTGCGCAAATGCCTGGTCGCATCCTCTGTTGCCTGCGCAGCTTCCAACATGATCGGAGTAAGCACTTCCAGAGCAAGGTCGGTAATGACGGGAGCGATAGCCTGCCAGGCGCTAACAAATTTAGCGCGAGACTTGGGATGGATGATGAGAATCAAGGCTCCGCAGATCAGTACGAGCTGTGTGGTTGCAGACTGGCGCTTGATCCAGGCGGCCATTCCTTGAAGTGCTCGGAACAGCAGAGGGATCATTTCAAAGCTGATGGTGAATGCCATGCCCGATCCAAGGGCAACACCAATTTTGACCGTTGAAGCGCGGGCATAGTCGCGTAGCACAGGATCGATCCGCTCCATGACAATGGGCTCCCCCATTTTTCTGAAGTGTAGATCGCGTGTCAGTATGGC
>JBAWCO010000732.1:0-6869 GCA_049590315.1 Occallatibacter sp. | reverse complement strand
CAATCATCGTGCCTCATCGATAATTGGCGGCTTGCATCTCAAACATGGCAGCGTAGCGACCGCCGAGTGCAATCAATTGTGTGTGGCTTCCTTCTTCCACCAGCCGGCCCTCCTCAAGGACGACAATGCGGTCGGCCATGCGGACGGTCGAAAACCGATGGGAGATAAGCAGAGCCATTTTGCTCTGGGTCAACTCAGCGAAGCGCTCGAAGACCTGGAGTTCACTGCGGGCATCGAGCGCGGCAGTGGGCTCATCCAGAATGAGCAACTGCGCATCGCGAAGGTAGGCGCGGGCGAGAGCCAGCTTTTGCCATTCGCCGCCAGAGAGGTCTACGCCGGTCTCAAAGCGGCGTCCGAGCATCTGGTCGTATCCTCCGTAAAGGCGGGCAATCACTCCCGACGCGAGACTCTTTTCAGCCGCATGTTCAATTTCGCCCATGGTGTGGGGGACTTCAATCCGGCCAACGGAGATGTTTTCGCGTGCCGTCATCTCATAGCGCATGAAGTCCTGAAAGATGACGCCGATCTCCTTATGCAGATCGGCGAGATCGTATTCGCGGAGGTCAACTCCGTCGAGTAATATCTGGCCTTCGGTTGGATCGTAGAGCCGCGTGATGAGCTTGACGACCGTGGTCTTGCCCTGGCCGTTCTCACCGATCAGCGCTACACGCTCTCCGGGGCTGAGCATGAAGTTGAAATTGCTGAGGACGCGCCGATCTGTGCCGGGATAGACGAAGGAGACATTGCGAAATTCGAAGCCAAGGCTGATTGGGCTCGGCGCAGGAAGGCCGTTCACTTTGGACGCAACGATCGGCTTCATCTCAAAGAACGCCAGAAGGTCGGTGAGGAAGAGTGCCTGGTCGGCTACACCCGATGCGGTTGAGAATGCCTGCTGGATATTGGCCATGGCTTGCATGATGGCGGTCGTGATCAGCGTGAGGTCGCCAATGCTGTAGCTGCCTTGAATCGTACGGTAGATGCTGTAGGCATAGGCGCCGTAGTAGCCTAGTTGGCCGACAATGGCCAAGAGTCCGCCCCAGAATAGGCGCCGCTTGTTGAGAGCGACATTTTCTTCGTAGATCTTTTGAGAGAGAGCGGTGAAACGATTAGTCAGGTATCCACTGAGGTTGAAGAGCTTGAGCTCTTTCGAAGCCTCTTTGCTGCCGCCCACCTGGCGAAGATAATCCATCTGGCGGCGCGCCGGGGTTTGGCGAAAGTTTTTGGCGTAGGTGAGAAAAGCAAAATGGCTTTCACCGAGAAACGCGGGCAGAATGCCGGCAACGAGCAACAGCAGCAGAAACGGAGAGTAGCGGACGAGCACCGCGGAAAAGGCGATGGCCGTGACGGATTGCTGAATCAGCCGGCCCATTTGCTGAATCATGGCCAGCCGGTCAGTTGCTTGGACACGGGCTCGCTCAAGGCGGTCGTAGAAGACCGGATCTTCGTAGACAGTGACGTCGAGCGACGCCGCCTTGCGCATCACCTCCACGCTGACATGGTGTGTGTAGCGATCGGCTAGCAAATTGTCGAAGTAGTCCACCGCGCGAGAGAGGATGCCCGCGAGGACGGCGAGAGCCATCTCCGCGCCCACCAGCCACCAGAAGTTCTGTGGCAGCGGCTGGTTCATCCGCAGGCGATTGACTCCGTCGATGATGAAGCGGCCGATGATGCCGATGCCGACCGGCAGGAAGGCAACGATAATGCGAATGGTGATGTTCCAAAAAACGACCGAAGGGCCGGACTCCCACACGAAGTGGAGAACCAGGGGAACATTCTTAAGCGCGTGAATCCGGTCGGCCCAGGCGTTGCCGGGAGCCTGCGTCGTAACGGGTTGGCTATGGCTGGACTCGCCGGCCAGCTTCGCATCGGTCTTTGCTTCGGTCATGGTTGGGGAGGGCTTCCTATGAGAATGGGCCGAGGAATGTTGAAAGCCCGGCACAAGCGTAATTCACACGGAATTCCTGAACCAAGGCGTTTTGGACGCTCTGCAGTTCGTGGCGCCTCGTTTATGCATTCCTCTATTCCGATGCACACAAGCGGCTTATTGTTGTTTGCCTTGTTGGCTACGAGGCGGAGTGTTCATAGGGTTTGAAGCCTGCGTTTGCCATGCCGCGCTGGGCTTCAGGGTTTTTCATGAAGGTGTCCCACACAAAACCCGTTCGCGCGTTCTCGGCCATTAGCATGGTGATTCCGGTGTCGATGCCGATCACGTCGGTATCGTACCAGTTTGTCAGGGGGTTGAACGCGTCCACAAAGCCGTAACGGCACCAGGCGTTTGGATAGTGATCGTGGATGGTTCGGAGAACGCGCATTGTGGCTTCAGGAAGAAACGGTAATGAGCCGCCGGCAGCCGCCGGAACAATGGTTCCATCGATCGGCCCCATCGCCGGCGGTCCTCCCCAGGCCACGTATCCGCGCTCTGAGTCCGACGCGGTGATTCCCCAGAGTGCATTGCTGTAGTCGGAAAATTGGTCGTTGAGTTCCAGGCAGAAGCGTCGATGCACGTCTGTGGCGATTACTGAGTTTTGGAAGTAGTCCGCATAGCGATCGCGCTTGCCGCGGAAGTCGAACCAAGCCTGCGAATACTGGTGGACAAAAAGAGGAGCGAATGAGCCTATGTAGCGCAAGCCGTCGTACTCGAAGGTCGTGCGCTTCCATGCGAACCATGCATCGCTGTTGAGCGGGTGGGAGGAAGACCCGAGTCCGAGCAGATACATCATCATCAACTCGCTGTAGAGATCCCACCGGGAAGGGATGAAGCCAAGCTCGGGCGTCCAGCCATGTGAGAGCAGGGTTGTATCTTCGGATAGCCAGGTCCAGTCCACACGATCGAAGATGGCATGCGCAAGTTGGGAAATCGTTTCGTCGTGGAAATGCGTGCGACAGGTGAGGATGCCGCAGAGGAGTATCGCGGTGTCGACAGAGGAAGCCTCCGAGTCCCACATTCTTTCACCGGTGTTGATATTGGCGAAGTGATAGAAGAATCCGCGATGAGTGGGCAGCTTGTGCCACAAGAAGGACAAGCACTGAATGACCCGCAAACGTGCCTCGGAATAACCGACAAAGCCGCGCTTCTCTCCAATGCAGATGGCGGTAAGTCCAAAGCCGGTGGACGCGATACTTGCCGCAGTGCTGGTGTCTTTGATACGGACGTTACAACGGTCCTTGGTCAAACCTGTGGGCGGATTTGCCTGCTCCCAGAAAAAGAGGAAACATCCGTGCTGGAGATCGTCCAGGAATTGTTCATCCTGTGGCGACAGCGAAGTCGGCGTGGGAGGAGCCGCAGGGCGTTCTCGGGGCTGCCTCGACTTTTGCTCAGGCGTGGATTGGGCAAGCAGGGCCAGAGACTTCGATTGGGAGAGCGGGAGGCCCAAAGACAAGTTCGCGATTTGATGGAGTAACTTTCGGCGGGAGCTCAAATTTTCTCTCGTACCATCGATTCTGGACATCCGCGACAGTTTCATTTCTTCGACTCAATCCCCGCGCATGGATTCCGGCTAACCTGAGTGCCGTCGGCAGGATGCCAATATTGAATGTCATTGATTTTAGATGCAGAAAAGTGCCTCGCGATGAAGAGGTCCGTACGGCAAATCGCGTCAATCGTGCGTCAAATTCTACAGATGCAGGTGGAACCTAAGTGAGGCGAAGAAAGCTTGTTATCTGGATTGTCGCCGGAGTCGTCGTAGCGGCAGTGACCATCACGCTGGTGCTGCGCCAGCGTCACTGGCAGCCTGGGACAATGACGATTCAAGGCGCGGTGATTCGCCGCGACAGCGATACCCGTAAGCAGATGCCGATCTCAGGCGCACAGGTGACGGCATCAGATGGCGTAACAAGCGCCAGTACAGAATCGGATGCCTCCGGGTTTTTCAAGCTTAGAATTCCTGGGGTGGCGTGGCCGGGACGGACCGTGAACCTTGCCTTTCGGCGTGTGGACTACCAACCGCTTGACCTCCAACTTCAGGGTCGCCTAAATATTTCCGGCAGAGAGCTTTATGTCGCCGCCATGACCCCGAACCGGGAGCAGACCAGCACTGTTTCCGGTAGTCCGGAATCTGTCATCTCCAATATCCGGATAAGGTACACGGTGAATTCCCAGACAGAGGAAAACATCGGCAGCGCAGTGCGGACCTTTCAAGTGGTCAATCATGGGAATCAGGCCTGCAATGGGCAGTCGCCATGTTCTCCGGATGGAAGGTGGAAGGCGTCGACCGATTCCTTGTCGTTGGATGCAGGCCCCGGCAACGAATTTCGCGACGTGCGCGTCTCGTGCATCGCGGGGCCCTGCCCGTTCACGCAAATCGATTCGAGCGGCTTTGCAAACGGGGGCAGAAATATCACGGTTTCTGCGCTGGCTTGGTCAGAGACGACAACCTTCCTGCTTGAGGCTGAGGTTTTTCACACTGCAATCCGGTCCAATGTGCGCCAGTCGTACCCGGTTATCTTTGGCCGGGCGCTGAATTTTACGGTGCCGCCCACTCAGGAAGGGGTAAGCATCGAGGCCGACATGGATGGCACTCCCATGGTGTTTCCTCTTGGCCCGGAGCTCTACCTGAGCTGGGCGACCTGTATGACAAGAACGAGCAGGCAAGAAGAGAAGTCTACGCTTTACCTATGCGAGCTCAAGCCCGGATATCGATTTTGAATATTTGATGAATAACTACGCCTTTGCGCATAAAGCCGGCTGGCCGAAGGACTCTGACCTCCGTAGGATCTGAAGCAGCGACTAGATCAGTTGAAGCCTCACCAGAGCCGGATGGGCGAGTCCTGGTAACGGGGAATGCGCCTGATGGCAGCTTGAATTCTGCCGCGCAGCCTTCGACCTCCGCTACAATGATTGAGCATTCAAACATGCCGGATTTCGGTCCGGAGCAGCATCAGGCAAATCACCACAGGAGCAGCCAATCCCCCAGCGGCTGTGTCCTGAATTATTGCCTCAAAACAACCCATAAACAGACGAAGGAGATTAGGAAAAGGTATGTCCCAAACAACCCAACGAACACACACATTCAATGCCACGGCAAAAGTACTGGGGGGAAACCTGAGCCTGCCTCTGGTCCAGACCGTGGTAACCCAGGCCCATGCGGCGCTTGAACCCGAGGGGGGATACCGGGCGCAGCACACAACCGGCTATCGGCTGGAAGGCGTTCTCTCCTACAGCGCAGGCCATAGCCAAGTGGCTGGCAACCCCAAACCCAACCCCTGCGCGGCGCTCTGCGTCGAAGAGGAAACGAAACCGACAAAGGAAGCGGGCTGGAGCACCATCACCACGACAACCATCGAAGACCTCAACGTGCTGGAGATATTGACAGCCGACCGCGTCGTGGGCCAGATCATCACCGACCATCCTGCCGAGGGATACGTACCGAAAATCACTTTTCTGGGTACGCGCATTGAGAATCTGCGCATTGCCGGGCACCCCGTCGACTTGGAATGGGACATGCACATCCTGGATAAGAAGCCTTCAAACGACGGACCCTACACCCAGGACCCTCTCGTTCTGGATTACCTTTCCAAACAGGAAGAGCTCATCGAAGAAGATACGAATACCCCCCCGGAGGCGGCCGAATACTACAATCTTTATACAAAGCGCCGTAAGAGCCGGGAGGAGATCCAATGCTCGTTGGTCAAGAGGGTGTCCGGGTTCTACCCTGGGTATTCTCGGCGCAACGTGATCTACGTTCCCCACTTTGGCGCCATCGTCCTGGCCAAGGTGACCTTGACGCACCACGACTGGCACCCGCAGAAGGGGGTTCCGATGAAGACATACGTGGAGTTGACGATGATGGATCTCAAGCTGGGATGCGCTATCGAGGGGAACATACCTATCGGGACGGGCGGGTCCAACGGGCAAACTCAGCCATAGTGGGAACTACTCCTCGGAACTGGCGCTCGGCAATGGATTCTACGACGGGCGCCACGGGAAAGCGGGGCTGGTTAGGAAGCATACGGCGCGGTTTCCGGCTCCGCAGTTCGCCTTTTGCGTGGGCTGTTGTCCTGTTCCTGCTCATTCCGATAGAAGATGTACGCCCCGGTCGCATCGAGGCGGCGTATGACCACGCCCTAAAACTCTTCCAGCTTGGAAGGTTGCCCGACAGCCAGCGAGAAGCTGAACAGGGATATGAAGAATTCCGGGTCTCCAGCCCGGAATGGGCGGCAAAATTCCAACTCCTTGAAGCGGACGCTATGGTATGGCGCGGAGTGTATGACGACGCTCTGCGCCTTCTCGCTGGATATCCGGAAGATAACGTTTCAGGAAACTCAGAAGGGATCGTGCGAAAACTGACGATTGAAAGCGTGATACTCACGCATCAGCGACAGTTTTTGGCCGCGAATCAGAGTCTTTCCCGGGCCGTGGATCTCTGCAAGGCGAGAACTTGTGCGTCCTGCGGCGATGTGCTCCGGGCGCGTGGCTCCCTTGCCATCAACCAAGGACAACCTGCCTTGGCCCGGCGATACTATCTCGATGCAGTTACTTTTGCCCACGCCCATCACGACCGCTTCTTAGAAGCAAGCGTATCGTTGAACCTTGGGGTCGCAGCAATCCGCGCTGATCGCTTTGACGAAGCCTTGGATTGGTCAAGCGCTGCCTACCGGGCCGCCGTCGAACTGGGCGCGGATAATCTGGCCCAAGGTGCCGCAGGCAATATCGGGTGGGCGTACTACCAGTTGGGAGATGATGAAAGGGCGCTGGAGCTGTTCCTCGAAGCGGAAAAGAGCGCCGCAAGACTCGGAAACCTCCGCAGCGAACTCAATTGGACAGTCACTGCGGGGTATGTCTATCGGGATACCGGCGATTTGGTCCATGCTGCTCAGTCCTACAGCCAGGCCCTCAATCTCGCAAAGCGGATCGATAGCAAAGAAGATAT
>JBAWCO010000731.1:0-1533 GCA_049590315.1 Occallatibacter sp. | reverse complement strand
CTTCGAGCGCTGGCACGTGAAGGCCGGCACGCATAAGTACCAGGATGTGCCTGCCAACCAGTTCGCTGTCTTCGCGCAGCCCGAAGGTGGGACTCCTATCGCGATGGCGCTCGCCACGGGCAAGCCGAAGAGTGGCACCTTGAGCAGTTGGAATTGGAACTACCCGGCCGGCGATGGCGAGTATGCTGCGCTGTATCCGAAGAGCTGGTTTGCCTACGGGACTAAAGCGCTGCCGGTCAAGCTTACGGTTGAACAGTTCTCGCCGATTTTGCCCAATAACTATAAGGAGACAAGTTATCCGGTCGCCGTCTATCAATGGACCGCGGAGAATCCTTCCAACAAGCCGGTTACTGTCTCGATACTTTTCTCGTGGACTAACATGGTGGGTTGGTTCCGCGATAACTTGCGTAACTTTGATGGAGCGCTGAACGACCAGAATTTCAATCGCTTTGTGACTGAAGAGAACGCTCAAGGAAAGATGAGCGGGATTGTCTTCGATCGCTTGCGCCAAGCGGCTGTTCAGGACGAGTGGGACGGGCAGTTTGCCATTGCGACGACGCCTGGTGATGGCGCGGAAGTTACTTATCTGGCTACTTATGCTGCCACGGGAAACGGGGCCGAAGTATGGAAGCCATTCTCGAAGGATGGCCGGCTGCCCAACATCGCTCAGCCTGTCGCCTCCAGCGGCGATGCGCTGGCGGGGGCATTTGCCGTTCGCTTCACGTTGGGACCGCATGAAAAGCGGACGGTTCCAATGGCGCTGAGTTGGGACCTGCCCATTGTTCAATTCGGCGGTGGCCGCCAATGGAACCGGCACTATACGCGGTTCTTTGGAGCCGAGGGGACGCATGCATGGGAGATTGCGCGCACCGCTCTCGAACATCATGAGGAGTGGAGCCAGGAGATTGATGCGTGGCAGAAGCCGATCATCACGGACGAACGCAAGCCTGCCTGGTATCGCGGGGAGCTCTTCAACGAGCTTTATGATCTGGCGGACGGCGGAACACTCTGGGGACACGAACGCAACGGGCTTAGCAATCCGGCTCGTCCATCTGCTAAAGAAAACGACAGCTTCTCCTACATGGAGTGCTTCGACTACTCCTACTACGACAGCCTTGACGTGCTCTTCTACGGTTCGTTTCCGCTGCTGCGCTTCTGGCCGGAAATCGAGAAGCAGCAGATGCGGGAATTCACCACCACCATTCCCCAATCAAACCCGCAGCGCTATGTCTGGGGTTGGAAGAGCTACCGGGAGAACCGGCTGGTGGAATACACGCGCAAGGTGCCCGGCGCAGCTCCGCACGATCTTGGGTCGCCGCAGGAAGATCCTATCGTCAATTCGAACCAGTACAACTATCAGGACGTTTCGAACTGGCGCGATCTGAATTCGAAGTATGTGCTGATGATCTGGCGCGACTATGTGCTTACCGGCGCGACCGACGAAGCCTTCCTGCGCGATAGCTGGAGCGCCGTCAAGCGGGCCATGGAGCACTTGGAACAGTACGAGACCAATGGCGACGGGCTGATTGAAAA